>JAUIJB010000005.1 GCA_030430455.1 Verrucomicrobiia bacterium | reverse complement strand
GTGGTGATGGACGAGCGCACCGGCGAGATCCTGGCGATGGCCTCGGTGCCGGACTACAACCCGAACGACTTCATCCCGAGCATCGACGGCGACGTCTACCGGGCCTACCTCGACAACCCCTGCGACCCCTTCACCGACCGCTGCATCGCCGCCTTCACGCCGGGGTCGACCTTCAAGGCGGCGACGGCCGCCGTCGGCGCGCTGCACGGGCTCTCCGGGCGCAGCTTCACCTGCGAGGGCTTCGTTTCCTACGGCAGCTACAAGCCGGCCTGCTGGCTCTACAACATGCGTGGCGGCAGCCACGGCGGGCTCGACCTCGAGGAGGCGATCCAGAAGTCCTGCAACCCGTACTTCTTCAAGCTCGGCAACGCGATCGGCGCCGAGCGGATGACGCAGGGGCTGCTGATGCTCGGCTTCGGCAAGCCGACCGGCCTGCCGCTGCCCAACGAGAAGGCCGGCAACGTCCCGGGGAGCCGGGCGTGGAGGTCGCTCAACCGCGGCCGCAACCTGACGCCCGCCGACGTCGCCCAGCTGTCGATCGGCCAGGGCGACTCGCTGGCCACCCCCCTGCAGCTCTGCGCGCTGACCGCCTGCCTGGCCAACGGCGGGCGCTACTACGAGCCCCGCCTGATCAAGGAGGCGTCGATGCCGGACGGCCGGCGCCTGATCGAGGATCGCCCGAAGCTGCGCCTCGACCTGGTCGAGGAGGGCGTCCCGCCGGCCGGCCTCGAGCACATCCGCAAGGGGATGTGGAAGGCCGCCAACGAGCCGGGCGGCACCGCCGGGCGGGCCCGCATCCCGGACGTCGAGGTGGCCGCCAAGACCGGCACCGCGCAGACCGCCGACGCCGGCAAGCGCTCGCACAACTCCTGGACCATCGCCTTCGCCCCCTACGACGAGCCACGCTACGCGGTCGCCGTGCTGGTGCAGAACGGCAAGTCGGGCGGGAAGGTCTGCGGCCCGCTGGTCCACCTCATCCTGCGCGGCCTGCTGGCGCGCGACGAGGGCATGATCCTGCCGCTTTCCCGGCTCGACCCGGCGCTCGGCCACCTCGACCCGATCGAGGAGATCGTCCTCCCCGAGGACGTCATCGCCGCGCTCGAGGGGACCGAGGGCGGCGAGACCGGCGACGAGAGCGCGCCGACGATCGAGGTGCGGCCGACGGTGACCCTGCCGGCCGAGGAGACCGTCACTCCCGAACCGGTGATCACCCCGGAAGTCGACGAGGCCGGCTCGGTCGTCCCGCGCGCCGTGCCGGTCGAGGAACCCGAATAGGCCCGGCGGACCGGGCGAGAAACCAATTTCCAAAACTCACATCCAACAAGACTCATGATTCAGAAAGTCAAACGCATGCTCGGCCTCGGGAGGATCAATCCCAGGGACGGCAACACCCTCATTGTCACGGTCGAGAAGCTCGAGCGCCGGGTCGCACTGCTGGAGGACGGCGTCCTCGAGGAGTACACCGTCGAGCGCGAGGGCGACCAGAACATCGTCGGCGGCGTCTTCAAGGGCCGCGTCAAGAACATCGAGCCCGGGCTCAAGGCGATGTTCGTCGACATCGGCCTGGAAAAGAACGCCTTCCTGCACTTCTGGGACGCCATCCCCGCGGCGCTCGACTCGAGCCTCGAGGAGATCAAGCGCGGCAACAAGCCGAAGAAAAAGAAGAAGATCACCTCCAAGGACATCCCCAGCATCTACCCGGTGGGATCGGAGATCATGATCCAGGTCTCGAAGGGACCGATCGGCACCAAGGGGCCGCGGGTCACCACCAACATCTCGCTCGCCGGGCGCTACCTGGTGCTGATGCCCTACACCGAGCAGTTCGGGATCTCGCGCAAGATCGACGACCCCAAGGAGCGCCAGCGGCTGCGCCGCATCATGGAGAAGCTCAGCGTCCCCGAGGGCATGGGCATCATCATGCGCACCGTCGCCAGCGGCACCCGCGCGCGCCACTTCGTGCGTGACCTCGCCATGCTCCTCGAGCAGTGGGAGGGGGTCGAGGAGAAGCGCGACTCGAGGCCCGCGCCGGTCTGCGTGTTCCAGGAACCGGGCCTGGTCGAGCGCACCGCGCGCGACTTCCTCACCGACGAGGTCGACCAGGTGATCTGCGACAACTCGGAGACCAGCGAGCTGGTGCGCGAGATCGCCGGCAAGATCTCGCGCCGCGCCAAGCGCCGGGTCCACCACCTCGAGACCCAGCAGACGATCTTCGAGCACCTCGGGATCCAGAAGCAGATCGACGAGGCCTTCTCGCGCCAGGTCTGGCTGAAGTGCGGCGGCTACATCGTGATCGACGAGACCGAGGCGCTGATCTCGATCGACGTCAACACCGGCCGCAACCGCGGCGCCAAGGACGTCGACAAGATGATCCTGCAGACCAACCTCGAGGCCGCCGAGGAGGTCGCGCGCCAGCTGCGCCTGCGCAACATCGGCGGACTGGTGGTGGTCGACTTCATCGACATGCGCCACCGCCGCGACCAGCAGGCGGTCTACAAGGCGATGCGCGAGCGGGTGAAGCGCGACAAGGCGAAGACCCAGCTGCTGCAGATCTCGTCGATCGGCCTGATGGAGATGACCCGCCAGCGGCTCACCGAGAGCCTGCTCGACACCATGTACGAGCCCTGCCCGTACTGCAGCGGCGCCGGCCGGGTGAAGACGCCGTTCACGATGAGCGTCGAGATCCAGCGCAAGCTGGTCGCGGTGATCAACAAGCGCGCCGGCGAGGACGGCGACCTGATCGTGATCGTCAGCCCCGACGTGCTCAACCGCTTCAAGAACGAGGACAGCAAGATCCTCGTCGAGCTCGAGCGCCAGAACTCCGGCCGCCTGATCTTCCGTTCCGACCCGAACCTGCAGCGCCAGCGCTTCGCCATCATCGACGCCAAGACCGAGAAGGTCATCGAGCAGATGTAGCGGGGCGCCCGGCCGGTCCCGTGAGGTCCGCCCGGCCCGTCCGGTCCCGGGCGGAGGGCGGCGCCGTCATTGGCGCCGCGATCTCCGCGGCTGGGGCGGTTTTCCCTGTGCATGGTTTCGGGGCGGTTCCGTCGCCCGAGGGATCCAAGCACCAGGAAAGGGCGGAAGCCGTCCTCCGCACGGGGAAAACGCGCCGCCGTGGCTTCATCCGGCGGGCCGGGCGGCGTCGGAGACCCGGCGCTCCGAAACTTGTGGCGGATTGGAATTGTCGCCGCCGGAGCGGCTTTCTTATGAATGCGCCTGTTCCAATCGATCCGTGCGACGGCGTGAGATGCCGTTCCGGCGGATCGACGCATCAAGCACCCAACTCTTCCAGACCATGCTTCCGTCCCTTGCCAGCCCGACCCGCACGTCCCGCGCCCCGCTCGCCGCTTCCATGGTCCTCTGTGGGGCGATCCTGCTTCCGGCTTGCCGGGACTCGGGTGATTCGGAGTCGTCCGTCGAGCTCAAGTCGACCGCCGAGGAGATGGTCGAGGCCGTCGCGGAGGCCGTCGCCGCGCCGAGCCTGAGCCCGGAGGAGCGCGCCGAGCGCTTCGGATTCGCCGCCCACCTGCCGAAGGACACGGCCAGCCTGATGATGATCCGGAACGGCAACGAACTGGCGCGGCAGTTCTCGGAGGCCGCCCTGTGGCGGCTGTTCTGCGAGATGGTGGCGGAAGAAGAGGGGGTCGAGGTCGAGCAGGCGCTCGCCGGCCAGAACGGGAAGATGATCAGCGGCCTACTCGGCCACGAGATCTTCATCGCCACCGGCCCCGGGATGGAGCTGCAGATGGACAACCTGATCGAGTTGAACGAGATCACCAACTACTACCAGATGCGCGCGATCGCCCGCGCCTTCGCCAAGGCCGTGGCGGGCGGCGACCTGGACTCGCTCGAGGATGAGCTGGGGGGTTCACCCGGGATGGAGGAGCTGATGGGCGACTTCGGCGAGCACATGGACCTCATCGAGAAGGTGCAGGTGCCGCCGGTCCTGTTCGGCCTCAAGGCGCCCGATGCGGCGGTCCGCGGCCAGGTCGAGCAGCTGCTGGCGCAGTATTTCCCGATGGTCACCAGCATGGGCGAGGAGGTCGAGTTCGAGAAGGGCGGCGCCAGCTTCAAGGGGGCGGTCTTCCGCGGCGAATCCCTCGCCGGCATGCTCGAGGAGGAGCGCGACGACATGGAGGCCGAACTCGGCGAGGAAGCGACGGAGCGCCTGATCGAAACGCTCAAGACCAAGGACATCGTGCTGGCGACCGGTGCGATGGACGACTACCTGCTGGTCTACCTGGGCGATTCGGTCGACTCCTGCCCGGTGGTCGCCGGGCTGTCCGACTCCCTGCTCGCCGACGACGCGATTTCCTTCGTCGACTCCTACGGCGAGGTTCCGGTGGTCGGACTGCTCTACAGCAGCGAGAAGATGGTCGAGGGTTCCGGGGTGACCGGGATCACGGCGATGGCCAAGGGCATCCGCGACGGGCTCGACGAGGTGCCGGGCTTCGGCGACATGCGCGAGATCGGCGGCCTGCTCGATCTCGTCGGCGAGCGCGACCAGGAGCTCATGGCGATGATGGATGCCGACCGGCTCGGCGGTGTCATCGCGCTCGATGACGGGCTGCGCTTCGAGCTCTTCGGCGGGCTCGACAACGGCGGGCTCGACCGCGAGTCGCCCCGCCGGCTCGACGGTCTCGGCGCGGGCGAGGGCGTCCTCCTGTTCGCCAACTGGACCACCGATCCCGAGCACCAGAAGGTCGTCCGCGCGACGATGGAAACGCTGGTCGAGACCGCCTACGCCATCACCACCCGGGTCACCGAGCTGGGCGGCGAGGAACTCGAGCAGTTCGGCGAGTACTTCACGATGTTCGACCAGCTCCTGCGCCAGGACCTGGTGGGCGTGTGGGACGGCCTGCGCCAGGTCGACGAGGCCCTTGGCACCGAGGTCGCCATGGTCGTCGACCTCGAGGGCGCGGTGCCGTCGCTGCCGAACGTCCCGACCCCGCTGGTCGAGGAGGGCAGCCTGCCGCGCTACTCGATCGTGTCGCCGGTCGTCGATCGGGCCAAGCTGGCCGAGGGCTGGAAGGCGATGGACGGATCGCTGCGCGCGATCGCCAAGTCGCTGAGCCAGGCCGGCCTCGGGGCGATCAACCTGCCGGTGCCGACCTACTCGGAAAGCAGCGGACTGACGACCTGGTACTACGACAGCCTCGCGCTGTCCGACGACCTCAAGCCGTCGGTCACCGTGAATGACGAGTGGTTCGTGATGTCCTCGTCGCGCAACCAGGCGCTGGACCTGGTTTCCAAGGCGGGCAGCGGCGAGGGCGACCCGGGCGCCTGGGCGCGCCTCGACCTCGACGTGCTGCGCCAGTACGGCACCAAGGTCCTCGGGATCCTCGACGAGCACGGCGAGGAATTGATGGGTTCCGGCGGCGACCTCGCGGAGTTCCGCGCCGAGCTGCCCAGGATCCTCAAGCTGATCGAGGCCAGCGAGGAGCTCGAGCAGGTCACCCTCCACGCCCGCGAGGAGGCCGGCGAACGCCGGGTCAGCCTGCACTTCGACGCGCGCTGACGGCGACATCCCAAGGAACGGAATCGGCTGATGGGATGGGCGGGGCCCGCCAGTGGGGGTGGCTCCGAAACTGCCAGAACTCGCGCCCCCCCAGCCGACAGGTCGGCGGACTCCGACCTCATGTCGTTCCAGGAAAACGACTGGGCTCTTCGGTTCGAGGTCGACGACCGCAGATTTGGCCGGTCTTCGCAGACGACTCCCCATCATCTGCGTTCATCTGCGGTTTCCCTCCTCCGAACCCGATCAAGCCCGGCTGTTTCCCGGAGATCGGATGACCGTCAGATCCTCCCAAGGTCACCACTCCAACAGAGGATTCCGGGAGTCGGTCTCAGGCGCCGCGGCTTGATCCGGCGGCGAGTTCGTCGCGGAGCCACGCCTCGAAGGAGGCGTGGTCGGCCTGGTCGTACTGCCAGCAGCGCAGGCCCAGCGCGCGGCCGGTGGCGATGTTCTCGGCGAGGTCGTCGATGTAGCAGGTCTCGTCCGCGGCGATGCCGTGCTCGCGCAGGGCATGGTGGTAGATCGCGGGCTCCGGCTTGATCGACTGCACCCGGAACGAGAACACCCCCGCGGGGAAGTGGCGGAAGACCGCGAACTCGTCGAGGATCCAGGGGACGTGGATCGCGTTGGTGTTGGAGAACAGGATCAGCCGGTGACCGTCCGCGGCGAGGGACTCGACAACCCGCCACATCGGCTCGTTGGGGGTGAAGATCCCGCGCCAGGCCCGCTGGAAGGCATCCGGTGATGCCGTGCTCCCGAGCGTCTCCAGCGCCCAGGCGACGTATTCCTCCTCCGCGACCAGGCCCTTCTCGAACTCGTCCTTGCGGGCCAGCAGGCGGCGCAGGCGCGCCGGGGGGTCCGGAGTGTCCGGAGGGAGGAGGGTCGCGAGGGACGACTCGAAGTCGAAGTCCAGCAGGACGCGCCCGATGTCGAAGAGGAAGTTCATGGCAGGTCCTCGATGAGGAAACGGGCCGCGGCAAGGGCGCCGGCATCGCGCCCGTGGGCGCGGAGCGCGCGCTTCATCCGGCGCCAGCCCGCGGCGTCGTCGGCGAGCAGGTCGCCCAGGATGGCGGCGATCCGGGCGGGGTCCTCGGCGATGCAGCCGCCGCCGATCCGCTCGAGCAGCCGCAGGTTGCCCTCCTCCTGGCCGGGAACGAGGTGGTGAACGATCATCGGGCAGGTTGCGGCGATCGCCTCGTGGACGGTGGCGCCACCCGCCTTGCCGAGAACCAGGTGGTGGCGGGCGAGGAGCTTCGGGACCCGCCGGGTCCAGCCGAGGATCTTGACCCGCCCGGGGAAGCGCTCGCGGATCTCCCTCGCCTTCGAGTAGAGCAGGCGGACGTTCTTCCCCAGCACGATGGTCAGCGTGGAGTCGGGGATGGTCCGCAGGACCGACTTCGAGATGCGCCGCACGTGCGGCCGCTTCGGCGTCGGGAAATAGAGCACGCGGAAGGGATCGACCGATGCGGTGTCGCCGACCGGTTGCTGGCGTGAGAACGAGGGGTGGACGCAGAAGCCGGTGTCGATGACCCGCTCGGCCGCCAGCCCCGCCCGGATCATCGAGTCGCGCGTGAACGGGTCGGTCACCAGCCAGCGGTCGGTGGGAGCGTCGAGCCAGGCCGAGTTGATCTCGATCGAGTCGGTGACCACCGTGTCGATCCGCGGCCGCGACTCGCGGCCCGCGAGGATGCGGTCGAGGAAGTAGGGGTAGAGCGGGTAGGTCGAGACGATGGCGTCCGGCCGGTAGTCGTCGACGAGTCCGGCGAGCCGGCGCTCCGGCTTGCGCATCAGCGGGAACCTCTGGCGTGAGAAGTCGACCTTGCCGGTGCTGCGGTAGATCTGGTTCCACAGCCCGGGGGCGTAGGTGGTGACGACGCGGTAGCCACGGCAAAGCGCGCGCGTCGACACCGGCGCGCCCAGCAGGCAGGGGTCCTCGACGCGGGCCTCGGCGCCGAGTTCCCGCAGGGCGAGGGCGAGGTTCGAGGCGGCGCTGTTGTGGCCCTCGCCGAAGGCGGCCGTGAGGATCAGGAAGCGGGGTGCCATGGGGTGGGCGGGCCAGCCGCCCGCGGGTTTCGCGCAGTGAAGCCTGCGAGCGGGGTGCTGACAAAGCCAATCGGCGGGTGCCGCCCGGTCCGGTCCGGCCGCCCTCGGCCGCATCCGGCGCGCCGCGGACGCGCCGCCAGGGGGCGGCCGTCATCTCCCGCCAACGGGTGATTGCCTCCCCGGCGTTTTCGGGTTCTCTTGTGCCGTGGCACGCCGCGAACCCTCCAAGCCGGACCTCAAGCTGGTCGATGAAGACTCGTCCGAGGTCGAGGAGGTGGTGCGCATCCGCGAGGGCGGCCGCAGGGCGGAAACCGTCGCGTCGGTGCCCGTTCCCCTCGTCCCCGCGGCGCCCGAGCGGCTCGAGAAGTCCACCGGGGAGGAGTTCGAGCGGCGCAGCGAGGAGCCCGACATCGATGCGATCATCGACCCGGGCGACGGCAGCGAGGACGTCGAGGAGGTCTGGGGCAAGGAGCGCAAGGCCCTGCCGGTCCCCCACGGCTGGTTCGTGCTCATCCTGGCCGGGGTGGTCGCCATCGGCTGGTGGGCCTTCAAGAGCATGAAGGAATCGGAGGTGAAGCTCGAGGAGGTGCAGCGCGGGGTGATCGAGGCGGTCGCCGACGAGGACGAGGCCATCGCGGAGGCCAGCGAGTTCGTCGACCGGATGGAGCGGCACCTGGCGGAATACCTCGCCAGCGACACCATCGCCGAGCGGGTCGCCCTGGTCCGCGAACCCGAGCGGGTCCGGCCGCTGATGGAGGAGTGGTATTCGGACCATGAACTCGAGGGCGGCACCTATGCCGGGATCCGCGCCTGCCATCCCCTCACCATCGAGGGCAGGCCGTTCTGGGTGGTTTCGGTCGCCGTGGAGGAGGGCGAGCCCCACGATTTCCTCGTCGAGCAGCTCGAGGACGACCGGGTGCGGATCGACTGGGAGACCAAGGTCGTCTACCAGCCGGTCCCGTGGGACGCGTTCGTCTCCGGCGAGGCCGGGGTGGAGTCGGGTGAGTTCCGCGTCCGCTTGCGGCGCGACGTGTTCTACACCAGCGACTACCCGGAGGAGGACTGGCAGAGCTACCGGCTGACCGCGCCGGGGTCGGAGGAGTACCTGTTCGGCTTCGTGCCGCGCGAGGGGACCCTGGCCAGCCGGGTCGAGGAGGTTGCCGGGCTGGGGCGCTTCGAGCCGGCCGCCGCCATCCTCAAGCTCAGCCTGGACGGGGACCGCAGCATCCTCCGCACGGTGCGGATCGACGAACTGGTCAGCCCGAACTGGACCCGGATCAAGCCGTGGCGCTGGTCCGACGGCCAGCCGTGACCCTTGCTTGATGCCTTCGGGTGACCCATGCAGGATCCGCGGCGTGGAAGCCAAGGAAGCAAAGCCGCACAGCGATCCCCGGGTCCGGACCGGCAGGTGGCTGGCCGTGGGCATCGGCCTGTTCCTGGCCTCCCAGTTCATCAGCTCGGTGCTGCGCATCGCGACGGGTGCGGACGGCCGTGACAGCAAGTTCGGCGAGACCGCGTTCCAGGAACACCTCGGCTACCTCATCGGCCTCAACCTGTGGGTCGGGATCGGCTACCTCCTGCTCGGCCTCGCCGGCTGGTGGCTGCTGCGGCCGCTGGCGGCGCTGCCACCGCTCAGCGGCCTGCCACGCCGCTGGCGGCCGGCGGGCCTGGTGGTCCTCGGCGTGGTCGCCAGCCAGGTCGTCCACTGGTACTTCGAGCTGCGCATGGCCTGGCTGCGGCCGTACTTCCTCGGCGGCGACGGTGCGGTCTTCCGCCTGATGGGAATCGAGGTCGACCCCTCCGGCGCGGGGCACCTGGCGCGGTGGTTCTGGCTGCGGATCCTGCCGCTCGCCGCCGTCGCTGCGGCCGGGCTCTGGTGGTGGCTTCGCCTGGGCCGCCGCGGCCGTGTCGTGCTCGCCACCGCGGTCGTGCTGGCCGCCGTGGTTCCCTTCCTCGGCTGGCGGCCGGGGGGCTCGGGGTCGCCGGCGCCGGCGGACGACGGGCGCCCGAACGTGATCATCATCGGCTCCGACTCGCTGCGCGGCGACCGGCTGGGCTACGCCGGCTACCGGCCCGGGCGCTCCGACGGTGCGGCGGCCGACGGGGTCTCGCCGCGGATCGACGCCTGGGCACGCGATGCCATGGTGTTCGAGACCTGCCGCGTGCCGCTGGCCTCGACCCTGGAGTCGGGCATCACCCTGATGAGCGCGATGCCGCCCCGGCAGCACGGCATCCGCCACATGTTCCCGGCCCGCGACGCGGTCGAGGCGATGGAGGCCCGCATCGACCCGCTTCCCGAGGTGTTCTCCGAGGCCGGCTACGACACCCTCGCGATCGGCGACTGGTGTGCCGGCTACTACGAGGTCAGCCGGCTCGGCTTCGACGAGGTCGACGTCTCGACCTTCGACAACTTCCGCGTCTACCTCGGCCAGATCGTGATGATGGGCCATCACATCGTGCCGCTCTACTTCGACAACGGCCTCGGCTACCGCCTGTTTCCGGCGATCCGCTCCTCGGCGAACTTCGTGACGCCCGACGTGGTGACCGGGCGGGTCGAGCAGCGGCTGGCGCGGCAGGCCCGCTCGGGCCGGCCCTTCTTCTGGCACGTCTTCTATTCCTGCAACCACCTGCCGTACCGCTCGGGCGAGCCCTACTGCCGGATGTTCGGCGACCCGGACTACCGCGGGCCGAATGCCGCGGGGGTCGACTTCGACATCAACGAATTCATCTCCGGCACCGACCTCGAGGCGAAGTGGAAGGCGCTGCCGCAGGCCGAGGTGCGCCAGATCCGCGCGCTGTACGACGGCTGCACGCGGCAGTTCGACGACTGCTTCGGCCGCCTGCTCGAGGCGCTCGAGCACCAGGGGCTGGCGGACAACACCATCGTGGTGCTCACCGCGGACCACGGCGACGACCTCTACGAGCCCGAGGTCACACTCGGCCACGGGCTGAGCTTCAACGGTTCGGACCGCTCGTACCACGTCCCGCTGGCGATCCGGGTGCCGGGTGGGGGTGGGGGGAGATTCGAGGAGTCGGTCCGCCTCCATGACATCGCCCCGACGCTCGCCGGGCTTGCCGGGCTGCAACCGCGGGAGTCGTGGAGCGGTGTCGACCTGTCGCCCTGGCTCGGGGATCCCGCCGCTGCCCGCGACCTGCCCTTCTACGGCGAAACCCAGTTTCCCTTCATCCAGTTCCGCATCGAGGGCGTCGAGCGTCCGCCCCTCGCGCCGATGGACGAGATGGTCATGATCGACCCGTCCTACGGGCACCAGTTCGTACTGCGTCCGGAGTACATCGATCGGGTGATCGCGGCCAAGCAGCGCTGCCTTCGGACGCGCGACTGGAAGCTCGTACTCACGCCGCGTGCCGACGGCGGCTGGCACCGCCAGTTGTTCCACACCGCGGCCGATCCCGACTGCCGGGCCGACCTCGCCAGTGCCGAGCCGGAGGTCGCCGCGGCGATGGAGGCCGCCCTGCGCGGCTGGATGGACGACGGCCGCGAGCGCATGATCGAGGAGATCTTTCCTCGGGGCGAACCCGCCAACGGGGCCGCCACGAATCCCTGATTTTGGGCTTTTCGCCATGCCCGCGCGGGGGGATCCTGCCGCGGCAGTGACGCCGGCTTAGCTCAGTTGGTAGAGCAACTGATTTGTAATCAGTAGGTCGCCGGTTCGAATCCGGCAGCCGGCTCCAGTTCAAAGGGCTTTTCGAGAGATCCGTTTGACGGTGTTGCCAGAGGGGCGATGCCGATTCCTCATGCTTGGCGAACGGAAGGTCGCGGAGCTCCGGGGCAGGAACGGGATCCGCTGCGACCGCCCGCCGGTGCGGAACGGATCAAGATCAAGTCGGGCGGCACCAGGCTTCGGCTTGCAGGAACCACGGGACGGCGGGGATCGCCTGGATGGGTTCCGGGACCGCGGTGCCGGCGGGCAGGGGGTGGAGGTGGATGAGGATCAGCGGGGCGTCCCGGGCGTGGAAGTCGACCTTCGGGTGACTCCCCTGGGGGGGATGGAGTCATCGCCTCCGGGGGCGTCGTGCCACATGGGTTGATGGCACGAAAAGCGCAACTTCTTGCGAAGTCCGGGGTTGAAGTGAACGTTCGTTCCACGAACTCCAAAATCCCCGCAATCCCAATCGATGACCCCCGGGGGGGCTGACAGGAAAAAGGATTCCACAGGGCGAACCATGGCGCTCAGTGGGGGGGAAGAGTCGTTCCCTTCGATTGAAGCACTTGTTTGAGGATGAAAGAATTCGGAAGGATCGCCAAGCCAGCGGTGGGTTGTCTGTTGATCGCAATGCTCTTTGCGACGACGGCCCACGCCCAGCGGAAGATGGAGCGGCTCGACCGCGGGGTGGTGGCGGTGTCGACGAATTCGGGAAACTACGTAGGCTGGCGGATGTTCGGGACGGAGGATCCGGCCTCGACCGGCTTCAACGTCTATCGCGACGGCATCAAGCTCAACGCGGCCCCGATCACCACCAGCACCAACTTCATGGATGGCGGCGGCACCCCGGGCAGCACCTATGCCGTGTCCGCCGTCGAAAGCGGCGTCGAGAAGACGCCCAGCGATCCGGTCACGGTCCGGGGCGACTACCATTGGGAGATCCCGCTGCAGCGGCCGCCCGGGGGCACGACACCCGACGGCTTCAACTACTCCTACAGCCCCAACGACACCAGCGTCGGCGACCTCGACGGCGACGGGCAGTATGAGCTGGTCCTGAAATGGAAGCCGTCGAACGCCAAGGACAACGCCCAGTCGGGCTACACCGGTAACACCATCCTCGATGCCTACGAAATGGATGGCACCTTCCTGTGGCGGATCGATCTCGGGATCAACATTCGCTCCGGCGAGCACTACACCCAGTTCATGGTCTACGACCTCGACGGCGACGGACGGGCGGAGATGGTCTGCAAGACCGCCGATGGCTCGACCGACGGAACCGGCACGGTGCTGGGTGATGCGGCGGCCGACTGGCGGAACGGATCGGGCTACGTGCTGAGCGGTCCGGAGTATCTGAGCGTCTTCGACGGGCAGACCGGGGCCTTCGTCGACACCGTCGACTACGTCCCGGCGCGGGGCAATGTCTCGTCCTGGGGTGACAACTACGGCAACCGGGTGGATCGCTTGATGGCGTGCGTGGCCTACCTTGACGGGACCCGGCCGAGCGTGGTGGCCACCCGCGGAATCTACACCCGCTCGGTGCTGGCGGCCTGGGATTTCATCGGTGGTGAGCTGGTCCAGCGGTGGGTTTTCGACACCAATGCCCCGGGGAACTCGGCCTATGCCGGCCAGGGCAATCACAACCTGAGCGTGGCCGACGTGGACGCCGACGGGAGGGATGAGATCGTCTACGGATCGATGTGCGTCGACGATGACGGCACCGGACTCTACTCGACCGGACTCGGCCACGGCGATGCCCTGCATGTTTCGGACATGGACCCGGATCGTCCGGGACTCGAGGTTTGGATGCCCCACGAGACCTCTGCCAACGGCGCGACCTTTCGCGATGCCGCGACCGGCGAGATCATTTTCGACGACTACAATTCCGGAGACATCGGGCGTGGAGTGGCGGCGCATATCGACCCGGACCATTTCGGCTACCAGATGTGGTCGACCGCCCGTTCCGAGGTCTACGACGTCGATGGCAACCCGATCGGCGGCAATCACACCGGAAAGATGTGGGGTTTCGTGGCCTGGTGGACCGCCGACCTCCAGCGCGAGTTCCTGGGCTCCGCCGACGGGGCCGGGAAGAACCCGGTGATTGAGAAATGGGGCGGCTCCGGACCTTATCGCTACAACAGCATCTACAACGCCGGTGGGAGCTACGCCACCAACGGCATCAACGGAACCAAGGCCAATCCGTGCTTCTCCGGCGACATCCTCGGCGACTGGCGCGAGGAGTTGATCTACCACTCCGCGGACAACACCAAGCTGAGGATTTTCACCACCACCGAAGTCACCAGCCACCGCATCCACACCCTTGTCCACGATCCGCAGTATCGCGTCGCCCTCGCCTGGCAGAACGTCGGCTACAACCAGCCCCCGCACCCGAGTTTTTACATCGGAGAGGGCATGAGTCCGCCGCCGACGCCGAACATCATCTATGCCGGCGACCTCACCCCCCCGGCGGCGCCGTCCGGCCTGACGGCCTCCGCGGATGGCAGCCTCGTCTCGCTGAGCTGGAATCCCAATGACGACCCGGACCTGGGCGGCTATCGCATCTACCGCGCGGAGTCACCCGGAGGCTTCTACGAGTTCCGCGGTTCGGTCGACGGGAGCGAGACCCGCTTCAGGGACGGCAATGCCGCCGATGGCGAGACCTACCACTACGTGGTCGCCGCGACGGACACGTCGGGCAATGTCGGTGCCTACAGCAACGAAGTCGCGGTCACGGCGGGTCCCGGCCTGATCGTCCACTACCGGATGGATGGAGATGCCGTCGACGGATCCGGCAACCGGAATGACGCGGCCTCGGAGGGATCTCCGAATTACCCGGCGGGAGTCTCCGGGCAGGCGCTCGACTTCGACGGCAGCAACGACCGGGCCACCCTTCCGCCGGGCATTTTCAACGGGGACGAAATCTCGATCGCCACCTGGGTCTGGTGGGATGGTGGCGGCAACTGGCAGCGGATCTTCGACTTCGGAAACGGGACCGGCGAGTACCTCTTCCTCACCCCGCAGGCGGGTGGCGGCGGACTTCGTTTCGCCATCAAGGATGGAGGCGATGAACAGCGACTCGACGCCCCGGCCCTGGCCACCGGCCAATGGGTCCATGTCGCGGTCACTTTGGGCAGCTCCGAGGCCCGCCTCTACGTCGACGGCGTGAGCGTCGACACCTCGGGCGCCATCACGATCAAGCCCTCCGACTTTGATCCGACGGCGAACTTCCTGGGCGACAGCCAGTTCGGGGCCGACCCATTCTTCGACGGCAGGCTCGATGAGTTTCATGTCTTCAACTACGCGCTGAGCGGCTCCGAAGTGGCGGTATTGGCGGGGCTGGCCGCGCCGGCCGCGCCCACCAGCCTGGTCGCGACTCCGAACGACCGGAGCATCGGACTCGCTTGGACGCCTCTCGCCGGGGCCGCGAGCTACGAGGTGAGGCGATCGATCACCACGGGCGGCTCCTATGCCACCATTGCGACCGGATGGACCGGAACCACCTACGACGACAGTGACGTCTCGCCGGGCATCACCTACCACTATGTCGTTTCGGCACGGAATGCGGCGGGGGAAGGACCCGACTCCGACGAAGCCAGCGCGACGACCGCCATTCCCTCTCCGCCCCATCTGCACCTGCGTTTCGACGAGACAAGCGGAACGCTTGCGCGGGACGCCACCGGCAACGGCTGGGACGGCGCGCTTGTCGACGGGGCTGCCTTCGCTGCCGGGCGCATCCACAACGGCGTCAGCCTGGACGGGTCGGATGACCACGTCACCCTCGCAGCGGGCGTCGTCGGGAGCCTCGACGATTTCACCGCCAGCGCCTGGGTCTACTGGGATGGCGGATCTTCCGACTGGGTCCGCATCCTCGACTTCGGCAACGGGCCGGAGGGCAGCTACCTGTTCCTGACGCCCCGGAACGGCTCCACCGGAACGGTCCGCTTCGCCATCACCACCGCCGGACCTGCCGGTGAGGAGGTCATCGACGGCAGCGCCGCGCTTCCCACCGGGGCGTGGACCCACGTGGCGGTGACGCTTTCCGGAGGCACCGGCCGGCTCTACGTGAATGGCAGCGAGGTCGGCAGCAATCCCGGGATGACCCTCACCCCCGCAAGCCTGGGCAGCACGGCTCAGAACTACCTCGGGCGCTCGCAGTTTGCCGCCGATCCCTATTTCGACGGCTTCCTCGACGAGTTCCAGATCCACGCCCGTGCCCTCCCGGCCGGTGAGATCGCGGAACTGGCGGCCCCGCCGGCCGCCCCGGCCGGGCTTCTCGCCAGCGCCGGGGAGGGGCAGGTGGAGCTGGACTGGAATCCCGTGACCGACGCCGACCGCTACGCCGTCAAGCGCGCCACCACTCCCGGTGGCCCCTACACGCTGGTCGCGGCCAACGTTCCCAATCCGGCCTTCCTCGACACGGGCCTGACCAACGGCAGCACCTACCACTACGTCGTCACCGCCCTGATGGGGGTGTCCGAGAGCGGCCCTTCGGCGGAAGCCTCCGTCACCCCGCTGACGGCCCTCCAGGCATGGCGGCTCGAGCACTTCGAGACCACCGCGAACACCGGCGACGCGGCGGACGACGCGGACCCGGACGGCGACGGAATGAAGAACATCGACGAGTTCAACGCCGGGACCGACCCCGGCGATTCAAGCAGCCGGCTTGCGATCACCGAGTTGGGCAAAGTCGGGGGGAACTTCGTGCTGAGCTTCCCCACGGTGGAAGGGAAAACCTACCGCGTCGACTGCTCACCGACCATGCAGCCCGGATCGTGGGAAGTGGTGTTGACCGACGGCGTCCCGCAGGACTCCATCGCCGGAACCGGCGGCACGATTCAGGTCACCGACACCGGCAGTGACGGCCAGCCGGTGCGCATCTACCGGGTCGAGGTGAGGTGAGTCGATGGAACCCGGCGCGCTCGCACTGCCACACCCTCAGCAATCTGCGAATCACCCCGCCAGCATTCGGTTCCCCCGAGTGCCCTTCGATCCGGGCCGGCGTGCACCCATTCCCGTCTGGAGGAACAGCGGGCGGAAAGTGACGCCGGATCGGTTTGCTGGCTCGCAATCTTGACCTCTGCGAGGATTGCCTGTTAGGAGTCACCGGATGCTTCGCGTTCGACTCCGCCCGGGAGGGCTCCTCTTGCTCCTTGGATGGGCCCTCACCTCCTGCGACGGGAGCCAGGGTGGGCCCGCCGCGACCCAGCCGAGCGCCGCCGAGCAGGCGGCGCAACAGCGCCTCGCCGAACTCCAGGAGACGATCGATGCGGCCGCAGTGGAGGAACTGCCGAGCCGGGTGGAGCTGGATGAGCGGATTGCGGAAGCGAAGGCGGCGATCACGAGCACCGAGGAACGACTGGAGGTTCTCGGCGCGGAGATCGTCGAGGCAAACGTGGAACTCAATCGCGAAACGAGATGACGACCGTGCGAACCCTCGTTCTTGGCGGACTGCTCGTGGCCGCGGCCGCGGCGGAGACCCTCGAGGACCGGATTCGCCTCGCTGAGAAGGCGGTCGAGGAGCTGGAGGAGCGAAGGGAACTGGCCGACACGCTCGGCCGGCTCGACTCGCAGCTCGAGCGGCTGGAGCAGGAGGAGAGCGATCTGCAGGAGGAGCTCCGGACGATTCGTGCCGAAGTGGCAAGCGTTCGCGCCGCGAAGCGTGCGGCCGCGGTCGCGAGCCGGCGCGAGGCGGCGGTCGGGAGTTCGGTGGAAGTGCTCGAGACCCGCGGGGGCGACTACCGCGACGTGACCATTCTCAAGGTTTCCGACATCGGCCTGCACATCCGGCACGCTTCTGGGGTCGCGAGAGTCGGTTTCGATGAGCTTTCCGGCGAGCTCCAGGAGAAGTACGGCTACGACCCGGAGTTGGCGCAACAGCAGCTCGAGGAAGAGCAGGAGCGGCAGAGGGTCATGGCCGAGGCCATGGACGCGGAGCTCGCGGAGGCGGCAGAAGCCGAGGAGAAGAAGCGGAGCGCCACGAGAGCGAGCAGCGCTGGCGGGTCCGCCGGCGCGACGGGGAACGCGGTTCATGTCAGGCCGCAGGGACGGCTTTCCTGCCGGGTGGTGAACAACGGCGGCAACCGGTCGATCGAGATCACGGTGGTCAGCAACTGCCCGGCGAAGATCACGGTGAGGCCGACACCCAACGAGCGGGGTTCACGGATCTTCAGCGTGCCGGGGGGAGACCCCGTCACCCGGGTGGTCCGCCTGCGCCGCAATGGTCCCCATCGGGTCACCCTGGAGGCAGCGTCGGGCGAACTGCTCGACACCGCGGGTTGAGTTCGCGAGGTGGCGATTCCCCCGCGAGGGCCCCAAGCGGTCCGGGCGACGGCGATCCTACGGGCCTGCGGCAACCAGCGGCACCAGCCGGACCGGACCGAGCAGGCCGGAAAGGGTGTCCGCCTGGGTCGGCCGGTCGGTGACCTCGACCTCGAGGGTGTTCGTCGCCTCGAGCAGCCCCTCCCGGACCAGCAGCTGGAACGGCGCGGCGAAGGCCTCGCCGAGCAGCTTGCCGTTGAGGCGGACGGTCGCGGTCGATGCCAGCGTGCCGAGCTCGAGCAGGCAGTCGCCATCCACCAGCTCCTCCGGGCCGGGGAAGTCGAGCCGGTAGCTCACCGGCCCCGTGGTGGCGCGAAGCCGGGCGTCGGCCGCACTGGTCCACGGGCCGAGCATCGGGGTCTCGATCTCGGCCGCATCGTCTGCCTGGTCCGCATCGTCCGCGGCCGGGAGGTTGAGTCTCCAAGTCCCGGCGAGGACCGTGGCGTTGGCGGGGTCCGCCGAGCGGGCGTCGCGGAGAGCGACAGGGACCTCGTCGACCACCGTGCGGAGGAACACCGCCTGGCCCGGCGCCAGGGTGATCCGGCACTCGCTGCGCTCGCCCTTGCGGCGCAGCGGCAGCTTGCCACTGAGCGCGGGCAGCAGCGGGTCGAGCAGGGATACGCCGGCCGGATGGCCGGAGAGCGGCAGCCAGCCGTCGAACCCGACCGGGTGGGTGTTGGTGAGGAAGTAGAGGTATCCGCCGAGTTCACGGCGACGGATGAAGTCGATGCCGAGCGCGGCCATCGGCTCCGGCTCGACCCCGCGCTCCGCCAGCAGGGCAACGAGGTCATCGCCCTCGCTGGAGGCTTCCTCAGGGAGGCCTTGAAGGGCCTGGAACAGGGTGCCCCGGCGGATGTCGGCCAGCACCATTCCGGGGACGTCGCGCGGCCAGCTGCCGGCGACGCTCAGGTGGCCGCCGAGCTGGCCGATCTCGAGCAGCTTGAGGGCGGTGTTCTCGGACAGGCGGGTGACCTCGGGAAACACCAGGGTGGCGTGGGGCAGTTCGCCGAGGATCAGCTGGCCGTCCTCGACGCGGATCTCGCGGATCATGCGGTCGGACACCGTGTGGTAGGGAATGCCGGCGGCCTCGAGCGTGGCGGCGGCGGCGCGGTAGCCGCTGCGCTGCAGCCAGCGGTCGAGGGCACCGGCGGCCGGTGCGTCGCCCTCCGCCCAGCAGTCGTGCATCGGCAGGTAGAGCAGCACCCGGGCATCCGGCGCGCTTGCCTGCAGCAGCGCCTGGCAGCGGCCGATGTAGCCAGCCAGCGCGTCGCGGCCGGCGCGCAGCGCGTCGTTGGCGTCGAGGTGGGGCGGATGCGGGCCGAGGCGGCCGCCACCGGGCAGGCGGATCGAGTGCAGCACCAGGTGGGTGGCGCCGCCGAGCCAGGCTTGGTCGGCTGCCCGCTTGATCGCGCCGGGGGTGACCCGGAAGCGCTCGTGGTCGGGCCAGCTGAGCTCGGCGGCGACCAGCGGGGTGGCACGGGACATGGCGGCCGAGGCGGCAAAGTGGAGCCGGCGGCGGTCGGCCTCGCCCAGCGGCGCCTCGGCCATGACGGTGGGGATGTCGAAGAGGGCGGGGAGGTCGAGCGGGTGGCCGCTGGAGTCGTGGCTCGCGGCGCGGGTCTGCGAGCCGGCGACCAGGCGGGAGTCGCGCCAGCGCGTGGCCGCGAGCAGGCGCAGCTCGGCGAGGGTCTCGCGGTAGTCGGCGAGGACGCGCTCGATCTCGCCGCCCGGTCCCTCGCCGAAAAGTGCCGGCAGGTGCCCGGCGAGCGGGTAGCCGCGATTGTTCCCGAAGGCCGAGGGAACGGCCGGCGACCAGTCCGCCTGCTCGTCGCCGCTCAGGTCGAGGAAGTGGGCCCGCGGAAAGGGGCCGTCGTAGCGGAACCAGGCCTCCTCGTGGCGGGCGAGGAAGCGCTCCATGGCCGCGGGGTCGAAGGGGTCGAGGACCCAGCCCTCGGCGCCCGGTGCGGGATCCTCGACCTGCTGGTCGGTCGGCTCGGCGATGATCCCGAAGACCGACCAGTTCCCCGGCGGCGACTCCCAGCGCAGGCGGCCCCCCTCGATCCAGGGCAGCAGGTCGACGGCCTCGCCATTGCGCGGCCAGGCGAGCAGCATGGCCGGCGCGAGCCCGCCGAAGTCCAGCTCCAGCACGCCGCCCTCGTGGTTGACGATCACCGGGCGGATCCGTGTGGCGCGGTCGACGCCGGTGACCGAAGGGCCGCCGAGCGGGTGCCCGGCGACGTCGTCGAGGTCGAAGCCGAGCCCGAGTCGCTCGGCCTCCCGCGCGGCGTGGGCGATCATTTCCACCGAGCCCGGCCCGAGCCAGGGGCGGAACTGCGCGGCCTTCGCCGGGTCGCCCGGGGCCAGGCTGAGGCAGACGCCGCCGAAGCCATCGATGGCGATCTCCTCGAGCTGGCGGCTGACCCCGGCCTCGTCGGCCGCCCCGCCGGGCCAATACCAGCGGACCCAGGGCCGGCTGGTGTAGCTGCCGTCGGGCCACGCCGGGGCCAGCTGCGCGCTGGCCGACGGGACCAGCAGGGCGGCAGCGAGCCGGCCCAGCAGGGCGGGCAGGGTCGGTCGGAGGAGGGCGCGGAGCGGCACGGGCCCCGTTGATGCCGGAATGCCCCGAAAAGGAAAGGAAACAGCTCGCTTGGGGCTTGCTCAGTGCTTCGGATATCCTAAGCATTGCCCCCGGAATGAGTCACGACCCCGACCAGCACGCCTCCCTCGGCGGGATGTATTCGGACTACTTCCTCGACTACGCCAGCTACGTGATCCTCGAGCGGGCGGTGCCCCACCTGCTCGACGGCTTCAAGCCGGTCCAGCGGCGCATCCTGCACTCGATGAAGGAGCTCGACGACGGGCGCTTCAACAAGGTGGCCAACATCATCGGCAACACGATGAAGTACCACCCCCACGGCGACGCCGCGATCGGCGCGGCGATCGTCAACATGGGCCAGAAGGACCTGCTCATCGACACCCAGGGGAACTGGGGCAACACGCTGACCGGCGACGGCGCGGCGGCGCCGCGCTACATCGAGGCGCGGCTCACGAAGTTCGCCCTCGAGGTCGCCTTCAACCCGAAGACCACCGAGTGGACCCCGAGCTACGACGGCCGCAACAAAGAGCCGGTGGTGCTGCCGGCGAAGTTCCCGCTGCTGCTCGCCCAGGGCGCCGAGGGCATCGCCGTCGGGCTGGCCTGCAAGATCCTGCCGCACAACTTCCTCGAGCTCATCGACGCCAGCATCGCCGCGCTGCGCAAGCAGCCTTTCGAGCTGCTTCCCGACTTCCCGACCGGCGGGCGGATGGATGCCTCGGAGTACCGCGACGGCCTGCGCGGCGGGCGCCTGCGGGTGCGCGCCACGGTCGAGGTCTCCAAGAAGAACCTCCTGCGCATCACCGAGGTGCCCTTCGGCACGACGACCACGGGCCTGATGGAGTCGATCGTCAGCGCCGCCGACAAGGGCAAGATCAAGATCGCCCGCATCGAGGACAACACCGCGGAGCACGCCGACATCTTCGTCCACCTGCCCTCGGGCGTCGACGCCGAGAACACCCGCGACGCGCTGTTCGCCTTCACCGACTGCGAGATGAGCATCTCGCCGAACGCCTGCGTGATCGTCGACGGCAAGCCGCAGTTCCTCGGTGTCAGCGAGATCCTGCGGCGCAACGCCCTGCAGACGCGCGAGCTGCTCAAGCTGGAGCTGGAGATCCGCCTCGCCGAGCTGGGCGAGAAGTGGCACTTCAGCTCGCTGGAGAAGATCTTCATCGAGAACCGCATCTACCGCGACATCGAGGAGTGCGAGACTTGGGAGGCGGTCATCAAGGCCATCGACGACGGCCTCAAGCCCTTCAAGAAGCTGCTCAAGCGCGAGGTCACCGAGGAGGACATCGTCCGCCTGACCGAGATCAGGATCAAGCGGATCTCGAAGTACGACTCCTTCAAGGCCGACGAGGAGATCAAGGCGCTCGAGGATGCCATCGCCGGGACCGAGAAGGACCTGCGCAACCTGACCCGCTACTCGGTTCGCTGGTTCGAGGACCTCCGGAAGAAGTACGGCAAGGGTCGTGAGAGACGGACCGAGCTGGCGTCCTTCGAGAAGGTCGACCGGACCCAGGTGGTCGCCGCGACCGAGACGCTCTACGTCGACCGCAAGAACGGCTTCGCCGGGACCACCCTGAAGAAGGAGGAGGCGATCGGCAGGTGCTCGGTGCTCGACGACGTGATCGCCTTCTCGCAGGACGGCGAGATGCGGGTGGTCAAGGTGGCCAACAAGGTCTTCGTCGGCGCCCGCCCGGTGCATGTCGCGGTGTTCCGCAAGGACGAGGACCTGGTCTACTCGATGATCTACCGCGACGGCCGCGACGGGCCGATCCTGGCCAAGCGCTTCCGCGTCGGCGGGGTGACCCGCGACAAGGTCTACGCGCTGACCAAGGGCAGCAAGGGAACCCGGGTGCTCTACTTCGCGGTGCACGGCAGCGAGAAGGAGAGCGACGACCAGATGCTGCTGATCCACCTCAAGCCGGCGCTGCGGCTGCGCAACCTCAGCCGGCCCTTCCACTTCGCCGAACTGGCGGTCAAGGGGCGGGGGAGCAAGGGCAACATCCTCACCAAGCACGCCGTCGACCGCATCGTCCGCGCGCCGAAGGACTACGACCCCGAGGCCGGGGTGTAGAGCGGAGAGCGGGGAGCGGGGAAAGGAAGGGGCCGGGCGCGACTGCCTCCTTCGCCAAAAGGCTACGGAGGCCAGGAGGGTCGCGCGGTCCGCGGTGGGAGCGGATTCTGGGCTGGCGGCTTGGATGAGCTGAGGGCTTGGGCGGGAAAAGGGCCAGGATCCTACGTGTTTCCGTAGGATTTCAATCAGATTATACTCAAAATTTCGGCCACCTGACCTCAAAATCAGTCAAAATATCATCAAAAGTTTACGAATTGGGAGGGCTGTGCGATAAGGACGGCGCTGTCCCACCCACATGAAAGCCAACCAACTGTCCCACCTGTTGGTCGCCGGCGCCGCGTTGTTCCTTACCTCGTGCGCCTCCGACCTTGATGTCACCTCTTCCAGCCCGGGAACCAAGACCAAGGTTTCGATGTCCTCCAGCCAGGCATCGGGCGCCGAGGACACGCCTTCGAAGTCCTCGGCGAGCAAGTCGCGGCTCGTGAAGGACCTCGACTCGTCGATCGACAACTACCGCCGCTCGATCGGCAGGAAGCCGATTCCCCGCCACCGCGGCCTGGACCGCCTGGCCCAGGAGCACTGTGAGTTCATGGCCCGCAACAAGGGCAAGTTCACGCTCGGGTCCGAGATCATCTCGCACTACGGCTTCGAGGAGCGCGCCTTCCTCGCCGAGCAGCGCTACGGCATGGCATCGCTGGCCGAGAACGTCGCCGGTGGCGTGATCCAGGGCGACGTCTCCTCGCAGCTGCTGCAGGCGTGGAAGAAGTCGAGCGACCACAACTACAACCTCAAGCAGGACTGGAACGCGACCGGCATCGGCGTCCACGTGGCGCCGGACGGCACGGTCTACGCGACGCAGATCTTCGGTCTCCAGGGCATGAGCCAGATGGCTTTGACGGACCGCTTCCGTCAGTTCTGAATGGCCGCGTGCCTGACGACCGTCTCGAAGCGGCCTGCCGCGCCCGTGGATTGCGCATGGTCGCGGGCGTGGACGAGGCCGGAAGGGGCCCCCTGGCGGGTCCCGTGGCCGCCGCAGCCGTCGTGCTGCCGGCGGCCTTCAAGTGTCCGGGGCTCGACGACTCGAAGAAGCTGAGCGCGCGGAAGCGGGAGTTGCTCTTCGAGGAGCTGACTGCCCGTGACGACCTGCGCTGGTCGCTGGCCTTCGCCGAGGTCGAGGAGATCGACCGGATCAACATCCTCCGCGCTACCCATGCCGCGATGGCCCGTGCGGTCGAGGGGCTGGGCGTGGCGGTCGACCACTGCCTCGTCGACGGCCTGGCGGTTCCCGGCTTCCGCTGGCCGCATGACGGGGTGGTCAAGGGGGACGGCAAGTCGCTGTCGATCGCCGCGGCGAGCATCCTCGCCAAGGTCGCGCGGGACCGCCGGATGCTCGGGTATGCCGAGGCGCATCCCGGCTATGGCTTCGACAAGCACAAGGGCTACGGCACCAAGCTGCACCTCGAGGCGCTGAGCCGGCTGGGGCCCTGTCCGATCCACCGCCGGTCGTTCGCACCGGTGGCGGCGGCGGGCGGGTGGAAAGCGCTGCCAGGGCAAGCCAGCGGCTGGGGTGAGGTGGCGGAGCGCAAGAAATAGGTCGGATGGGTCCTATAGGACCTATGGGAGCACCTCGTGAGCTCCGCAGTGTCGGCCCTGGCGCTGCGAAGATGGGTGGGGCGGGACCTCACCTTCCGGAGCCGCCCCAACTACAGGGGTGAGGCGCAGCCTCACGCCATATAGGTCCCATTGGACCCATAGGTCTTATTTCTTGTGCTCCGCCACCTCTCCACAGCCGCTCATCGCCCAGCCAGCACTTCCCAGCCGGTCCGAACCGCCAACACGCCTCACGACACCAGCACTTCCCAGCCGCTCACCACCCAACCCGTGCTTTCCAGCCGGTCCGAACCGCCAATCGCCCCCCCCTCAAGCCCCGATCGGGTGCCACACGGTCTTGGCCTCGACGAAGTCGCGGATCGGCCAGGGCGACTCGTGGTCGGCGGCGAGCCAGTCGGTCGCGGGATCGTGGAGGACGACCCGCTTGACCGACTCGGCGGCGCCCTGCTGCAGGGTGGTCGCCTCGGCGCGGGTGGCGCTGGCGGTCACGGCGCGCAGGTGCTCGTGGGTGGCGAAGGTGTCGATCAGGCCCTCGCGGCTGCCGGTCAGCAGGTTGACCACGCCGCCGGGCAGGTCGGAGACGGCGAGGATCTCGCCGAGCAGGATGGCGGCGTCCGGGCGCGACTCCGAGGCCAGTGCGACGACCGCGTTGCCGCTGGTGATGGCGGGCAGGATGAGCGTCAGCAGGGCGAGCAGCGGCGCCTCCTCGGGGGCGAGCACGGCGACGATGCCCATCGGCTCGGTGACGGTGAAGTTGAAGTGGGGCGAGGCCACCGGGTTCACGCTGCCGAGGACCTGCTCGTATTTGTCGGCCCAGCCGGCGAAGTGGACGATGCGCCCGATGCTCGCGCGAACCTCGTCGGCGGCGCCCGGTCCGCTGCCGGCGGAAGCCCGCTGCTCCCCGCAGGCCAGCGCGGCGGCCATCTCATCGGCGCGCGACTCGAGCATCTCGCCGAGGCGGTAGAGGATCTGGGCGCGGTTGTAGGGGCTGCGCGCGGCCCAGCCCGGGCCGGCCTTGGCGGCGGCCTCGACGGCATTGCGCAGGTCCTTGCGCGAGCACGACGGGATGTTGGCGAGGAACCCGCCCGAGGCGTCGTGGACCGGATAGACCGCGCCGCTCTCCGAGCGGATGAACTTGCCACCGACGTAGCATTTCGGGGTCTTGGTGATGGTGAGCATGGCTGTTTCCGCCTGCGGCGGAGTGAAAAGTAAAAAGGAAAAAGTGGTTTCGAGGCGGTGAGTGACGATGGTCAGTATCGACGTGAGGTGTCTTCGTCTGCTGGGTGGATCGAAGCGGAAGTGTGGGCGGCGTTCAGGGGCATTTCACTTTTTACTTTCTACTTTTTACTCGGCACTCGGCGGTGCCAGTTATCCGAGCTTCAAATAGTCCAACAGCCCGTGTTTCCCTCCTTCGCGGCCGAAGCCGGATTCTTTATAGCCGCCGAAGGGGCTGGAAGGGTCGAAGCGGTTGTAGGTGTTGGCCCAGACGACGCCGGCCTTGAGCTCGGCGGCCATCTTGAGGATGCGCGAGCCCTTGTCGGTCCACACCCCGGCGCTCAGGCCGTAGGCGGTGTTGTTGGCCTTCTCGATGGCCTCCGCCGGGGTGCGGAAGGTGAGGATCGAGAGCACCGGGCCGAAGATTTCCTCGCGGGCGATGCGGTGGCTCTGGGTGACCCCCGAGAACAGGGTCGGCGGAAAGTACCAGCCCTTCTCCGGCAGCCGGCACTTCGGTTGGTGGATCTCGGCGCCCTCGTCGATGCCGCTTTGGACGAGCTCGCGGATTTTGTCGAGCTGCTCGCCGGAGTTGATCGCGCCGACGTCGGTGTTCTTGTCGAGCGGGTCGCCGACGCGCAGCACCGCGAGGCGGTCGCGCAGCTTGTCGACGATGAGCCCGGCGATGCTCTCCTGGACGAGCAGCCGCGAGCCGGCGCAGCAGACGTGGCCCTGGTTGAAGAAGATGCCGTTGACGATGCCCTCGACGGCCTGGTCGAGCGGGGCGTCGGCGAAGACGATGTTGGCGGCCTTGCCGCCGAGCTCGAGGGTCAGGCGCTTGCCGCTGCCGGCGAGCGACCGCTGGATGAGCTTGCCGACCTCGGTCGAGCCGGTGAAGGCGACCTTGGCGGCCTTCGGGTGGTTGACGACCTCGGCGCCCGTGTCGCCGGCCCCGGTGACGATGTTGACGACGCCGGGTGGCAGGCCGGCGTCCTGCAGGATCGAGGCGAACTTGAGGGCGGTGATCGAGGTGGTCTCGGCCGGCTTGAGGACGACCGTGTTGCCGGCGGCGAGGGCCGGGGCGAGCTTCCAGGCCAGCATCAGCAGCGGGAAGTTCCACGGGATGACCTGGCCGACGACGCCGAGCGGCTCGCAGCGTCGGCCGGGGGCGAGGTAGTCGAGCTTGTCGGCCCAGCCGGCGTGGTAGAAGAAGTGCGCCGCGGCCATCGGCAGGTCGAAGTCGCGCGACTCCTTGATCGGCTTGCCGCCGTCGAGCGTCTCGGCCACGGCGAACTCGCGCGAGCGGTCCTGCAGCAGGCGGGCGATGCGGAACAGGAACTTGCCGCGCTCGCGCCCGGGCAGCTGGCTCCACTTCGCAAAGGCGCGGGCGGCGGCGAGGTAGGCGGCGTTGACGTCGGCCTTGCCGGCACTGGCGATGCGGCTCAGGGCGGCGCCGTCGCGCGGGCTGACGCTGGTGAAGTGCTTGCGGCTCTTCGGCGCGCTGAAGCGCCCGTTGATGAACAGTCCGTAGCTCTCCTCGATCCGGGGATCGGCCGATTCGGGGGCGGGGTCGAATTCCCACAGGTCACCGAACAGGAGCTCGCGCGCCGGCTTGCGGGCGGCCGCGGCCTGGCCACGATCGCCCTTGCCGCCCTTGTCGGCATCCTTCGGTGTCTTCGAATTGTCCGCGTTCTTCGCCTTTTTCGCGTTCTTTGCCTTCTTTGATTTGGGAGCCATGGAAATGGGGTCGGGGGAGGATTTCAGACGGGATTCAGTAGCCGCCGGCATTCTCGGTGAAGTTCCAGGGGGCCTGGTAGGCGCCGGTCTCCTGCTTGACGAGCTGGCGCACCAGGTCGTTGAGCAGCGAGGAGGCGCCGAAGCGGTAGCGGCGGTTGTTGAGCCAGGCGTCGCCGAGGGTCTCCTTGACCGCGACCAGGAAATGGAGTGCCTCCTTCGCGTTGCGGATGCCGCCGGCCGGCTTCATGGCGATCTCGGTGCCGCTGGCGAGGTAGTGGTCGCGGATCGCCTCGATCATCACCTGGTGGTTGGCCAGGGTGGCGTTGGCGGAGGTCTTGCCGGTGCTGGTCTTGATGAAGTCGCCGGGCCGCAGCACCCGCATGGCGAGGAAGGAGGCGGCGCGGATGTTGTCGTAGGTCTCGAGCTCGCCGGTCTCGAGGATCACCTTGAGGGTCGCCTCGCCGCAGGCGTCGCGAACGCGCTCGATCTCGTCGCGGACGCGGACGAGGTCGCCGGCGAGGAAGGCGCCGCGCTGGATCACCATGTCGATCTCGTCGGCACCGTCGGCCACCGCCGCCTTGACCTCGGCGAGGCGCGACTTGATCGGCGCCTGGCCGGAGGGGAAGGCGGTGGCCACCGAGGCGACCCGGACCGAGCTGCCGGCGAGGGCGCCGACCGCGGCGCGAACCATCGTCGGGTAGACGCACACGGCCGCCACCGGCGGCACCTCGACGGTGTCGTGGGCGCGCAGCGCCTTGCGGCAGAGCGAGGCGACCTTGCCCGGGGTGTCCTTGCCCTCGAGGGTGGTCAGGTCGACCATCGAGGCGGCCAGGCGGAGGCCGAACCGCTTCGACTCCCGCTTGATGCTGCGGGTGGCGAACTTGGCCGCCCTTTCCTCGACGCCGACGGCATCGACGGTGCCGACCTCGTCGAGGAGCCGGAGCAGGGCAGGGCGCTGGATCATGGCCGGAGTCTGGTTCGGGGCGGCTGCGGGAGGCAACCGGAAAGCCCCGGGGATTACAAAGCGGCGAGGCGGATCCGGTTGCCTTTTTGTGGCGTTTCTGCTTCGATGATAGATCATGAAAAAGACCGAATCCCGAGTGCGGAAAGCGGTCGGGAGGCTTGCCGACTGGGGCAGGCGTCCCTCTCCCCCCATCACGCTCGTCGTGGCATCCAGCTGCGGCTGCGAAATGGCCCGCCTCCAGCGGGATATCTGTGCGCACCTGAATCGTCGCCTGCGGCAACGCGACGGCGCCTTCGGTGCCTTCGACTGCGAGGACATCCGCTGCTTCGCCGGTCACCATCCGATCCGCGAGTTCATCCTCGAGGCCGCCCCGCTGGGGCCGGCCGACCGGCTCGGCCGCAACGACTACGAGCAGGTCCTCGGCGCGCTGGCGGCGCTGGGCGGGGTCGTCCTCGGCGGCCAGGCGGCGCTCGACGCGACCCGCGACCTCGGCAACGTGTTCGAGGTCAACCTGACGAAGGGCGGGCGCTTCGACCGCGACCGGCTGACGACCTGCATGAATCCGGATCGCTGCGGCCCGGAGTGCATGGTCTCGATGATCGCGGACTGCTTCCTCGATTGGGGCCGGGACCCGCTGCGTGCCGGGCTCGAGCCGCGCGGCAGGATCGCGGTCCCGGAATTCCACATCGACGACGAGGCGGTCGGGGAGATCGAACCCCGCCACGACCACGGCGCGGTGCTGGAGCGGGCGGGAGCCCTGCTGACCCGCAGCTGGCGCTAGCGTACCCCACGTCCCCCACGCAAATGATCCACGCGGCCGCAGCGGGGCCGCGTCCGGCACGCCGGGCCCGATCACTCGGGCTCCGGGAGGATCTCCGCGAGCTCGAAGTCGATGATGCAGAAGCGGCCCGAGTGGGGGTCGTAGGTGATGTTGCGGGCCTCGGCATCGAGGTGACGCACGCCGTACTTCTGCTCGAGCTCGGCGAAGAGCTCGGCGGCGCGGCGCTTCGAGATGTTGTGGGCCGGCTGGCCGCAGGACGAGGTGACGAAGTAGAGCTCCTCGGGGTGCTCCTCGAGCAGGTGCGGCACGTTCGGGCAGCCGCGCTCCTCGAGCACCTTGAGCACCTTCACCTCGGTCGCGTAGCGCTCCTCGGCGCCGGTGCCGCGGAAGCGCTTGTGGACGCGGTTGGTCCAGTCGAGCCGGACTTCGGCGCGGAGGCCGTCCTTGAGTTCTCTCATGTGGGATTCAGAGCTTGAGCAATGCCTGGGCGATCGTGAAGTACAGAACCATGCCGGAAACGTCGACCAGCGTGGTGATCGCGGGCGCGGCGACGACCGCGGGGTCGAGGCGGATGCCCCGCGCGGCGATCGGCAGCATCGATCCGACCACCGCGGAGGTGGTCACCTGCGCCGCCAGCGCGACCGCGATCGTCAGGCCGAAGCGCAGGTAGCTGAGGCTCTCGGGCATCTCGGGGCGGAAGGCGGGCAGCACCAACACGGTGATGGCGGCGATGCCGATGCCCAGCAGGGCGCCGAGGATGAGGCCGAGGCGGAACTCCTTCCACAGCACCCGCAGCGAGCTCCCCGGGACCAGCTCGCCGAGCGCCATCGCGCGGATCACCATGGTCGAGGCCTGGCCCCCGGTGTTGCCGCCGGCGGCGACGACCATCGGCAGGTAGAGGGCCAGGATGAACACCCCGGTGAGGGTGTCCTCGAAGCGGATCATCACGTAGCCGGAGGCGATCGCCAGCAGCGCCAGGCCGAACAGCCAGAAGAAGCGCCGGCGGATGTGCTTGGCGATGCTGGTGTTGAGGTAGGTTTCCTCGGACTGCTCGCCGCCGATGCCGGCGAACTTCTCGATGTCCTCGGTGCTTTCCTCCTGGAGGATCTCCATGGCGTCGTCGTGGGTGATCAGGCCGAGCAGGTGGCCGAACTCGTCGACCACCGGCAGCACGACGAGGTCGTCGCGCAGCAGCAGGTTGGCGGCATCCTCCTGGTCGGCGGTGGCGAGGACGCGCTGCTCGGGGCCGACCTCGGACATGATGTCGCGCACCGGCGTGTCCCAGGTGTTGAAGGCGAGGTCGCGGAGGCGGACCTTGCCGATCAGGTGGCCCTTCGGGTCGACCACGAAGATGCGCGCCAGGGTCTCGGTGTTCTCCTGGTCGCGGCGCAGCAGGTCGATCGCCTGCTTGACCGTCATGTCGGCGACCAGCCGACCGAAGCTGGTCGTCATGCGCCCGCCGGCGGTCTCCGGCCCGTATTTGAGCAGGCTGCGGGTCAGCTCCTCGTCCTCAGGGCCGAGCAGGCCGAGGAAGCGCAGGCGGGCCTCGTCGCCGACGTCCTGGAGGATGTCGACCCGGTCGTCGTCGCTGAGCTCGCGGAACAGGACCTTGAGTTCGGACGGGGAGAAGCAGTCGAGGGCCTCCTCGATCAGCGCGTCGGGGAGCTCGACCACCATGTCGGCGGCGAGTTCCGGGCCGATGGTCTTGAGGTAGAGCGCGTGCTTTTCGGGATCGAGGTCCTCGTAGATCTGCGCGAGGTCGGCGTAGTGGGTCTCGCGGGCGAGGTTCAGGATCGCGCTGCGGTCCTCGGCCTCGATGGCACGGATGAGCTCCTCGGCAGGCAAGGTCGGGGGTTCCTCCGGCATGGCCACACCATGCTGGAAGCGGTCGATGCCCGCAAGCCCCGGCGCCGGGAGAATCCCGCGCGGGTGGGGTCGCCGGGCCGGGCGGCGGGTGAGCGGGCGCTAAACCATTCGGGCCGGCGGGCAATTTGCCCCCGAATCCCGTGATTCAGCTCCGTGCCCGTGTATCGTGGAGACGAATGGACCCGGGGGTTCAGTGCCCGGAAAAACCCGATGGAAAAACTTCGCAAGACCGTCGCCCTGATTGCCTTGCTTCCGACCCTGCTGCGGGGGGAGGCGATGCTGCAGTACTTCAACAGCAGCTGGGTGGAGGTCACCCGCAAGATGCCCGAGCTGGCCGAGGCCGGCTACACATCGCTCTGGCTCCCGCCACCGACGAAGGCCTCCGGCGGGCTGTCGGTCGGCTATGACTGCTGGGACCGCTTCGACCTCGGCTCGGTCGACCAGCGCGGCGGGGTGAGGACCTTCTATGGCACCGAGTCGGAGTTGATCGAGATGGTCCGGGTGGCGCACCGCTTCGGCATTCGCGTCTACTTCGACAACATCATGAACCACAATGCGTTCGAGACGCCCGGCTACAACGAGTTCGTGCCGGAGGACGTCTATCCCGGGTTCATGCCGGAGGACTTCCACCTCCGCCGGACGGCGGATGGATCCTACCGCAAGTGGGACAACGTGCGCGACTGGGGAAGCGAGTGGCAGGTCTTCAACCTCGGGCTTTCCGACCTGATCGACATCGCGACCGAGCCCGGATCGCTGAACTGGAACCACGGAGCGAACGAGGGCGACACCGTGACCAAGCCCGACTACGTGCGGCATCCGGACCAACCGGAGTTCTACTGCTACGTGCCGACGGCCCCCGGCCAGAAGCATGCCGAAGGTGAGGGGGCCTACGTCGGCTTCGGTCCGGGCAACGGGATCACCACGGCGTCGATCGCCGCCGACCCGGACTTCTACAGCGAGCGGGTCGAGCACCTGCTCAACCGCGCGGCGCGGTGGCAGATCGACCGGACCCGCTGCGACGGCTTCCGCCTCGACGCGGTCAAGCACACGCCGCCCGATTTCTTCGGGGCGACCTTCGGCGAGGACAAGGACTCGTCGAACTACGGCTACACCGGGCAGATCCAGCTGCAGTTCAACCTGACCCGTGGCTTCGACGACTGGGGCAATCACCGCAACGCGGTGTTCGACACCGAGCGGGCGAGGGACGACGCGATGCTCTTCGGCGAGCACCTCGGCCAGCCGCCGGGGTTCGGGGGCTACATCGACGCCGGGATGCGGCTGGTCGACAACGACCTGCGCAACAACCTCAACAACGTCCTCGGCAATCCCTCGGCAAGCCTGTCCGGCTACGACGGCGCGGGATCGGGCGGCTTCGCCCCGGAGCACGCGGTGATGCACGCGCAGAGCCATGACAACTCCTTCGCGGCGCGCCGGGAGCTCCAGCATGCGATGTATTTCACCCGGGCCGGGCTCGGCCTTGTCTATTCCGACAGCAACCGCCATGCCGCCCCGCTTGGTGGCGGCGAGGAGTTTCCGCGGATCGCCAACACCTCCTACCTCGGCCAGTGGGGCGACCCGAGGATCCCGAACCTGCTCAAGATCCACCAGGACTTCGCCCGCGGGGACCAGCAGGGCCGCGCGAGCAACGCCGACTTCATTTCCTACGAGCGGATCGACCGCCGGGGCGACGAGAACATGAGCGACGCGGATGCCGCGACGATGCTGATCGCGATCAACGACAACTACGCATCCGGCGTCCCGCTCGTCGGGGGAACGTCGTTTCCGTCCGCCGGGGGCGAGGGCTCGGAGAACAACCCGGACACCCGGGACGCCTACCTCTACCAGTACGCACGCGGCTACGGCAGCCAGGTCGGCTTCTACAAGTACGCCTCGGACCTCGGCTCGGTGACCGTCGACCCCGGCAGCTACATGGTCTTCGCCCCGCGGACGCCCGAGCCGTCCGAGCTCTGGGATGGCGGCAGCGAGGGGGGCGTCCTGGCGATCGAGCAGGGCGGCGTCGAGGTCGGGACGGTCGAGGTGACCCGCTACGACGGCGAGGACGGGGACCCCGGGTTCAACCCGTATGGACTGCCCGATGCCGACCCGGGCGACTTCGCCTACACCATCGGGATTCCCCGGGTCACCGACCTGGGCGACCTTTCCTTCGTCGCCCGGACCGATGGTTCCGCCGCGAACCTGCTGTTCCGGCTCGACGCCGGGATCGACCTCAACGGGGCCGGCGCCGGCGGCGACCCCTTCCTCAGGGACAACCCGCCGAAGAGCTCCAACGACCTGTTCCTCGGCTACGAGCAGCCGGGCTTCGTGGTGCGGCGCTTCGGCGAGAAGTTCGCCGCCGTCGACACGACGAGGAACACCATCGGGTCGCAAGGGGCGGAGACCTACGTGAAGCAGATCGGGGCCGGGAGCGTCGCGGTGACCGAGGGGGCGGCGGGTTCAAACGACTACGCCACCGACGGCGGCGAGCTGGCGGCGTTCCTCTACCACGACCCGGCGGACCCGGTTGGCGGCAGCCCGGCGGGCGGCTGGCCGGGGGCCGTTCCGCTGCAGTACGACGAGAGTGGCGCGGGCATTGTCCTGTGGGCCAAGCCCAACGGTGTCGGCGGGGGCTTCCGGATGTATTGTTATTTCACCACCGACGGCTCGATCCCGGAGGTCGCGGGCGGTCGCCCGGCCGGAACGACCATGGTGCACGAGATGAACTTCTCCCACAACCAGTTCGAGACCGACGGCGAGGGGCAGGAGATCACCAACGACTGGTGGACCACCGACTCGCTGCCCAAGCCCCTGCCGGGCGAGACCCTGACCTACCGGATCGGCATCTTCAAGGAGAGCGACCCGATCTACCCGTCCGGCCCCGGCTCGGTCGCCAGCAAGAAGAGGGCGATGTCGGTCTTCGCGGTCGACGGCTTCGACGCTTCGTCGGTGGTGCACTCGCCCCACGGCGACTACACCTCGAGCGAGACCGGGCTGGCGGAGGGATTCCACATCCTGCGCGCGCGGGCCTTCCTCGAGCGCGACGGGAAGGCGTCGCTCTACAGGACCTACTCGCGGACCTTCCTCGTCGATGCGGCGCGACCGGCCGGCGAGATCGTCTTTCCGGGAAGCGATGGCGAAGTCGTCGGGGGCAGTTCCTACGGCGTCGTCGTCCGCGCCGATGCGTCCACCAGCTCGGCCTGGTACCGGATCACCGACTCGGACGCCTCGAACGACGACGCGGAGACCGGCGTCCCCAACGGAAACGGCGCCTGGGTCCGGGCGCAGGAGGTGAGTGCCAACCTGGGGATCACGCCATCGGATCCCGCCTTCGGCCGCGAGTTCCGCTTCGACTACGTGAACATCCCACCGACGGGAACCGCCACGATCGAGGTCCGGCTGCGGGAGATCAGTTCGTCGGCCGACGACGGGGTCGACGATGCCTCGGGCCACTTCACCACCCTGGCGCGGGTGGTCGACACCGCCGGGCCGGAGGTGCGGATGTTCGTCGCGTTTCCCGGCGCCGACGGCGAGGAGGTGGGGTCGAGCTACGAGTTCAAGACCTACTTCAGCAAGGCGCTCGCGAACGACGAGGGGCTCAGCGAGCCGGAGGTCCTCGAGCGTTTCACCGTGACCTACGGAACCGACGACCTCTGGCCGGCCTCCTCGGTGGTGCTGGATCCGTCCGGGCTGTCGGTGGATTGGGACGTGAGCGGCGAGTACCATGCGCTCGTCTTCGCCCTTCCGGTGCTGGCCAAGGTCGATCCACGGGTCCCCTACCGGGTGGAGATCTTCCACGATCGCCCGCCCGGCAACCCGGACCTCGGCGCCGACCGACTGGTCCGGCCGGCGACGGAGGGGGACAACCAGCCGGATGGCGACCTCGACGGCGACGGAATTCCAAACGGGACCGAGTGGTTGTTCGGGCTCGATCCCCACGTGCCGAGTCCGGAGGGGCTGCCCCATCCGCAGGTGATCGCGATCCCGGGAGGCTGGATGATCGAGTTTCCCACCCTGCCGGACCGCCTGTATCAGCTCCAGGAAAGCGACGACCTCGGGGGCTGGTTCAACCTCGGCGCCCCGGTCAACACCCACGGGATCGAGAGCCCGCCACCCTTGGTCGTCGAGGACCACCTGCTGGGTCCGGCCGGGTTCTACCGAATCGCCGTGAGGTCCACCTACCGTGGCGAACTCTGACCGCCGGACCGACGCAATGATCCGTCCCTTCTGGTTCCTGTTCGCCTGGTGCTCGCCATTGCTGGCGGCGCCGGGGATCGTCTGGCACGAGCCCGCCTACCGGCAACCCGAGATCGGCGGGATCACGATGCGGGACCCGGTCTATGAGCCACTCTCCGGACCGGTCACCATTTACCAGGGCTTCGCCAAGGCGGGTGGCGCGAACGGCAACCAGACCGGCGGCGCCGTGTTCTTCCGCTTTGTCCCGCGGGAGGGCCCGGCCGGTGCCTGGGAAAGCACGGCCCTCGGGTTCTCGCTCGATGCACCGGGCGGCAACCAGTACTGGGCGGCCGATCTGCCGTTCGAGACGGCGGGAGCGAGCGATGTCATCGAGTATTACCTCCGCGTCGACTTCGACGGGGTGACCGGCAGCAATCCCGAGACCACCTACCTCCATGGCGGCGACCTTCAGGGCAACGCTGCGACGACCGTCTCCGAGGAGGACGCCCAGGCGAGTCCCTTCTCGATCCGCAACCGGCCGGGGTGGATCTACCACGCCGGCAACCGCAGCGTCGCCGGCGACGACCTGCAGATCCGGCTGAAGACCGGCTACATCGGCCCCTCCAACGACCCGGCGACCCGCTGGGCGACCGAGGGGGCGGTCTATTTCACCACCGACGGCAGCGACCCGGTGGGCGCGCAGGGAACGGCCTCGGGCACCACCACGGCGGTGGCGATGACCTTCGACGGCAGCGAGGAGGACGGCTCCGGCAACGGCAACGCCGCGCTGTGGCGGGCGACCCTGCCGGGGGTCCTCGGCGGCCTGCCCTTCGGCGGCCAGGTGAGGTACCGCATCGGCCTGTGGAACCCCGCGACCGGCGAGGAGAAGTTCGCCGATCACGTCGCCGGAGCCGACAACCAGACCTTCGTCTTCCAGAACGGCAATGCCGGTGACCCGGAGCTGACGATCAACGGGCTGAATGCCAACTACACGACCACCAAGTTGTTCATCGACGAGATCGCCGGCGAGACGGAGCCGCTGGCGGTCGTGTTCGAGCCGGGGGACCCGGACGTGGCGGTCGCCGAGGTCTACACCAACCTCAACCGCCGTGACCGCGCCGGGGTCGACGGGGACGGCGACGGCTACCCGGACGGCATCAGCGCGCTCGACGGCAACGAATTGCTGGCAGGCGACGACAGCCACTACTACGTCGCCCATCCGATGATCGACCAGGGCGGCGGCGTGTGGACGCTCGACCTCGCCGCGATCAAGACCGGGGCCTACCGGCTGACCGCGCGCTGGAAGCTCGAGGGCGACAGCGAGTGGCGCTGGTACACCAACGCCGCGGCGAACCGCCGCGACCACGCGATCACCGTGTCGCCGCGCGACGCCCGCGACATCCGGCTCTACGAGATCAACATCCTCAACATCGAGGCCAGCGGCGACACCTTCGGCCAGCGTTCGACCATCGAGGACCTGCACAACGCGCCCGGGGCGCCGCACAACGCATCGAACCGCTGGGACCTCGACTACCTGCTGGGGCTCGGCTGCAACTGGCTTTGGTTCCAGCCGATCCACCCGGCGGGGATCGACGGCCGCGAGCCGACCGGTGGCTACGGCAGCGCCACGCCGCTCTACGACCCGGGGAGTCCCTACGCGGTGAAGAACTTTTTCGCGGTGAATCCGCTGATGACCAAGGACTTCGCCGGGAGTTCGACCAGCCCCGCCGACCTCGGCAGCCCGGCCAACCGCGAGGCCGCCCTGGCGGCGTGGACGAGCTTCGTCGATGCCGCCGACGCCAAGGGGGTCGGGCTGATGCTCGACGCCCCCTTCAACCACACCGCCTTCGACGTCGAGGTCGGCGCGCCCGGGCTGGCGATCCTCCAGCCGGACGGCGCCGGCTGGTCGGCGGGCGACGAGATCCGCGACGTCGAGGCGAGGTTCTTCTCGTCGACCGGGGACTACTCCAGCCGGGCCGGCGGCAGCGGCAACATCGCCGCGGCGCCCGACCGCTTCGACTTCGGCAAGTGGAACGACGTCAAGGACGTCTACTTCGGCCGCTACGACGCGCTGGTCGAGGGCGACTACGAGCCGGAGCGCTCGAGCCACACCAACGAGGGCGACTGGTTCGACGCGACGGACCCCGACTGGACCGCGGACGACATCGTCCGGGGCGGGGAGGACCGCAACTTCACCCGCTTGGTGTGGCAGTACTTCGCCCGCTACGCGACCTTCTGGATCGAGCAGAACCGCCCGCCCGGCGAGGCCCGCAACAGCGCGACCGAGGCCGGCCTGACGCCCGGGCAGCGCTACGCGTGGGACGGCCGGGGGATCGACGGCCTGCGTTGCGACTTCGGCCAGGGCCTGCCGCCGCAGTGCTGGGAGTACCTCATCAACGTCGCCCGCAGCATGAAGTGGAACTTCGTGATGATGAGCGAGTCGCTCGACGGCGGCGCGGTGACCTACCGCTCGAACCGGCACTTCGACATCCTCAACGAGAACATCGTCTTTCCGCTGAAGGCGGCGGGCGACAAGTGGGCCTACCGCGGGATCTTCGAGGACCGCCGCAACGCCTACGGCCAGGGCCTGGTGCTGCTCAACTCGACCTCGCACGACGAGGAGAACTACGACGACCCCTGGGAGGCGCTGGTGCGCTACTCGGTCTCGGCCAGCATCGACGGCGTGCCGCTGATCTTTCCCGGCCAGGAACTCGGCATCAGCCGGACCGCCGGCTACGACCACTACGAGGTGAACTTCGGCAAGACCATCCCGCACTTCAAGCGCTACAACTCGATGATGCCGGCGTGGAACGACGCCGACTTCGGCAACGACCAGCTCTACCCCGTCTACTCGGCGATGAACGCGGCACGGCAGGCCAGCCCGGCGCTGCGCTCGTCGAATCGATGGTTCCTCGACGGCGACGGCGACAACAGCCGGATCCACGCGGTGGCGAAGTACGAGTCGGCCGGGCCGGGGCCGGCCGCGCAGGACGTGGTGCTGGCCTTTGCGAATCTCGACCGCGACAGCGACCAGGGCGACAACTTCAAGGTGCCCGCCGCGCTGGCCGGCCTGATCGGCCTGCAGGACGGCCGGCTCTACAACGTCAGGAACCTCGCCGCCTACACCGCCCGGCAGGCGGACCGGCGCGGGCTCTGGCTGTGGGGCGACGGGATCAGCGGCGCCGACTTGAAGGGCTCCGGTTTCCTGGTGGACCTCAAGCGGGTGCCGACCGACGAGTCCGGCTGGTCCGGCGAGCCCTTCGAGGCGCAGTATCTCAAGCTGCACGACGTGACCGCGCCCGCGGCGATGCCCTCGACTCCGCTGGCCTCGGGTCCCCACGACTACGCCATCGGGGACTCCGTGTGGTTCGACTGGGACGACCTCGGCGCCGATGCCGGCGGCGTGGTGCCGCACTACGAGGTCGAGGTGAGCGTGAACGGCGCCGCCACGGGAACCCTCGTCGTCGGCGACAGCGAGTTCGCGGTGGAAGCCACCGAGGGCGACGAGGTGTCGATCCGCGTCCGGGCGGTGAACCCCGAGGCGAACGGCAACGCCGGTCCGTGGAGTGATTCCAGCGCGACGATCGCCCTGCTGCCGCCGGACGGCGACGAGGATGGCGACGGCCAGTCGAATGCCGGCGAGGCGGTGGCGATGACCGACGCGCTGGACCCGGCGTCGGTCTTCCGGGTGAGGACGATCGAGATCGTCGGCAGCGACGTCGAGGTGCGCTTCGGGTCGGTGCCCGGCCTGAGCTACCAGCTCAAGACCAGCCTGAGCCCGGACGGCGGCTGGGGCGACGCGGGCCCGGTGGTGGTGGCGAGCGGGGCGACGACGCTGGCCCCCCACCCGGGCGGAGTCGCGGATGGCCGGCGCTTCTACCGCGTCGAGGTGGTCGCCGGACCCTGAGCGGGCGGGGGTGGGCGCGGGGCGGAAGCGGCTTCCGCATTTCCTGCGGGGGTGGTCGGAACCGGTCAGGAAGGTCGTTTTTTGCGGCTGAAGGAGGGAATCTCGGCTTCTAACGGGCGATTCTGGTTGCTGGACAAGGCCGGCGAGCGATCGTGGACTGTCCGCCTCTCCGACGAGTGAACCGACCCATGGTCCGATCTCCCCGATCCTCCCGCATTGCTTTCGACGGCCCCCTCCCGGGAGCGGTGCTGGCCTTTTTGCTGGTGCTGACCCTTCCACTGCGCGCCGGGTGGAACCTGGTGGAGGACTTCGAGAGCGGCTTCACCGCGGGGAGCACCCTCGATGGAATCGATGGCTGGGTGTCGGTCGATCCGTCCGAGGCCCTCGCCGCCGTCGACCCCGCCTCCTCGGGGCGGGGAACCGTGGGCTTGGCAATCGGCCAGCAGAACGTGCTGCGCAAGATTCTCGATGCCACCGACCGGATTGCCGAGGGCTCGACCGGCACCCTGTTCTTCGAGGTCTACCTGGCGGCCGGCGGCGACAGCCCGAACGTCAACCTCGGCCTGTCGGACGTCACCACCGCGAATGGCTACACGGACTTCGAGGCGCAGGTGCGCTGCGATGGCCCCGACCTCGACCTGCTGATCCGCGATGGCGGCGGTTTCCTCGACACGGGATATCGCCTCGATGAAGGAGCTTGGGCCGGGGTCTGGATGGTCATCGACAACGCCAGCGACACGGTCGACCTCCACGTCCAGACGCCCTCGGGCCAGGTCGGGAAGGTCGAGGTCGCCAGCGGCTACGACTTTCGCAACGGCACCTCGGACGTCCTGCAGACCTTCCTGCTCATCCAGCAGCCCGGGGTGCGGGACCTCTACTTCGACAACGTCTTCATCGACACCGCCGGTGAGAACCTCGACGACCCACCGATTGCGGCCACCCTGGTGACGGCGGTCGACGACGCGGTCGAGGTGGGCGTCGGGGGCGCGATCCGTTTCGATGCGACGGCCAACGACACGGGATCCTTCGACCCGGGATCCATTGAAATTCTCGCGGGGCCGTCCGCCGGGATCGCCACGCTCGACGCCGCAACCGGGGAGATCGTCTACCGCCACGGCGGCGGGCCGGCGGGAAGCGACAGCTTCACCTACCGCATCGCGAATCCATCGGGCAGCCAGCAGGATGACGCGACGGTCGCGGTCGGCATCAGCAGCGCGCTGCGGATCGACAACACCACCGCGGCGGTCCCCGCGGAGGCGCCGAGCGCGGCGGCGGGTGAGCTGGTGGTCGAGGAGGCCCTGCCGGGCTTCAACTTCCCCGGAGCGGTCGCCATGACCTCCATCCCGGGGCGCCCGAAGGAGCTTCTGATCGCCTCCATCAACGGCACCGTCTGGTGGATTCCCGACAGCACGGCGGCCAGCCCGTCGGTCCACGAGGTGCTCGACGTCGGCGTCCTGTCGAACTTCAACCACGGCCGCAGCATCTACTCGATCGAGTGCTTCCCCGACGTCCTCGCGCCCGGCGACGACGTCGCGATCATCCTCAACTACCAGGGCGACGAGGGACGGCTGCCGACCCCGCTCGGCGACATCCCGGGGCTCGACAAGAACGGCGCCGACGAGGGCGGCGACGGCATCAACTGCGACCTGCGTATCTCGCGCTTCACCCTCTCCGCCTCCCACCTCGCCGCCTGCGTCGACGGCCTCGGCAGCGCCGAGAACGAGGCGGCCCTGCTCACCGAGTTTCCCTACCTCAACCTCGCCGAGCAGGACCGCTTCCACTGCATCAACGACGCCAAGTTCCACTGGGACCCGTCCGACCCGCTGCGGAAGTACTATCTCTACGTGAGCTTTGGCGACGAGGGCGCGCAGGGCTCGCCCTACTGGAACACGCAGAAGATCACCAAGGACCAGTTCAGCTCGATCATCCGGATCGACCTCAATCCGGCGTCGACGAACCCGAAGCCGAACCCGCACTACGCCATCCCGGTGGGCGGGATCCGCTACTCGGGGACGCCGGACCCCGGCGTCAACGAGCTGCCGAACACGGTCTTCAGCGACGCCGCGACCCAGCAACCCAACTTCCGAGTGCCGCAGGACAACCCCTTCGTCCACACGGCGAAGGGAGGCGCGTGGGACGGGTGGTTCAACGGCATCGACCACGGGCCGGGCGGGCGCGATGACCTCGCCGCGGTCCGCGACGAGATCTGGGCGCTGGGCCTGCGCAATCCCTTCAAGATCCACGTCGACTTCGAGGATGCCAGCGGGGACACGGTCGTGATCGTCGGCGATGTCGGCAAGGACGACCGCGAGGAGTTCAGCGTGCTCAAAAGCGGCGACAACGGCGGCTGGGGCTACTACGAGGGCGACATCGTCGCGCCGGGCATGAGCGAGGACCCGGCGATGCCGGTTCCGGCGGTGACGAGGGACCCGATCTTCGCCTACGAGCACACGCTGGGAAACTCGGCGACCGGCGGGGTGTTCTATCGTGGCAGCGAGCTCACCGCGCTCGCCGGCCGCTACGTCTGCGCCGACTTCGGCAGCGGCCGGGTGTGGAGCATGAACCTCGACGGCAGCGGGCGGGTTGAGCACGCCGGGCTGCGCCAGAGCAGCAACAAGATCGTCGACTTCCACGTCGACGGGGTGACCGGCGAGGTCTTCATGCTGGAGAACAACAGCTGGTCGGGCGGCACGGCGCGGCTGTTGCGGATCGTCGAGGAGGGCGAGACCGAGGACTACCCGCAGACCCTCGCCGAACTGGGGCTGTTCGCCGACCTCGGGGATCCCTCGGGAGCGCTGGTCCCGAACCCGGGGGTGGTCGGCTACGAGCCGAACCTCCGCTTCTGGTCGGACGGCGCCGACAAGCATCGCTGGTTCCTGATGCCCGACGGCGTCTCGACGATGGGCTACTCGCGGGACGAGCCGTGGAGCTTTCCGCCCGGATTCGTGGCCGTGAAGCACTTCGACCACGACTTCGGCGGCGAGGTGGTGCGGATCGAGACCCGGGTGATGCGCTACGACGGCGGGGACACCTACGGGGTTTCCTACCGCTGGAACGAGTCCGGGACGGCGGCGACCCTGGTGCCGACGGAGGGGCTCGAGGTTTCCTTCGATGCCCTGGGGAACGTGACCACCGACCCGCAGCAGAGCGTGCTCGACTGGGTGATCCCGTCGCGCGCCGAGTGCCTCACCTGCCACAACCCGGCGGCCGGCCACGCGCTCAGCCTCAACACCCGCCAGTTGAACCGCGAGGCGACGATCCACGGCCAGACCGGCAACCTGCTCGCGCTGCTCTCGGACGGCGGCTTCCTCTCCGGTCTCGGCGATGACCCCGCGTCGCTCGCGCGGCACCACCGGCCGGACGAGACCTCGGTCGACCTCGAGACCCGCGCGCGATCCTACCTCGACGTCAACTGCGCCTACTGCCACCGCGAGGGCGGCGGCGTCCCGCCGGGATCGTGGGATGGACGGGCCCACCTGACGATCGGGCAGACGGGACTGCTCTATGGCAGCCCGGTCGGCGAGGGGGTGGCCAACCTCGCGGACCACATGGTCCGGCCCGGCCAGGGCGATCACTCGATCATCCTGAACCGGATGAAGGCGCGCAATGCCGGCAGCGCGACCGTCAACGGCGAGTCGCAGATGCCGGCCCTGGCGACCCATGTGGTGGACGCGGAGGGGGTCGCCCTGATCGAGGACTGGATCGAGAACCATGCCAACGCCGCGCCCACGCCCGCAGCGGGAAGCCTCGACAATCCGATGGTGTCGGAGAACGCGCTGGTCGGCTACATCCTCGGCCTGGCCGACGCGGTGGATCCGGACGTCCGCGACGGGCAGGCCGACCAGGACCTGCTGAGCTACGAGATCGTCGCCGGAAACGAGGGCGGCTTGTTCTCGCTGGATCCTCTGAGCGGCGAGCTGCGCCTGAACGGTTGGGTCGACTTCGAGCGGCAGCCCCGGCACGTCCTCACGATCCGGGTGTCGGACCACTTCGCCCCGAACCCCGGCGTGCTCACCCACACGGTGGTCATCGACCTGGCCGACGAGACCGCTCCGGACACCAGCGACGACCTCGACGGCAACGGCATCTTCGACAGCTGGGAGGCGTCCTTCCCGCTCACCTCGACCGACCCGGCAAGCGACCAGGACATGGACGGCGTGCCGCTCGTCTTCGAGTTCCTCAGCGGTGGGAATCCGGTCATCTCCGATGCCGCGGAGGGCTTCGCGATGGAGGTCGTCGGCAGCGACCCCGAGGTCGACTTCGGCATCGCCTGGAACGTGCGCAACGGCTTCGTGCTCGGTGCAGACTACGAGGTGGCCGGCAGCGAGCTGCTGGACGGCTGGAGCCTGCTGGCCGCCGGGGTCGACTACGAGGTGGTTTCGGTGGAACCGGTCTCCGCGGGAATCTCGCGCGTCGTGATCCGCCGGCCCAGCGGTGCGGTGCGGTCCTTTCTCAACCTGGCGAGGATCATCGGTCCCTGATATCACCCGCTTCCCCGGAAAGAGAGGATCCGCGAAGGGGATGCAAGGGCCGGACTTGATGGCCGGCGGCCGGGCGGGGATAAGGAACCCGTCATGGCGGAGGATCCGGATCCCGGCCCGATCGACGAAGCCAACAGCGACCACGTCGAGCGGGCCAAGGCGACCTACCACGGGGTGCGCTACCCGCGGGAGGACGTCGAGGGCACGGACATGTTCCGGCCCTTCCTGAAGCGGCGGCGCACTTGGCTGGTGCTGGTCGCCCTCACCTCGATGGTGCTGGCGGTGCGCTTCATCCACCCCGAGACCCCGGCGGAGTCGGGGCTCGATCCGGCCCAGGTGGCGATCGGCCTGGGCATCTTCGTATGCATCGCCTTCCTGTGGCTCACCGAGGCGCTGCCGCTGGCGGCGACGGCCATGCTGGTGCCGGTGCTGGCGGCCGGCAGCGGGGTGATGGACATGCAGGAGGCCCTGGCCGGCTTCGCGCATCCGCTGATCTTCCTCTTCTTCGGCGGCTTCGCGCTGGCCTCGGCGATGGCCTACCAGGGGCTCGACCGCTGGGTCGCCAACCGGGTGCTGGTCGCGGGCCGGGGGAGCTTCGTCGCGGTCAGCGTGCTGCTCTTCGCGGTGACCGCGGTGTTGTCGATGTGGATGAGCAACACCGCGACCACGGCGATGCTGATCCCGCTGGTGCTCGGGATCCGCGCGAGCCTCGGCGCGAGCGACCGTACCACGATCTTCCTGCTGCTCGGCGTGGCCTACTCGGCAAGCGTCGGCGGGATCGGCACGATCGTGGGCAGCCCGCCGAACGCGATCGCGGCGGAGAAGCTCGGCATCACCTTCCGCCAGTGGATGGGCTTCGGGATCCCGGCGGTGCTGGTGCTGCTGCCGCTCATGATGGTCATGCTGTGGATCCTGTGCCGGCCGGAGAACCCGGGGCGGGTCCACTTCAAGCGCGAGCACTTCACCTTCAACTGGCACCGCGTGATGACCCTGGTGGTCTTCGGCCTGACGGCGCTGTGCTGGATGGGGGGTAAGCCGCTGGCGCGCTGGCTCGGGGTGAGCGGGTCGATGGACTCGCTGGTGGCCCTTGCCGCGGTGATGGCGCTGCTCTACTTCCGCGTGGTGCGCTGGCGCGACATCGACCGCGGCACCGACTGGGGCGTGCTGCTGCTCTTCGGCGGTGGCATCACGCTGAGCTCGGTGCTCGGCAAGACCGGCGCGAGCCTCTACCTGGCGCAGGGCTTCGCCGGCCTGGTCGGGCCGCTGCCCCTGTTCCTGGTCATCGCCGCGGTGGTCGCCTTCGTGATCTTCCTGACCGAGTTGTCCAGCAACACCGCCACCGCCGCCCTGCTGGTGCCGATCTTCTTCTCGGTCGCCGGGCAACTCGACCTCGCGCCCGGCAAGCTGGTGATGCCGCTGGCGCTGGCGGCCTCCTGCGCCTTCATGCTGCCGGTCGCCACGCCGCCGAACGCGATCGTCTTCGGCACCGGCCTGATCCCCCAGCGCCGGATGATGCGGGTGGGCGTGGTGCTCAACCTGGTCTTCGTCGTGGCGCTGACCGTGCTGGCGGGGTGGCTGTTCAAGTGATGCCGTTTCCGGGAAGCGCCCCGGCCTTTGGTTGCGATGAATGGCCGCGGATTGCGCCGGCTTTGCCCATGGGCCATCGCCGCCTCACCCCCGTTCGCGGATGATACCGTGTCAGTGAAACAACCTGACTCTCCTGGTCGGGTGAGATGGCCGCAGATTTGCCTAAGGGCCATCTCCGCTGCGCTCCGGTTCGCAGATTGACGCAGAATTCAGAATCCATCTGCGCTAATCTGCGCAATCTGCGGCTTCCCTTCCGGTGAACCTCACAGGGTCGGATGGATTCTCAGAACTCGTATGACTCCCCGTCATCGGGTTCATCGGCGTTCATCTGCGTCGATCCGCGGTTTCCTTTCTCCAAAGCTCTCGATCCGGGTTGTTTCCCGGGACTCGCACAACCCGCCTGGCGGGAGCGGCGGCGGGGCCATGAAAAAAGGCGGCGCCCGGAATCCGGGGCCGCCCTTGGGAAGGTTGGGTGGAGCGGTCAGTAGCGACCGGCACCACGGCGGGGTCCGCCGGGGCGTTCCTCACGGGCCCGGGCCTCGTTGATCCGGAGCGCACGGCCCTGGTAATCCTTGCCGTCGAGGGCCTCGATGGCGGCGTTCATGGCCTCCTTGGAATCCATCGTCACGAAGGCGAAGCCACGCGGGCGGCCGGAGTCACGGTCGGTCGGGACGTGCACGTCGGTGACGGTGCCATACTCTCCGAACAGGCTCTGAAGGTCCTGTTCGCTGCTGCTGAAGGGGAGATTCCCCACATACATTTTCATGGTATCAAGTGGTTCGCGCGATCCGTCGTTGAGTCGCGGACTGTTCCCGTGAATCGGGTTTCAGATTACCACCGAATATCAAAACTCACCTGGCAAAGCTCCAGGCCTTGGACATGCCACGGCGCGGACCACCCGATTGCGGTGACAGAGTGGGGCGCGTCAGGCAAGAAAATTCGGATTTCGGTGGCACCCTCAGTCCACCGGCAGGCCGGCGGTCTTCCAGTCGGCGAAGCCGCCCTCGAGGATGGCGACGTCGTGGCCGCGCGCGGCGAGGCGGGTGGCGACGGTGTGGGAGTCGGGGCAGTCGGCATCGGTGCAGTAGAGCACGACCGCCTTTCCGGCGGCGACCGCGGCGCGGACCTCGGGCTCGTGCTGCGGCAGTCCGGCCTCGAACCGGTCCTTCGGCCACGAGACCGAGCCGGGGATCGCCCCGAAGGCGCGGACGAAGGTCGGGCGGACGTCGTAGAGCAGGAGGCGCCCGGTTTGCTGGAGCTCGAAGCAGGTGGTCAGGTCGATCACGCTCATCCGGCCCTCGGCATTGGTGGTGGCGTTGGCACCGATACTGGCAGGGGGGGCGGGCTTCGCGGCCACCTCGGCGGTGGCGGACTCCGGCGCCGTGGGGACCACCGGCGGCGGGTCTTCGCGCGGGGGTTCCGCGCAGGCGGCGAGCATGAGGACCAGGGCGGCGGAAAGGAGGCGCATGGCCGAGTCTAGACGGCTGGCATCACCGTGGAAACCCCGGGTTCCACCCAAGGAGCGGGGATTTGCAATCCCCGACGGAGGACCCATGAGCTTCGTCACCTCTCCCGGCATCGCGCCGGTGATTGCAAATCCCCGCTCCTTGGGGGAGAGATGGCGCCGATGGGCGAGGCCGACGAAATGACCAGCCGGGAGCGGCGCAATGCGGCGTGGATCATCGTGGCCCAGAGCTTCACCAAGCTCGGTGACGTCCTGATCAACCCCAAGACGGTGCTGACCTGGATGCTGTCGGCGCTGGGAGCGCCGGGAGGGGTCATCTCGATGCTGGTGCCGGTCCGCGAGTCCGGGTCGATGCTGCCGCAGCTGTTCGTGTCGGGCCGGGTCAAGCAGGTCCGCCGTCGCAAGTGGGTCTACGTCGCCGGCGCGCTCGCCCAGGGCGTGGCGGTCGCCGCGATGGGGCTGGCCGCCCTGCTCGCCCCGCCGCGCTGGGCGGGCTGGCTGGTGCTGCTGGCCTTGGCGGCCTTCGCGCTGGCCCGGGCGTTCTGTTCGATCAGTTCCAAGGACGTGCTCGGGCGGACCGTGCCCAAGGGGTTTCGCGGCCGGGTCGGCGGCATCGCCAACACCGTCTCCGGCCTGCTTTCCGCCGCCGCGGCCCTGCTGCTGGTCTGGCGTGACGAGGCCGGGGCCCGGCTGCTGGCGATGGTGGTGCTCGGGGCCTCGCTGCTGTGGGTCCTCGGCGCCGGCTTCTATGCGATGGTCGGCGAGCCGGACGACGGTCGAGAGGATGGCAAAGGAGGAGGCGATGCCGCCGGCTGGTGGGAGCGATTGAAGCTCGTCGCCGCCGACGACCGCCTGCGCCAGTTCGTGATCGCCCGCAGCCTGCTGCTGGGGACCGCGCTGGCCTCGCCGGTGCTGGTGGTCATCGGGCGCAGCCGCTCGGAGTCGGCCTGGTCGCTGGCTGGCTTCGTCGTCGCGGCCGGGATCGCCAGCGCAACGAGTTCCTTCCTGTGGGGGAAGCTTGCCGACCGCGCCGCCCATCGTGCGATGGCCTGGGGGGGGTGGGTTTCCGCCGGGGTCGGCGCGGCCGGCCTGCTGCTGGCCTGGCTCTCGCCGCAGGGGGCGGACCACCCGGCGATGTGGCCGTTGATCTTCCTGCTCTTCAATTTCGGCTATGCCGGGGTGCGGATGGGCCGCAAGACCTGGGTGGTGGATGCCTTCGAGGGCGACCGGCGGACCGACGCGGTGGCGGCCTCGAACACGGTCATCGCCGCCGCCCTGCTGGTGATCGGCGGGGCGGTGGCGCCCCTGCAGGCGTGGTCGCCGCTGGCGGCCCTGGGGTTCTACGCGGCGGCGTGCCTGGTGGGTGGGGCGATGGCCCTCAAGCTGGGCGCGGCGGGTCGCGGGTAGGCATGGAGCCCGAGGAGCTGAACCCGGGGAAGCGGCCGCCGCTGCGGCGGCTTGACAGCCGGCGCGGACGGGCTAGATGCAGCGTTCGACGGCGAGGTTACCGGCGGCCGTGAAGGGGAGTTGTGGAAACTCCTGGTTGGGCCGGGAATCGTGCCGGGCATTCGACTGCCATCCATGATCCACCCCGCGACCGAGCTCCGGCTCGTCAGCCCCGAAGTCGGCTACGGCGTCTTCGCCAGCCGGGACATCCCCATGGGAACCCTGGTCTTCGTCCAGGACCCGCTCGACATCGAGATCACCCCGGAACACTACGGGGCACTCGACGTGACCAGCCGCGAGCTCGCGGAAAAGTACTCCTTCATCGATGTCCGCGGCATCCGCGTGCTCAGCTGGGACTCGGCGAAGTTCGTCAACCACTCCTGCGAGCCGAACACGATGAGCACCGCGTGGGGCTTCGAGCTCGCCTTGCGCGACATCGCCGCGGGCGAGGAGATCACCGACGAGTACGGCCTGTTCAACCTCGAGTGGGAAATGGACTGCGCCTGCGGCCGGCGACGCTGCCGTGGGCGGATCCGGCCGGGCGACGCGTGGAGCTTCTACCGTCGCTGGGACCGCGCGGTGCGCGCCGCCATGCAGGCGATCCCGCGGGTCGAGCAACCGCTGATCGGCCTGCTCGACGAGGTGACCCGCGGCTCGCTCGATCGCTACCTCGCCGGCGGCGGCCGCTACCGCTCGGTGCGCAACCTGATGCGGCCCGGCACGAGACCGGCGCGCGCGGCGTGCTGATCCGGGGTGCCCGGTGAGTCCGCCGGTCGATCGGGAAAGGGACGGCACCCGAAGCGACTGCGGGGCGTCATCTCCGCAGCCGGAAGAATTGCCAGGCCCCGGCCTGCGGGACCTCGACCGAAACTCCCGATTCGTTGAGCTCGACGGGTTCCTCGACCTCCTCCCACGATTCCTCCTCCAGGCTGGGCGACGACTCCAGCGTCCAGTCGATGCCGGTCAGTGGCCAGGTCAGGCCAACCTTGCCTCCGGAGACGACTCCCCTCAGCCGGGGCGTCGGCAGAGGCGTCTCGAGCCGCAAGACCCGGCTGTGGCCGAAGTCGGGGACGAGGAAGCGACCGAAGGGGTCGCGGACCACGTCGGAGATCGCGTAGGAATCCCTGCCCGATGGCAGCGGGTCCGGTTCGAACCGGTAGATCCGCTCCCATGCCCCCGATTCGGGGTCGACGAGGAGCAGGTCGCGGCCGAGCTGGTTGTCATTGGTGGCGCCGAGCTGGCCGACCAGCGCCTTGCCCGCATCCGGCCCCTCGAGGATGAAGTCCAGGCCGCCCGGTGAGGGCGAGACCCCGAGGTTCACGAGGTGGGTGATGGGGGTTCCCATGATGTGGCGGGCGAAGGGCTGTTCCTGGCCGGGGTACTGGAGCGGGAACTCGCCCATGTCGCCGTAGCCGACCTTGCGGTAGATGAAGTCGTCGGAGAGGAACCCCTCGTCGCTGTTGCCGTTGACCGTCACCCACAGGTCGCCATCCGGGTCGAAGGCGATTCCGAAGGGGTTGCGGAAGCCGCTCGCGAAGTAGCGCAGCAGGTGGGTCGGCCCGTCGGGGTCGAGCCAGTCGTCCTCCCCGGCGAGGTGGTTGAGCGGCCCCTTGAAGTCGCCCCCGATCTCGCCGGCCACCGTGCTCACCTGGGTCAGGTCCCCGATGAAGGCGACCGTGCAGCTGTAGAGGTTCTCCTCGGCCGGGTCGCCCTTGCGGCCCACCGCGCCGATCCCGGCGAAGAGGCTGTCCCCGCGGACCTGGAGGTGGCCGAGGCCATGGCTTCCCTTGTTGATCCCGTGGACGATGTCGTGGCGGAGCTCGTGGAAGCCGTCGCCGTCGATGTCGCGGAACCTCGCGATCCGCCCGTCCCCCGGGCGCGAGGTACGGCTGCCGCCATAGTCGAAGGTCACGTAGAGGTCGTCGCCGTGAAAGGCGATTCCGACGATCTGCCGGTTGTCGGGATTCGCCACCACCGCGACCTCGTTGGACAGCAGGCCGGTCAGCGGGTCGTAGTCGTAGCGGCTCACCCGCGCGTTGTTGCCGAGGGCCCGTGCCGCAAACACGTGGCCGAGGTCGCCCGGGCGGAACGCCATCTGGGTGATGTTGGCGACGTCGCTGCCGGATCGGGCAAGCGCAAGGCTGTAGCCCTCGGGAAGCAGGTCGGTGTCGGCCGCGGCGGGGGACGCCGCCATCGCGGCGATGGCGGCGATGGCGGCGAGCGCGCCCGCCCGGTGGGGGGAACCAGGAGGGGTCGGCCGGCCTTGGCTGGCTGGGTTTGCCTTCATCGGGTGGGTCGGGGAGGGGATCGTCCCGGGTGGGGACGGTGTCAGCCTTTCCCGCCTCCTTGCTACACGGGTTCCGGACCGGATCAAGCCGCGCCGCAGCGGATGACAAGCTGCCCGTGGGCGTGGCGGCTGGGAGGGGGGGAGGCGCCGTGAGGCGTGGTGGCGGTGCGGACCGGCCGGAAAGTGCCGGTTGGGCGATGAGCGGCTGGGGAGTGGAGGGGTCGTGGGGCCGGTTGGCGGTGCGGACCGGCTGGAAAGTGCTGGTTGGGCAACCAAGCGGCTGGGTGAGGTGGCGAAGTGCAGGGCATAAGACCTATAGGACCTATAGGACCTATATGGCGTGAGGCTGCGCCTCACCCTTGCACTTGGGACCGCTCCGGAAGGTGAACTCCCGCCCCGCCCATCTTCGCAGCGCCAGGGCCGACACTGAGGAGCGCATGAGATGCTCCGATAGGTCCTATAGGACTTATGGGACCTATTGCCTGCACTCCGCCACCACTCCCCAGTCGCTTGGTTGCCAGGCCGGCGCTTTCCAGCCGGTCCGCACCGCCAACCGGCGGCATCACTCCACTCCCCAGCGCGCCCTCTTTCGACGCCGCGCCACTTTACCCGCGACACCCGCTGCGCCGGCGATCTACCCTCGCGCATGGCGGAGTTGGGAGATTGGGCGGCACTGAAGGTCCTGCGGGAAAAGCCGCCGGGCCTGATCCTGGACTCCGCCGGCGAGGAGGGCGAGGTGCTGCTGCCGCGGCGCGAGATGCCGGCGGCCTGGGAGATCGGCGGGACCATCGAGGTGTTCCTCTACACCGACTCGGACGATCGCCCGATCGCGACGACCCGGCGGCCGAAGGTGATGCCCGGCGAGTTCGGCGTGCTCAAGGTGGTCGACTCGACCCGGGTCGGCTGCTTCCTCGACTGGGGCCTGCCGAAGGACCTGTTGCTGCCCTTCGGTGAGCAGCGCCAGCGTTGCGAGGTCGGCCGCTCGTACGTGGTGCACGTCCATGTCGACCCCGAGAGCATCCGCATCGTCGCCAGCCGCCGGCTGTCGCGCCACTTCAGCCGCGAGGAGCCGGACTACGCCAAGGGGCAGGAAGTCGAGCTGCTGATTTACGCCCGCACCGATCTCGGCTACAAGGCGATCATCGAGGGCCGCCATGGCGGCCTGGTCTTCGCCAGCGAGACCTTCCGCGACCTGCGCATCGGCGATCGCACGCGCGGCTACGTCCGGACGGTGCGGCCCGACGGCAAGATCGACCTTTCGCTCGAGCCCCCCGGGCGGGCGCGGATCGACCAGCTCGAGGCGCGGATCGAGGAGGAACTCGAGCGCCGCGGCGGATTCTGGGAGCTCGGCGACCACAGCCCGGCCGATGTCATCCGCGCCGAGCTCGGCGTCAGCAAGAAGGCCTTCAAGCAGGCCACCGGTGCGCTGTTTCGCAAGCGCCGGATCACCATCGGCCGCGACGGGATCCGGCGGGTCGGATGAGGAGGGTCCTGTCCCCCCGACCAGGTTGGCGGCTTCGTTTGGCGGACAGGATGGTCCGCCCTCCCTATTCCTTCTTCTTCAGCAGCGGGAACAGCACCACGTCGCGGATGGTCGGGGCGCCGGTGAGCATCATGATCAGGCGGTCGATGCCGATGCCGATGCCGCCGGCCGGGGGCATGCCGTGCTCGAGGGTCTCGATGAAATCGTAGTCGACCAGCTGCTCCTCCTCGCCGCCGGCCTGGTGCTCGAGGCGCTCGCGCTGGACGTCGGGGTCGTTGAGCTCGCTGTAGCCCGGCGAGATCTCCTGGCCGTTGATGATCAGCTCGTAGACCTCCACCGTCTTGCCGCCGGGGGTCACCTTGGCCAGCGGGATCAGCTCGCTGGGCACCCGGGTGACGAAGCAGGGGTCGAAGCGGTGCTCCTCGACCTTCTTCTCGAAGACCTGCTGGATGACCTCGTAGTCCTCCATTTCCTCCGAGATCTGCACGCCGAGCTCGTCGCACCTGGCGCGGCGCTGCTCGGGGGTGATGTCGAAGAAGTCGTCGCCGGCCGCGCCCTTGACCAGGTCGTGGTAGTTGGCGCGTTTCCACGGACGCTCGAGGTTGATGGTGCGGACGACCTCGCCCTCCTCGTCCTTGTGCTCGATCCGGAGGCCGCCGCAGAAGGTCTCGGCGAGGTGGCAGACGAGGCTCTCGACCAGCTCGGCCATGATCTCGAAGTCGGCGAAGGCCTGGTAGGCCTCGAGCATCGTGAACTCCGGGTTGTGGCGGCGCGAGATGCCCTCGTTGCGGAAGTTGCGGTTGAGCTCGAAGACCTTGGTGAAGCCGCCGACCAGCAGCCGCTTGAGGAACAGCTCGGGCGCGATGCGCAGGGTCAGCGGCATGCCCAGCGCGTTGTGGTGGGTCTCGAAGGGGCGAGCCGCGGCGCCCCCGGCGACGCTCTGCAGCATCGGCGTCTCGACCTCCAGGTAGCCGTGCTCGTGGAAGAAGTTGCGCATTTCGGCGACCATCCGCGAGCGGGTGACGAAGATGGCGGCGCTGGCCTCGTTGGACATCAGGTCGAGGTGGCGCTTGCGGTACTTCAGCTCGCGGTCGGCCACGCCGTGCCACTTGTCGGGCATCGGCCGCAGCGACTTGCTGAGCACGGTGAACTTCTCGACCTTCACGGTCGGCTCGCCGGTGCGGGTGATGAAGGTCTCGCCCTCGATGCCGATCCAGTCGCCGCGGTCGAGGCAGCGGAAGACCTCGAGCTGGTCCTCGGGGAGCTTCTTCACGGCGATGAAGCCCTGGATCGCGCCGAGCACGTCGGCGATGTGGAAGAAGGCCGAGCGGCCCATGTCGCGCAGGCCGGTGATGCGGCCGGCGACCCTGACCTGCAGGCCCTCCTCGAAGCTCTCCCGCAGCCCGGCGGGCGTGTGGGTGGTCTCGAAGGACTGGCCGAAGGGGTCCACGCCGAGTTCCCGGAGCCTGGCGAGCTTGTCGCGGCGGACGGCGATCAGTTCGGCTTCCGTGGACTGGCTGGGCGGCTCCTGGGCGGCGTCGGGCATGCGGGGAAGAGACCAGAATCCAGATTCCAGAGACCAGAGAAAAAGCCCCGTCCGGGCGCGATTCGGGACCGATCTGGCGAAACATTTCGTCGGCTCGAGCGTTCTATGGTCCATGAAGATCCCCACCGTGTTCACTTCGGCCTCGTCGGCGCTGGCCCTGACCCTTGTCGTGGAGGCCTGGGAGGACGGCGAGCCGGGGCCCTTCGGCACCCACGACCCCTCGACCGTGGTGACCGAGAAGCGCGCCGACACTTTCTTTTTCACCGGCCGCGGGGTCGGGATGCTCCGCCGCGAGGGGCGCCGCGGCGAGTGGCAGCGGGCGGGCTCGATCTTCCGCCGCGGGCAGTATCCGGAGTGGCACAAGAAGGCGGTGCCGGAGAACCGCGGCCACCTGTGGGCGCCGGACGTGATCCAGATCGACGACCGCTGGCTGGTCTACTACTCGGTCTCCAGCTTCGGCAAGAACACCTCGGCGATCGGGCTGGCCAGCAACAAGACGCTCGATCCCGACTCGAAGGACTACGAGTGGAAGGACGAGGGAATGGTGATCGCCTCGAAGCGGAGTGACAAGTTCAACGCGATCGACCCGGCGCTGGTGCTCGACGGAAAGAAGTTGTGGATGAGCTTCGGCTCGTTCTGGGACGGGATCATGCTGGTGGAACTCGATCCGAAGACCGGCCTGCTGAAGGACAAGAAGGCGAAGCCGATCCGCCTCGCCGACAATCCCGAGATCGAGGCGCCCTTCATCTGCAAGGAAGGCGACTGGTACTACCTCTTCGTCAACTGGGGGAAGTGTTGCCGGGGGGTGAACAGCACCTACGAGATCCGTGTCGGCCGGAGCAAGAAGATCACCGGACCCTACAAGGACGTGGAGGGCACCCCGATGGTCGACGGCGGCGGCAGCCTGATCCTGAAGAGCGATGGCCGCTTCGTCGGTCCCGGCCATGCCTCGATCTACGAGCGGTCCGGCAAGCGCTGGCTGGTCCACCATTTCTACGATCGCGAGTCCAACGGCGCGCCGCGCATGCGCATGCTGCCGATGAAATGGAAGGACGGCTGGCCGATGGTGGAGGAGTGATCCGCCGTCGCCCGAGGCATCGGCGGAAGGGTTGGGTGAGGTAGCGGGCTAGTGAGGCAGTGAGCCAGTGAGCTAGTGAGTGGGTGAGTGGGTTGGCAGTCGGGTGCGCCCATGGCAGCCCCGAAAGGGGCGTCGGATCATAGCCACGGGGTTCACCCCGTGGAACCGGACGGTGAAGGGATTGAAGCCCCGCGAGGGGCGCAGGCGAACGGCGCCTGTCACTCGCGGTCCCGTCTCCACCCTGCTGTCGTCCCGGGGAAGGATCTGTCGGGCCGCAGAAGCCTCCTGGTCGAGCGGGCGAAGGGATCATCCGAACCTCTCCTGCGCCCCTCGCGGGGCTTTCGATCGAATCGAGATCCGGGGCCCCGGGGTGAACCCGGGGCTGCGATCCTGCGTCCCTTCGGGACTCTTCCTGGCGCATCCATGGCGCACCCCCGGGTTACCTGGGCACTCCAGGCGTCCCTTCACGACCGCCCATCGTGCATCCCCTCGTCCCCTTGGGGCTTGCCTGGAACCGTCGCTGCGTCTGGGCCCGGCGGGCGGATCCCGCGGTGCAGGGTGAGGCCGAGGGCGAGCAGGCTGGTGGTCGAGGCGAAGATGCTGGCGGCCCAGAGCGTCGGGACGAAGTAGGTCGTGTCCCAGACCCGCGCGACCCAGCCGGGCAGGGGCTCGACCGGGACGAAGCCGGCCAGCCAGAGGGTCCCGAAGACGAGCCAGACGAGCAGGTCGAGCCCGCTGGCGACCAGGCCGAGGCGCGTCGCCGGCGTCGGCGCCAGCAGCTGGAGTCGGGCGAAGACAAGGAACAGCGCGACGGCGGCGAGGAAGCCCGCGAGCATCTCGACGTGGTTGAGGAACTCGAGCCAGGCCGCACTCATGGCGCGACGGCGTCGGGTTGCCGGCGAACCAGGCCGTGGATGAAGCGCAGCAGTCCGAGGGCGAGGATTGCCAGAGCCAGCTGCGACAGGATGTTGAAGAGGGAGCGGAAGAAGATGAACTCGTGGGAGACTTCCACTCCGTTGACGAGGTACCAGTTGAACTCGTCGTCGGGAAACAGGCGGCCCTCGACGAGCTGGTTGATGCGTTCCAGGCCGACCCAGGTTGCTGCGAGGGAAAACAGCTGGCCGGCGCAGAGCACGAAGGCGCCGATGCGAACCGTGGCCGGGAGCGGGTGCTGGCGATAGCGCAGCACCGCGAGCAGGAGGATCACCGAGGCGATGCCCCCGCAGATGACCTCGAACTTCTCCATGGTGCCGGGGGTGGCGGCGGCTCGGGAGGCCCGCCACCGGTCAGAAGCTCCAGCCCAGACCGACGGTGAAGCCGAGCGCGTCGATGCCGGGATTCGGCTTGGTCTGGCCGCCGTTCGAGTGGTGGACGAAGTACGCCCCACCCAGTAAGCTGAGGTTGTCGGCGAGCTCGCGGCGCAGGCCGAGGTTGGCGAACCAGTTGAGGGTGAAGTCCTGGCCCTGGCCGCCGGGGATGCCGGCCGAGTCGGTCAGGCCGATCCCGCCGCCGATGCAGAAGAAGGCGGAGGTGCGCGCGTCGGGGAACCAGTACTCGATCGAGGGCGAGGCGGAGACCCCGAGGTAGTAGGACTCGGGGCCCACCGTGATGGTTTCCATCATCAGCGAGAAGCGCGGCCGGACGACGAGCCGGGCGCCGTGCTCGTCCTCCCACCAGACCAGGTTGGCGGGCATCCGCAGGGTCAGCTGGGTCGGCACGATCTCGTAGTCGATCGGCGTGTTCGAGCCGACGTTCCAGCTGTAGCCGGACTCGAGCGTGAGCTCCCAGGCATCGGCCGGATGGCGCGGGTCGGCGGCACGGGCCGGCGGGCTGGAGAGGGCGAGGAGACCGCAGGAAGCGAGGAAAATGGCGGCGCTTGGGGACATTGTTTCGGAAAACTGTAATTTCAGCTTGATTTAAATCAGCGGCTATCCTAGAAGGAGAAAATTTTTTTGGGGGGATTGGCGGCCCCGTCGGGTTTTCGGACCTGGCGGGGCCGTTTCCTTTGCGGAGAGCGGAAAGGTTCAGGGGTGGTTTTCCTCGTCGCCGGGGACCGGGGGGATGAGGTCCTCGCGCTCGAGCAGGCGGGGAATGTCGAGGTCATCGAGCAGGTCGGCCGGCGTCTGGGTGACGGTGAGGGCGTAGGGGGCGAGGCGGTCGAGCTCGGCGACGGTGCAGTGGACCATCGAGGTGACGATGTCGGCGTCGTATTTCTCGCGGTCGAAGAGGTTGGTGATGCGGAACACCAGGCGCCCGCGGTCGAGGTCGAACTCGAAGCCGCCGAGGTTGAGCGACTTGTTGGCACGGGCGAGGAGCTCGAGGATGGCGGGCTGGTGGTCGTCGGGTTCCGGCAGCGGCAGCGGCATCTCGCCGATCACCGCGAGGGCGTTGAGCGGCGGGTAGGCCTGGGCGATGAGCTCGATGCGGGTGTGGTGGCCGGAGAACAACGAGCGCAGGACGTCCTTGCCCTCGACGAACTCGGCATGCCAGCCGTTGCGGCCGAAGGCGTCCTCGACGGACTGGATCTGAAGGGATGGCGGGCGCACGCTACGATTGCGGCTCGGCGACGGCCGCTTGTCGATGGTTTTTGACGCGTCCCTCGACCGCCTGGCGCAGGAGCTCGCGGCGGGGCCGGGGGATCGGTGCCAGCGAGAGGTGGATCCCGGCGCTGCGCGCGGGATTGAAATGGAGGCTCAGCTGGCGATCATCGACCTCGGCGGCGTGGATCTCGCTCCAGTGGACGACCTGCATCGACTCCGCGGGTCGCAGGAAGGGAAACACCTCGATGCCCAGCGGGGTGAGGATGAGGTAGGCCTTGCGGGTGCAGCGCAGGGCGAGACGGATCGCGGGCCAGGCGAGCAGCAGCGGCAGCAGCGCCCAGCCGGGGTGGGGCAGGGCGGGATGGTCGGCGCGGTGCTGGCCGACCGCCACCAGGGTGATCGCCGCCATCAGGCACATCGCCGCGGCGAGCCAGAAGGGCACGGCCTGGGCGGCGCGGGTGAAGCGGAGTTCCTTGTGGGGCTCGGCGAGGGGCATCGGCCGGAGGCTAGCCGGAAGGGGCCCGAAGGGGCAACTCCGGCGGAAGGGGGATGGAGTGGCGCTTTTCGAGCGCCATGGCGAGGACGGGCGGCTTGAAGCCGCCGGTTGGAGGGAAGGCAATGGAGAGCTGTGGGGCGCCTGCAAGGCGCCTTTCCGTGCCATGGCGCCTGCAAGGCGCCACTCCGGGCGCCACTCCGGCTAGTCCTTCTTGAGGAAGGCGACGATCTCGGCGGGCTCGGCGCGCTTGCGGTAGTCGGCGTCGAGGAAGGCCCACTGGATGGTGCCGTCGGTGCCGATGATGTAGGTCGCGGCCAGCGGCAGGCTGTCGTCGCCGGCCTCCTTGCCGTTGTAATCCGTCAGGTCGAAGAAGCCCTTGTAGAGTTCGGCGACCTTGGGGGTGAGCTTGAAGACGATGCCATAGTCCTTGGCGACCTGGTGGTTCAGGTCGCTGAGGACCTCGAAGCCGAGCTCGTTCTTCTGCTTGGTGTCGAGCGACTTGTCGGGGAGCTCGGGCGTCAGCGCGACCAAGCTGGCACCGGCGTCCCGGATCGCGGGCAGTTGCTCCTGCAGGGCGGCCAGGGCGATGTTGCAGTACGGGCACCAGCCGCCACGGTACCAGCTGAGCACGACGGGACCCTCCTCGAGAAGTTTGGAAAGGGTGACCGCCTCGCCGCTCGCGTTCCTGAGGGTGAAGTCGGGCGCCTTGTCGCCGACCTGCTTGGCGCGGGCGACGATCCCCGATTCGGCGACCGCCTCGATCCCCTTGGCGAACTCGCTGCGGACCGCGGCGGGGACGTTTTCGGCCGCCTCCGCGGAGCGCGCGTCGAGGCGTTCGGCCAGGGTGTCGGCGGAAAGCAGCGGGGCGAGGGCGAGCAGCAGGAAGAGGCTTGGCTTCATGGTCGTGGTCATGGGAGGGGGAGGGCGGCGGGGCGCGGATATTCCGAGGATCGGCCGCACCCGGAAGCAAGCCGGGCGCCGGCCACGTCGACCGGCGCCCGGGAGAATCGAACAGATCGGGGGAATCCGATCAGGCCTGCGGGCCGGCCTCGCCCTCGCCTTCCGGCGTGGCGTGCAGGTCGAGCTTGATCACGACCTCATCGCGGATCAGGTCGTCCTTCTTGCCGGCGTAGGTGATGCCGAAGTCCTGGCGGTTGATGTCGAACTCGGCCGAGATCTTCACGGTCTCGCCGTCCTGGCTGACGCTGGCCGGGAAGGTGATGTTCTTGGTCTGGCCGTGCAGGGTGAAGTTGCCGCTGATCGAGTAGGCGCCGTCGGAGGTCTTCTCGAGCGCGGTCACCTCGAAGCGGCTCTCCGGGAACTTCTCGACGTTGAAGAAGTCGGCGTTCTTGAGGTGGCCGGTCAGCCGCTCGTTGTCGGACCAGGTCGAGTTCATGTCGATGACGACCTGGTGGTCGTTGCCGACCGGTTCACCGTCGGCGACATGGAAGTGGCCGGTGAAGGTCTTGAAGCCGCCCTCGTGGCTGCCGGTGACCTTGGAGCCGACGAAGCCGATGGAGGAACTGTCGGTGAAGACGTACTTGGTGCCGCCCTCGGTGGAGGTGGCCTCGACTTCCACGGCATCGCTCGTGGTGGCGGTGGTGGTGTTGTCGGCCGGGTTCTCGCAGGAGACGAGCATGGCGGCCGCGGCGGTGGTCAGGATGGTGGTGCTTTTCATCTTGGTTGTCGGTGTTGGTTGATGGATGGGAATTCAGGCGAGGTTTCAGGCGAGGTCAAACAGGAGTGCTTCAACAGGTTCATCCCCGGCGCGGAACCGGTGGCGGCCGGGGGACTCGCTCGCCAGGGCGTCGCCCGCCCTCAGCAGGGTTCCGGCGGACTCGACCGAGCCGCGGATCAGCTGCAGCCACAGGCCACGGCCGGCCGCGAGTTCGTGGTCGACACTCCCGCCCGCCGGAATCCGCAGGCGGTGGACCGTCGCGTCCTGGTGAATGACGGCCGAACCGTCGCGGCCGTCCGGTGAGATGAGCAGCACCTTGGCCCGCGACTCGTCGTCGGGCCGGGGCTGCCACTCGGTGTAGCCGGGGGTCAGTCCGCGGGTGGCGGGCTGGATCCAGATCTGCAGGAAGTGCAGCGGCTGGTCGGCGGAGGGGTTGAACTCCGAGTGGGTGACGCCGGAGCCCGCGCTCATCAGCTGCACCTGGCCCGGGCGCAGGGTGCGCCGGTTGCCCATGCTGTCCTGGTGGGCCAGCTCGCCCTCGAGGACGTAGGAGAAGATCTCCATGTCGTGGTGCGGGTGGGTCGGGAAGCCGCCACGGGGGGCGACCCGGTCCTGGTTGATCACCCGCAGGCTGCGGAAGCCGGTGTGCGCGGGGTCGTAGTAGTCGGCGAAGGAGAAACTGTGGCGCGACTCGAGCCAGCCGTGGTCGGCGTGGCCGCGATCGCCGGAACGTCGGATGACGGGTGACGGGAGCGTTTTCATGCTTGGATCATCCCATGCTTCCGGGATTTGGCGAATGCCGCCTGCGCAGCCTGAGCCTGCGACCGCCGCATGGGGGCGTTTCGCGGCTGGCAAGGCGACCGCTTCACGCTAGAACGACGCCGTGGAAAGGCGACAGGTGCAGGCATTCCTGGTGGTGGCCCGGGCGGGATCGATCACCGCGGCGGCGCGCGAGTTGCACCTCAGCCAGTCGGCGCTGAGCCGCCAGATCAAGGCGCTCGAGGACGAGCTCGGCGTCGAGTTGCTCGAGCGCGGCGCGCACTCGATCGCGCTCAGCGCCGCGGGGCGGATCCTCGAGGATGAGGGCCGCCGCTGGCTCGACCAGGCCGAGCGGCTCGAGTTGCGGCTCCGCCAGGCCAGCGTCGCCGAGGTGATCCGGGTCGGCTACGCGCCCTCGCTGGTGGGCTCGAGCCTGGGCCTGGCGATCGCGGCGTTTTCCCAGCGTCACCCGCGGGTCCGGGTCGAGCTGCGCGATGCCAGCAGCGCCGAGATGATCGCCGGGGTCCTCGCCGGGGAGCTGGAGCTGATCTTCACCGTGCCGCCCGAGGGCGGGCGGGCTGGAATCGAGTGGACCCCCGTGGCCACCCGCCGCTGGAAATTGTCGATGTGGTCGGGCCACCGCCTGGCCGGGCGGGACTCGATCCGCCCGGCCGACCTTGCCGGCGAAACCCTGCTGGGCTACGACCGTCGCCACTACCCCGACTACTGGCGCCAGGTCGGACAGTATTTCGCCAGGCACGGGGTGAAGGGGCGGCTCGGGGCGGAGTTCGATGGCCGCAGCAGCCTGCGCACGGCCGTGGCCGGCGGCATGGGGGTCGCGTTGGTGGTGGGCGAACTCAGCGACGGCGAGGGCCTGGCATTCCGCGAGCTTGACCCGGAACCCGAGCCCGTGCGGGTCTCGGCCGGGTGGAGCTCCCCAGGCCCGCCCAGTGAAGCCCTGCAGGTGCTGGTCGAGGAGCTGCGGGCGGTTGAAACAAGCGTTTGATTCCCCGTCGAGTTGCGGTTTTTCCTTGGGATACCAAAGAAAACCGGGGCCGGCCAAACGCACCGACCCCGGTGAAAAACAAACACACGGATCCCGTTTCACTTCGGGATGCTGAATACTACGTCTTTGCGTAGGTATCCGCAAGGAGGCATTTCGGCTAAGGTGAAATTTCGATGTGAAAATGCCGCTTGGGGGGCTATAGAGTACTAGCGAAAATGACATCCCCCGGACGGCGTCTGAGCGCCTTGCGGCGCAACCAGGGATTCTCCCTGGTGGTCAGCTTGATGATGATGGCCCTGCTGGCCGTCATCACCTTGGCGATGCTCGGCTTGTCGGCGACCGAGCTGAGGCGCTCGACGATGGGGATCCACCAGGCCCAGGCCCGGGCCAATGCCCGGCTGGCCTTGGCTCAGGCGATCGGCCAGCTGCAGCGCAACCTCGGTCCGGACCAACGCGTCTCGGCCACCGGCGAGCTCGTCGGTGGCGCCGCGGATGGAGCAATCGAGCCGCACTGGACCGGCGTGTGGCGCACGACCCGCGAGGACGGTTCGAGCTACTGGATGCGGGATTCGGAGACCGGTGGCTGGATCGACCTCCGTCATGCTGCGGACAGCACCGGCCCGGAGGTGCTCGAGTGGCTGGTCAGCGGTGGTGGCGAGCTTCCCGCCGGGAGCGATTCCATTTCCCTGGTTGGCGACGGCTCGGTCGGCGACCACGCCGACGCGCGTGTCCACGCCCCGTTGATCCCGGTCGGCGGCGGGGATGACGAGTCGCGCATCGCGTGGTGGACCGGCGACCTCGGGGTGCGCGCCAACCTGGCGGTTGCCGACGCCCATGGCGAGGCGCCGGTCGATCCCGGCCAACCCGGCCGCGACGAGTTCCGCCTGCTCGCCAGCCAACAGGCCGACGCCGGGGTGATGACCGGTGGCGAGTCGATCGACTCCCGCCGCCGCGATGCGCTCGGCAGCGCCGGCATGGTGGGGGTGGCGACGGGGTCGCGGGGTTGGGAAAAGGAACGCTTCCACGATTTCACGGTGTCGTCGCGCGGCGTCCAGGCGGATGTGCACGCGGGTGGGCTCAAGCGCGACCTGAGCGCCTACCTGCAGAGCCCCGACGGCGTGATCCGGCCGAAGGACGGCCTCGAGGGCCTCGACGACGGCGCCGGCATCCTCGACGTGCTCGCCACCGCGTCGCGCCACCAGCTTTCCGGCCCGTGCTTCGGGGTGATTCGCGACTGGGCGCGAGAGCTCGCGGCCTACGACGGCAGCGGGGTCGTCAGCCGTGCGCCGGCGGGCGTGGACGACGCCGCGGAGCTCGCCGCGATGAGCCGCGACCGGGCCTATGCCAACGAGACACCCACCGAGCTGCGCAGCCGCTCGAGCAAGCTGCAGCCGATCCTCGTCGAGGCCTCGCACTACCTCCAGATCAGCAATTTCCCGACCCAGCAGGGCAAGTTCCAGCTGCGCCACCATCTCTACCCGCGGGTGGTGTTGTGGAACCCCTACAACGTCGAGCTCGAGTTCGATCCGGCGATCGTGATGATCCAGGGCAACGGTCGGCAGGAGATGTGGACCCTCGACACCGAGGAGCGGATCGGCAAGTGGATCTCGTTCGAGGGCGGACGCCGCACCGACTTCATCGACAACATCCTGCTGCTCACCACCTCGGCTTACGACGACCCCTACATGGGCTGCTATTACTTCTCGGTTCCGAAGACGACCTTCGGCCCGGGCGAGTGCCTGGTCTTCTCGCCGGCCAACTCCGCCGAGTACGACGCGCTCTCCACCTACAAGAGCGGGGCCTACAACCTGGCGAACAACCGCCTGAGCTGCGAGGTCGGCCCCGACCCCGCGCGGAGCTTCTACGTCTCGGGCTCGGACATCGGTGGCGGGCAGACCTATCCCATGGTCAGCTTCTGGTATAAGCCGACCCCGCTCTGGCTGAGCGAGTTCGCCAATGGCGTCGAGTACCAGGCCGACGACACCCGGGTGGTCATGAAGAGCATCGGGAACGCCTCGACCGTCACCTACGAGTCCTTCGATGCGCTGCCGCAGCTGGCCTACGTCTCCGCCTCGCTGCAGTACGGCGCCGGCAAGGAACCGCGCATCGAGTGGTATGCGCGGATGGACATGGAGCTGCTCTCGGCCCAGTCGCCGACCCCGACCCTGGCGCCCTCGGTGCGCACGCGCGAGGGCATCCGCCTGCGCTGGTTCGACGAGCACGAGTCGAACCGCAAGGGAGCGGGCCCGCTGGAGGGGACCGGCTTCTTCGACGAGGCCCCCTTCGCCAACTGGAACCCGCGGGCGGCCTACGCACTGAGGACTCCCTGGGAGAACATCGGCGGGACCCTCGACTCGGGCTCCGCCGGCGCCGGGGGACAGGGCGGATCGACGAAGTGGGGGGTCGATATCGGCAGTGATTCCGGATACGGCCACGCCGGCGGTCCGTGGTTCTTCGGCATCTACACCCGCGACCTCTACGACCAGGCGGTCGGCTGGTCCGACCAGATGCCGGTCTACCGCGACGGTCGCTACCACGGCAATCCCTTTGGCCCGCCCCAGGAGGGACGGGCGCGCAACATCCTCTTCGAGCTGCCGCGGGAGGGGGTCGGCGTGGTGTCCCTCGGCCAGTTCCAGCACGCCCAGTTCTCGGAGTTCGTCTGGCATCCCTCGTTCGCCTTCGGCAACTCGCTGGCCGACCCGCGGCTCGGCCTCGACGGACTCGCGGGCACGGTGCCGCCCACCGGGTCGGTGGCCGCGGAGGCGCTCGGTGGCTTTCATCACGGCGCCATCGGCTGGGCCGCCGACGGCGAGCGTTCGCATGGCCGCGACGACTGGGCCAGCACGGCCCGCGGGCTCCTGCAGGATGTTCCCGAGAGCGACCACGTCGTCTACGACCTCTCCTTCGAGCTCAACCAGGCGCTCTGGGATCGCTACTATGTTTCTAGTGGTGACTACCGCGACAAGGAGGACTTCCTGGTCTCGCCCGCCCGCAACCCGCTGCCCAGCGGCCGGATGCGGCTCGCCGCTTCGACCCGGGCCGAGGCCACGACCTCGCGCCTGGCCGACTTCCACCGCTCGGCCTACCACCTGGTGGTCGACGGTGCCTTCAACGTGAACTCGACGCGCGTCGAGGCCTGGAAGGCCGTGCTGGCGGCCGCCCGGGGCCATGGCGGCGGTGGTGGCACGCCGGTCGCGAGGATCCTCGACCCGCCCGACGGGACCTGGGATGGCGGCAACCCGGAGGGGCAGGATGCCTGGTCCGGGCGACGCGTTCTGGATGACGGCGAGATCGCGCGGCTTGCCGAGGCCATCGTCGACGAGGTCCGGGCCCGCGGGCCTTTCCTCTCGCTGGCCGACTTCGTCAACCGCCGCCTCGCCGGCGACGAGACCGGTCGCAGCGGCGCCCTGCAGGCGGCGATCGACCGCTCGGGCATCAATGCCGGCTTCGATTCGGGCTCCTACGGCGACCTGCGCATCGACAACGACGAGAGCATCCGCGACTACAACCACCCCGACCACATCGACGACGCGACCCGCCTCGAGCACCGCCTGAAGCCGAGTTCGAAGGCCTGGGGTGCGCCCGGGTTCGTGACCCAGGGCGACCTGCTGCAGGGCCTGGCGCCGGTTCTGAGCGCCCGCTCGGACACCTTCCTCATCCGCGCCTACGGCGACTCGCGCGACGCGGCGGGGTCGGTGGTGTCGCGGGCATGGTGCGAGGCGACGGTCCAGCGCACCCCGGTTCCGCTCGAGCCGGACGCGAGCGGCCTGAATTCGGCGCGGCAGGGTGACGACGACGACTTTGGTCGTCGCTTCGAGGTGGTTTCTTTCCGTTGGCTGCGGCCCGAGGAGGTTTGAGAGGCTTTCGGAACAAGCTGGCGCCCGTCCTCGCGATGGTCGCGGTGGGCATGGCGGGGATGGCGGGGAGTGCCGCGGCGCGGGACGACGCCGAACCGTCGTCCGCCGCCGGCAAGGCGAAGCGCCAGGTCCGTTTCCTGGCGGTGGGCGAGGCGCCGCCCTACGAGCAGGTGATTCGCAACGGAATCGCCACCGAGTTGCCGCCTCCGCCGGGAAGCGTGCCACCCAGCTCGGTGAGCGTGGGCGCGCGCGCGCCGGAGGGCGACAAGCTGCGCGCGCTCGGCCAGGCCCGGCTTCGGCTCGGGCTGGTGTCGCGGCCGCTCGAGGTCGCGGAGGGGCCGGGAAGCCTCGTGTTGATGCGCGAGGAGGACGGCGAGAGCGAACCCTGGCTGCGGCTCGAGCGCCCGGAGCAGGGCGACCTGCTGGTGATCCTGTGGCGCGATCGCGACGAGGGCAGCTGGGAAAAGGCGCGCGCTAGGGTGATCGGAATCGGCCGGACCCCGGGGGAGCTCCGGGTCGTCAATGTCTCGCCCTGGCCCGTCCCGATCGTCCTCAGCGGTGAGAGGGCCGCGCTGCGCTCCGGCGGCACCCTCCGCCGGCGCCTGCAGCCCGGCAAGGTGGCCGAGTTCCAGGCCGGCCTGGCCGACCGCGGCGGCGAGATCTCCTGGCTCTACCAGCTCGGCCTCGAGCAGCAGCAGGGCGAGTCGAGTTTGGTGGTGCTCTACCGCGCCGACCGCGACGAGCCCCGCCGACCGCTCAAGATCTTCACCCACCGCGAGAACGTCGCCGCTGGGCAGCCGGCGGAGTGATTCGCGCTCAGATCCGGTCGAAGCGCCCGGTCGAGTCGCCGATGCGCTCAGCGTCGACGTTCATCCGGTCGAGCAGCGACAGGTAGAGGTTGGTCATCGGCGTGCCCTCCTCGGCACGGATCATCCGCCCGGGCCGGAGGCTGCCGCCGCCGCGGCCGGCGAGGAGGATCGGCAGGTCGTCGTGGTTGTGGCGGTTGCCGTCCTTGATGCCGCCGCCGTAGACGATCATCGAGTGGTCGAGGAGGTTGCCGTCGCCCTCGCGGGTGCGGCGCAGGCGCTCGAGGAACCAGGCGAACTGCTCGGTGTAGAAGCGGTCGATGCGGGCGATCGAGGCGAGGTTCTCCGGGTTGTTGCGGTGGTGCGACAACTGGTGGTGGCCGGAGTGGATGTCGAGCTCGGGGAAGGGGCGGTTGGAGCCGTCGTGCGCCAGCATGAAGGTCGAGATGCGCGTGGTGTCGGTCTCGAAGGCCAGCGCCATCAGCTCGAACTGCAGGCGGATGTGCTCGCGGTAGCTGCCCGGGATGCCGTCCGGCTTGTCGGCCTCCGGCTCCTCCGCCGGGAAGGCCTCGGCCTGCTCGATGCGCTGCTCGAGCTCGCGCACCGAGGTGAGGTACTCGTCGAGCTTGCCGCGGTCGGTCGAGCCGAGCCGGCCCTGCAGCCGGCGGGCGTCGTCGCGGACGAAGTCGAGGATGCTCTTGCGCAGGTGGCGGCGGCGGCCGTCCTCGCGGCGGTCGCCCGAGCCGAACAACTTCTCGAAGACCATCCGCGGGTCGCGCTCGGCCGGGGCCGGGGTGGTCTCGTTGAGCCAGGAAAGGTTGAACTGATAGGCGCAGGAGTAGCCCGAGTCGCAGTGGCCCGAGCGCCGCGGCGGGTCGGTCGACAACTCGAGCGAGCGCACCCGGGTCCGGTGGCCGATCTCGCGCGCCGCGATCTGGTCGACCGAGACGCCGATCTGGAGGTTGGCGCCGGAGGTCTTGCGGGCCTGGCAGCCGGTCAGGAAGGTGGCGTTGGCCCGGGCGTGGTCACCCGCACCGTCGCCGTTGGCGAAGGCCTTGTCGTGGTCGAGCCCCTGAAGCACCGAGAGGTGGTCGGCCAGGCCGGCGAGCGGCTCGAGGCTGCGCTCGAGCTTCAGCTTCCCGTCGACCAGCGAGGGCGCCCACTCGGCCACGTTCACGCCGTTGGGGAAGTAGACGAAGGCGAGGCGGTTCGGAGCGGCGGCGGCGGCCGGGACCGCCGCGGCGAGGCTCTCGAGCGGGGGCAGGGCCAGGGTCGTGGCGATGCCCTTGAGGAAGTTGCGGCGGGTGTTCATGGCGACTCTTCTAGGGAACGAAGCAGGGGTGGGCGATGTTTCAACCGTCGCCCCGGCGGTATTGGAACGGGGCGGAGTCGACCACCGCACGGATCATCGCCCGCGTGCCCTCGTCCGCGACCCTTGTCTCGCGGACGATCCGGTCGATCGCCGGCCGGTCGTACCAGTCGGTCCCGCGCCCGATGGCGTAGGTGAGCATCCGCGAGGCGACCGAGCGGAGGAACTCCTCGCGGTGGTCGCGCAGCAGGATCGCGCGCAGCTCGGCCGGGCCGGCGAAGCGGGCGCCGCCGGCGAGTTGGCCGCGGTCGTTGATCGGCCTGCCGTTCTCCTCCGTCCGCCGGCGGCCGACGCCGTCGAAGCCCTCGAGGCCGAAGCCGGTCGGGTCCATCAGCGCGTGACAGGCCGCGCAGGACGGGTCCTCGCGATGGCGCTCCATCTGCTCGCGCAGGCTCAGGCCCTTGCCGTGGCGCGACGGCGCCTCGAGCTGCGGGACGTTCGGCGGCGGCGGTGGCGGTGCCGTGTCGAGGAGGTTCTCAAGCACGTACTTGCCGCGCAGCACCGGCGAAGTACGGGTCGGATAAGAGGTGACCAGAAGGAACGACCCGTGGCCGAGCAGGCCGCGGCGCTCGGGGGCCTCCACCTCGACCCGCCGGAACTTGCGGCCCTCGACGCCGTCGATCCCGTAGTGGCGCGCGAGTCGCTCGTTGACGAAGGTGAAGTCTGCCTCGAGCAGGGTGGTGACGGGCAGGTCGGCGGCGGTCATCTCCGCGAACAGCATCTCGGTCTCGCGGCGCATGTCGCCGGCCAGGGCGCCCTGCCAGTCGCGGAAGTGGCGCCGCGAGGGGAAGCTCTGCGCCAGGTCGCGGAGCTGGAGCCACTGGCCGGTGAAGTGGCGGACGAACTCCTCCGCCTTGGGCGAGGCCAGCATGCGCGCGACCTGGGCGTCGAGCTCGTCGCGCAGGCGGCCCTCGTCGGCAAGCCGGCGCAGTTCCGCGTCGGGCATGGTGCTCCAGAGGAAGTAGGACAGCCGGCTGGCCAGGCTGTGCTCGTCGATCCGGTGGATGCGCCCGGGGTCGTCGGGCGCGGGCTGCGGCTCCTCGCGGAATAGGAAAGCGGGGGAGACGAGCATGGTCTCGAGGGCCAGGCGGATGGCGGCGTCGCAGTCGATCGGGTCGAGGCCGTCCTCGCGCGCGCTGGCGGCCAGCGCGAGGTAGCGCTCGAGCTCGTCGTCGCGGCAGGGTCGCCGGAAGGCGCGGTCGGCGAAGCGCTTCAGCACCCGGCGGGTGTAGTCGGCGTCGGACTCGTCCGCCTCGCGATCGAGGTAGATCCGCCGGTGGCTCGCCGGCTTGGCCGGCCGCGGGCCGTCGAGGGGGCCTTCGATCGCCAGCGACTCGACCAACAGGTTGCGGTCGCGGCCCTCCTCGGCCGGCAGCCCGGGGTCGTGGAAGTCGTTGATGAAGTGGATTTCGACGGGCTGCCTGCCCGCCTTTGCCGGGCGGTAGTCGACCTGGTAGTCGCCGGCGGCATCGAGCGGGCGCTCGATCGGGAACTCCGCGATCCGTTCGCCGCCGAGCCGCAGCTCGACCAGCGGGGCGACCCGCTTGCCCGGGGTTCCCCCGGCACGGAACCGGATCCGGTAGCGGCGGTCGCGCTCGAAGCGGTGCTCGATGCCGACCCGCCCGTTGGTGACCAGCCAGCGGGCGCGGTCGCGCACCAAGCCATGGCCGGCGAGGTCCTTGCCGGCGACCTGCCGCCGCGGGTAGGGCATCGGCTCGGGGTGGAGGGCGGCGTCGAGCGCGATCCCGGCCGTGTCGAGCAGGCGATCGAGGTGGGCGGGGGAGAGGGTCAGGACGTCGCCGATGTGGTCGAAGCCGTAGCCGGAGTCGTCCGGCGGCAGGTGGTCCCGGAGCGGCGTGCGGATGCCGAGCAGGTCGTGGACGGTGTTTTCGTACTCGATTCGGTTCAGGCGGCGGATCGTCACCCGTCCGGGGTCCGGGTTGTCCGGGTCGACCGGGAACACGGCGGCATCGATCCACTCGACCAGCAGGCGGCGCTGCTCGTCGCTCGGCTGGTCTTCGTCGACCGGCGGCATCAGCCGCTGGTCGATGTGGCCGCGGATCCGCTTCCAGCGCTCGCGGTCGGCCTGCATCGAGGCGATGTCCGGAAAGTCCTCGAGGTCCAGCTCGCCCTCGCGGATGCCTTCGCCGTGGCAGTCAAAGCAGTAGCGCTCGACCACCGGGAACACCTCGGCGTCCCAGCGTGCCTCGAGCTCGACCGGGTCGACCGGGGCGGCGAGGGCCGGGGTGGTGAGCAGGGCGAGGAGCGGCATCCGCATTCCGTGGCTACGTCGCCGCCGCCGCGGTCATTGCATCGGTCTCGACGCGGGCCGAAGGTCCTGGTCGGGCAAAAAAAGGACGCCCGCCGGGGATCAACCCGGCGAGCGCCTGAATGTTGGGGGAGGAGGGGGAGGAAAGCTGGCGAATCAAGCCCGGCGGCGGCGGATCAGGCCGAGCAGACCAAGGCCGCCGAGGAGGGCGATCGAGGGCTCGGGGACCACGCTGGTCTGGGCCTGGTGCTCGGCCGCGCCGCCTCCGTCAAGAGAGTTGGGCGCGTTGAAGGTCCACTCGGACGGATTGAAGGTGGAGGTGCCGTCGGTGACGCTCGGATTGCGCGAGGCGCTCGTATCCATGTACTCCCAGACTTGGCCGGTCCCATCGACACCGAGGACGCCAAAGACATCGACGATGGTTCCGGTGTCCAGCGCGACGTCGCCACCCGGGTAAGGGGTGTCGAGAAGCGTGATCACATCGTCGCCGTTGATGAACTTGCTGCCGGCGAACTGATTGGGGGCGAAGCCGTAGGTGCGCTCGAAGGCGGAGGTGTCGCCGCCACCCGGATCCGACTCGTAGGCGAAGAAGAAAGTTCCGCCCGCGGCGAGGGAACCGACCAGTGCCGTCGAACTGAACGAGGCCGTCGAGTCGCCGTTGTTGAAGTTGATGATGTCGAAGTTGGAAAGGTCAACGGTCGATGCTCCCGTGTTGGTGATCTCGACGAAGGTGAGGAAGGGATCGGGGCTCGCCCCGGCGGAACCGTCGGAGGCAATCCGGTTGCCGTCGACAATCTCGGAGATGATCAGGGCGCCCGGGGCGGAACCAAGGAGAGCAAGGCTGGCAGAGGCCGAAGCGAGGAGGGTGAGTGATTTCATGGAGGAGTCAGTCTGGTATTGTGTGGAGGAGTGCGCTTTCGCTGCGGGTGCTTATCGGACCAGCCGCAGGCGCCGGAGGACCAAAGCGTGACGGCTTCGTAACGATGCCGAGCAACGCCCTGAGCCCCGACTGAGGCAACTTGGACAGCAAATTGCAAGCACGACCGGGGCCAGATTGGCGAAACCCGGCCGATTTTCTGCCGATTTCAGGCCGGCCTGGGCCTCAGGTCGGCGTCTCGCCCCGCGCCATGACCACCTTGCCCGTCCGCACGGTCTCGACGATCTCGAATTGCGAGAACATCACCACCGCAGAGTCGATCTTGCGCGAGTCCCCGGCGATCATGACGATCATCGAGATCGGGGTGAGGTCGACGGTCTTGCCGCTGAAATGTTCGGTGATCTGGAGCGCCTGCGAGCGCTCCTCGGGCGAGCAGCGCAGCTTGAGCAGGATCAGCTCCTTGGTCACCGACTCGGCCGAGGTGTGCTCGAAGCAGTGGATCACGTCGATCAGCTTGTTGACCTGCTTGATGATCTGCTCGAGGCCGCTGGGGTCGCCGGAGATGCCGATGGTCATCCGCGAGAAGTCGCCGCTGCGGCCCTCGGAAACGACCAGCGAGTCGATGTTGAAGCCGCGCCGCGAGAAGACCTGGCAGATCCGCATCAGGACCCCGGGCTGGTTGTTGACCAGGATCGAGAGGGTGTGGGTGGCGCCGCGGCCTGCTTTCTCGGTCACGGGAGTGTCGGTGGTGGTGATGGAGCTCATGGATTCAAATGCCAAATGCCAAAGTCAGAATGCCAAATGCCGATTCCCAGATGCCGAACCATGGAGTCTTCCATTTGGCATTGGAACTTTGGCATTTGGCCTTAACCGCTCAGGTTGACCCGGTGGGCTTGGCCATCTTGGTCTTGGGCGGTTCGGTCAGCATGTCCTCGAGGGCGGCGCCCGCGGGGATCATCGGGAAGACGTTGTCGGTCTTGACGCACTCGGCGTGGATCAGGATCGGGCCGTCGTTGTAGTCGAGCGCCTTCTTGAGCATGCGGGTGACGTCGGCGGGACGCTTGATGTTGACCGAGGGGATGTCGTAGGCCGCGGCCAGCTTGCCGAAGTCCGGGTTGCCGAGCAGGTCCACCCCCGACTCGCGGTTCTCGAAGAACAGCTCCTGCCACTGGCGGACCATGCCGAGGTAGTGGTTGTTCAGCACCACGATCTTGATCGGCAGCTTGTGGATCTGCGCGGTGGCCAGCTCGAAGAGGGTCATCTGGAAGCCGCCGTCGCCGGAGATCGAGATCACCATCTTGTCCGGGTGGGCGAGCTGGGCGCCGATGGCCGCCGGGAAGCCGAAGCCCATCGTGCCGGCGCCGCCCGACGAGAGCCAGTGGAAGGACTCGTCGTTGCGGTAGAACTGCGCCGCCCACATCTGGTGCTGGCCGACGTCGGTCGACACGATCGCCTTGCCCTCGGTGAGCTGGTAAAGCTCGTCGATGACCTGCTGCATGCGCAGTCCGCCCTGCTTGCGGTAGCTCAGCGGGAACTTCTTCTTGTAGCCGTCAAGGCGGGCCTGCCAGGCCGCGGTCTCAAGCTGGCCGACGTGCTTGTTGAGCTCGGTGAGGGCCGCGCGGGCATCGCCGATGACCTGCACGTCGGGGCGGATCATCTTGTCCATCTCGGCGGGGTCGATGTCGATGTGGATCACCTTGGCCGAGGCGCAGAACTTGTCCGGCTGGCCGATGATGCGGTCGTCGAAGCGCGAGCCGACGTTGATCAGCAGGTCGCACTCGACCATCGCCTTGTTGGCGTAGGCGGTGCCGTGCATGCCGAGCATGCCCAGCGAGAGGTCGTGGGTCTCGGGGAACACGCCCTTGCCGAGCAGGGTGGTGGTGACCGGGGCGCCGAGCGTCTCGGCGAGCTGGCGCAGCTCCTTGTCGGCGCGGGCAATCATCGCGCCCTGGCCGGCGAGGATCACCGGACGCTCGGCGGCGCGCACCAGGGTGGCGGCCTGGGCGATCGCCTCGGCGTCGATCTTGAGCGACTCCTCGGGATGATAACCGGGAAGTTCGATCGGCGGGTTCATGTCGCCGTTGAAGGGCGCCTGCGAGATGTTCTTGGGAATGTCGATCAGCACCGGGCCCGGGCGGCCGGTGGTGGCGATGTGGTAGGCCTCGCGGGCGATCCGCGGCAGCGCGTCGGTCTCCTTGACCAGGTAGTTGTGCTTCACCACCGGGATGGTGATGCCGAAGATGTCGGCCTCCTGGAAGGCGTCCTTGCCGAGCATCCAGGTCACCTGCTGGCCGCTGAGCACGATCATCGGCACCGAGTCCATCATCGCGGTCATCAAGCCGGTCACCGTGTTGCCGGCGCCGGGACCCGAGGTCACCAGCACCGCGGCCGGCTTGCCGGTGGCGCGGGCGTAGCCGTCGGCCATGTGCACCGCACCCTGCTCGTGGCGGACGAGGATGAACTTCATCTTGGTCGGCACCGTCTCGAGTGCATCGAAGATCGGAATCGCCGCGCCACCCGAGTAACCGAAGATGTACTCGATGCCGAGGTCATCGAGGGTGCGAATCAGCGCCTGCGCGCCATCAAGCTGGTCGTTGCTCATGAAAATTGAGGTTCGGCGGGGAAATGACGTCGAAATTGGAAAATGACAATTCGAAAAATGACAGAAAACAAGAAAAGACGAGGTTTCGGTGAAATGGGCGGAGCGAAAATCGGGTATTGGGTCTGCACTTGGGTGTTATTTAGGAAATATTAAGCAATTATTTCGGGCGGATTGCGAGGGCCTTTGGGTTCCGCTCCGGCCTGCTCTGGGAAAATCTCCGTCTTCGCGGGGATTTCCAGAGACAAGATTGCGTGAACGACGGTTTTACGGAACAACACGGCCAGCCGAATGACGGAAATCTTAATCGATCCCGCCCGCAGGAGCGGATGCCAGGAGCTGGAGAAGCTCGAGGAAGTCCTGGAAGGGGCGACGCAACGCCAGCGATCCCCGATCGACGACCTGCTCGATGCCGGCGTGGTCGACGAGGAGCCCTACATGCGCGAGCTCGCCGGCGAGTTGGGGATGGAGTGGCTCGAGAGCATCCCGGCGGTCGAGGCGCCGATGCCGCTGCGCAACGCCTGCGGCCCCCAGATCGCCCTCAAGCACCGCCTGCTGCCGGTGGAGGTCATCGGTGACGAGGAGGCCGGCGACACCCTGCGGCTCAAGCTGGCGACCTTCGACCCCTTCAACCTGGTGGCGCGCCAGGCGGTCGCCCAGGAGATCCACATGCCGGTCGAGTGGTGCATGGCCTCGCGGCGGCGCATCCACGAGTCGCTGCGGCGGCTCTACGGGGTGGGTGCCGACACCTTCGAGCAGATCCTCGAGGGCCGCGAGATGGACTTCGACAACCTCGAGATGGCCGACGAGGCCAACGTCATCGACGCCGACGACGACGAGGAGGCGAGCGTGGTCAAGTTCGTCAACCAGATCATCCGCGAGGCGCTCGACCAGCGCGCGACCGACATCCACGTCGAGCCCCTGGCCGACAACCTGCGGATCCGCTACCGCGTCGACGGCAAGCTGATCGAGGTGACGGTGCCCGAGAACATCAAGGCCCTGCAGAGCTCGGTGATCGCGCGCCTCAAGATCATGTCGCGGCTCGACATCGCCGAGCGGCGTCTGCCGCAGGACGGCCGCATCAACCTGCAGTTCGAGGGCCAGACGATCGACGTCCGCGTCGCCACCGTGCCGACGGTCGAAGGCGAAAGCGTCTCGCTGCGACTGCTCAACCAGCAGAAGTTCAACCTCGACCTGCTGCGCATGGAGCCCTTCGTGCGCGACAAGATCGAGGGCCTGCTCGACCTGCCAAACGGGATCATTCTGATCACCGGTCCGACCGGTTCCGGCAAGTCGACCAGCCTGTATTCCTTCCTCAGCGAGATCAACCGGCCGGACCAGCGCATCGTGACGATCGAGGATCCGGTCGAGAACAAGCTCCCCGGGGTGATGCAGATCGCGGTGAAGTCGGACATCGGGCTGACCTTCGCGACCGGGCTGCGCTCGATCCTGCGTGCCGACCCGAACATCGTGATGATCGGTGAGATCCGCGACCTCGAGACGGCCGAGATCGCGATCCGCGCCTCGCTGACGGGCCACCTGGTGTTCTCCACCCTGCACACCAACGACGCCCTTGGCGGCATCAGCCGTCTGACCGACATGGGCGTCGAGCCCTTCCTGGTCTCGGCGGCGGTGCGCGCCTTCCTCGCCCAGCGGCTCGTCCGGCGGCTCTGCGAGCACTGCAAGGTTCCGCGCGACGTGACCGACGAGGACCGCCGCGAGCTCGGCATCCCGGCGCACCTTCAGGGCCAGGCCTACGCGATCCACGACGGGGGCTGCGACCGCTGCCGCAACACCGGCTACGCCGGCCGCCTGGCGATCTACGAGGTCGCGGTGCTGAGCGGCAAGATGCAGGACCTGGTGGCGCACGGGGCGGGCGGGCCCGAGATCCGCGCCCAGGCGATCAAGGACGGCTACATCCCGATGCGCGGCTACGGCTGGTACAAGGTGATGGAGGGATTGACGACGATCGAGGAGGTCATGTCGGCGACCTCCACCGACGTGGCGACCGACTGATTGAGCGACCATGCCGGTATTTGAATACAAGGCCCTGAGCCGATCGGGCGGGGTGCAGACGGGACAGGTCGACGCGGGTGACCGCGGCGAGGCGCTGCGCCTGCTCGACCGCCGCGGCCTCCAGCCCGTGAGCCTCAAGCAGGGTGCCTCGGTGGTCGGCGGCCGCTCGAAGAAGCCGGCCGGTGGCAAGGACGGGGCGCGGCGTGAAGCCCCCCGGCGCGGCAGGGATTCGAAGTCCGAGCCGCCGCGGCCCGACGCGAAGGCGGGCCGGAATGGCAAATCCGGCAGCGGCGACGGCGGCAAGGATGCGGTTCCCGAGGGACCGCTCAAGCTGAAGCGCGCCGAGGTCGTGCTCTTCACCGAGGAACTCTCCGACATGCTCGGCGCCGGCCTCCAGCTCGAGCCGGCGCTGAAGTCGATGGAGAACCGCCAGGAGCTCGGCACCCTCAAGGACGTTTCCGAGAGGATCCGCCACCAGGTCCGCGACGGCACCAACTTCTCCACCGCGCTCAAGCGGGTCAGTCCGAGCTTCGGCCCGCTCTACTGCTCGCTGGCGGCGGCGGGCGAGGCCTCCGGCGCGCTCGACACCATCCTCAAGCGCCAGGCGCACTACCTCAAGACCCTGGCCGAGCTGCAGGGCCGCCTGATCCTGGCCATGATCTACCCCGCCTTCCTGGTGCTCGCCGGGATCGGGGTGTCGATCGTGTTCGTCACGATCCTGATCCCCCAGCTGACCATCCTCATCGAGGGCGCCCCCGGCGGCAGGCTGCCGCTGCCGGTCAAGCTGCTGGTGGTCGTCGCCGACCACCTCAAGGTGTTCTGGTACGTCTACGTGATCCTGTTGATCGCCGGCGGGCTGTTCTTCAAGGCCTGGAAGGACAACGAGGTCAACCGGCCGACCTGGGACCGGGTCAAGCTCAAGCTGCCCCTGCTCGGGCCGGTCATCGCCAGCCGCTTCTACGTCCAATTCCTCGAGACGATGGCCAACCTCGTCGGCAACGGGTTGCCGCTGCTGCGCGCGCTCGAGTTGTCGCGCGACGCCACCCAGAACCTCTCGCTGAGGAGTTCGCTGGACGACGTCATCGAGCAGGTCGGCGACGGCCGCTCGCTGTCGAAGGCGATGATCCGCACCGACAGTTTCCCCGACCTGCTGGTCGACATGGTCTCGGTCGGCGAGCAGACCGGCAAGATCGACCTCTCGCTGCGCCGCGCGGCGGAGCGCTTCGACAAGGAGCTGCAGAAGAACCTCGACCGGATCATGGCGCTGATCATGCCGACCATCCTGATCATCATGGCCCTGATGATCGGCACGATGGCCTACCTGATGATCAACGCGATCTTCCAGACGATCTCCAACCTGAACGCGCGGTAGGCGTCTGGGGTGGAGGTAGTGACGAGTGACCAGTGACTGGTGGCGGCGCCGCAGGCGCCTCAGTCCCGCCGCGTCAGCTCGACGAAGACGTCCTCGAGGGTGGCGCTTCGGCGCAGCAGGCTGCGCAGCGGCCAGCCGTACTGGGCGGCGAGCTCGTGGATCCGCTCGCGGGCGTCGGTGCCGGACTCGACCAGCACCTCGTAGGCGACCCAGTTTCCGCCGGCCTCGCGGTGGGTGACGCGCTTGACGTGGTCGAGCCGCGACAGGGCCGCGCCGACCACCGCGGCGTCGCCGGCGATCTCGACGAGGACCTTGCCGGCGGTGCGCATGTTGGTGACCAGGTTCTTCGGCGAGTCCTGGGCCTTGATGCGGCCGCCGTCGATGATGATCACCCGCCCGCAGGTCATCTCGACCTCGCTGAGGATGTGGGTGGAAAGGAGGATCGTGTGGGTCTCGCCGAGACGCTTGATCAGCTCGCGGATCTGGCGGATCTGGTTGGGGTCGAGGCCGTTGGTCGGCTCGTCGAGGATGAGCAGCTCGGGCGAGTGGACCAGGGCGTCGGCGAGGCCGACCCGCTGGCGGTAGCCCTTCGAGAGGACCTTGATCATCTTGCGCCGCACGCTGCCGAGCGAGCAGGTCTCGATGACGTCGTTGACGCGGGTCCGCGCGTCGCGGTTCGACAGGCCCTTGAGGCGGGCGCGGAACTTGAGGAACTCGCGGACCCGCATGTCGTGGTAGAGCGGGACGTTCTCCGGCATGTAGCCGATCTGGCGGCGGGCGCCGATCGAGTTGCGGAACATGTCGAAGCCGGCCACCTCGGCGGACCCCGAGGTCGGCGGCAGGTAGCCGGTGAGCATCCGCAGGGTGGTCGTCTTGCCCGCCCCGTTGGGCCCCAGGAAACCGACGATCTCGCCCTTGCCCACCTCGAAGTTCACGCCCTCGACCGCGGTGTGGCGGGCGAATCGCTTGGTCAGGTCGCGGACTTGGATCATGGGCATGATGGGAGGGCGGGAGGGTCGGGTGCGGGAGGGCGGGAGGGTCGGGTGCGGGAGGGCGGGAGGGTCGGGTGCGGGAGAGTGGGAAGGGGTCGCGGTTCGGGTGGCGGATGTCGTCCGGGCGGGTCGCTGGTGGAGGAGGGCGGTGCGGTGCTCGCCGGCCGCTTTTGAAGCCGAAAAAGCCCCCATGCACGGTTGACGGTTTCGGGCCTGCCCCTTACCTAGACGCTACGCGTTGCCGGCCAAGTGGTAATTTCCGTCCGGACGCATTCTTCAACCGGATCACCTGTCCATGAATTCATCGGTTTCCGCTCGCCTCAACGCGGACCTGCTGGAGGAAAAATACGCCCTCTGGAAAGAGGACCCCAGCTCGGTCGAGGCGACTTGGTCGGCATTCTTCGACGGTTTCGAGCTCGGCGCCTCGCAGCTCGAGGAAGTCGGCGGCGAGGCCGCCGCCAGTGATTCCGCGGCGGGTGTCACCGCCGACGCCGGGGCGGCCGACATCATGCCCGGCGGCGACCTCGCGCTCTACGGCAAGGTCACCAGCCTGGTCTACAACTACCGGACGCTCGGCCACACCCAGGCCAACATCAACCCGATCGGCGAGCCGGAGCGCAACCCGCGGCTGGCGCTGGAGCAGTTCGGCATCAAGACCTCGGACCTCGAGCGCGAGGTCTCGACCCCCTTCTTCCGCAATCGCTCGAAGATGAAGCTCGGCGAGTTGGTCAAGGCCCTCGAGGCGACCTACTCGGGACCGATCGGCTTCGAGTTCATGCACATCCACAACACGACGGTCCGTCACTGGGTGCGCGAGAACATCGAGCGCCACGCGCTGCGCGAGGCCGACCCGGTCGAGCGCCAGAAACGCGCCCTGACCTGGCTGCTCGAGTCGGAGTGCTTCGAGAGCTTCCTCGGCAAGAAGTTCCTCGGCGAGAAGCGCTTCTCGCTGGAGGGCGGCGAGGGCGCCATGGTGGTGCTCAACGCGATCCTCGAGCGCTGCCCGGCGAGCGAGGTGCTCGAGATCGAGATGGGCATGGCCCACCGCGGACGCCTCAACGTTCTCGCCAACTTCGTCGCCAAGTCGCTCCACACGATCCTCTACGAGTTCACCCCGAACTACGTCCCCGACCTCGTCGCCGGCGACGGCGACGTGAAGTACCACCTCGGCTACGAGAGCGTGCGCAAGCTGCCCGACGGCGAGGTGCGCGTCAGCCTGGCGGCGAATCCGAGCCACCTCGAGGCCGTCAACCCGGTGGTCGAGGGCAAGGCCCGGGCGCGCCAGCGGATCCTCGGCGACGACGGCGCCACGACCGACCGCAAGCGCGTGCTGCCGATCCTGCTCCACGGCGATGCCGCCTTCGCCGGCCAGGGTTCCGTGGCGGAGGTGCTCAACCTCTCGCAGCTGCCCGGCTACCGCACCGGCGGCACGATCCACCTGATCATCAACAACCAGATCGGCTTCACCACGATGCCGGCCGACGCGCGCTCCTCGGACTACGCGACCGACGTGGCGAAGATGATCGAGGCGCCCATCCTGCACGTCAACGGCGAGGAGCCGATGGAGCTCTACTGGGCCGCCCAGTTCGCCCTCGAGTTCCGCCAGCGCTTCGGCCGGGACATCGTCATCGACATGTACTGCTACCGCAGGCAGGGCCACAACGAGACCGACCAGGCCGCCTTCACCCAGCCGCACATCTACCGCAAGATCCGCGGCCGCGACACCGTCGGGCAGCTCTACAAGAAGCGCCTCGTCAAGTCCGGGTCGCTCAGCGCCGAGGAGGCCGACGAGGTCGAGAAGACCATCTGGAACCGCCTCGAGGAGGGCCACAAGAAGATGCTCGAGCTCGAGAAGGCCGGTGACCGCACCGTCTTCAGCGGCTCGACCGCGGTGGCCCAGGAGACCTACACGCACGGGCCGGTCCCGACCGGCGTCCCGCGCGAGACCATCGAGCACGTCGGCCGGGTGCTGACGGCCGTTCCCGACGGCTTCCACCTGCACCCGACGCTGGCCAAGCGCTTCGTCCCGCGGCGCATCGAGGCGCTCGAGACCGGCGGGCCGATCGACTGGGCCTTCGCCGAGTCGCTGGCCTGGGGCTCGCTGCTGCTCGAGGGCAACCCGGTGCGCCTTTCCGGCCAGGACTGCCGCCGCGGCACCTTTTCCCAGCGCCACGCGGTGTTCTACGACTCGGAAAGCCGCGAGCGCTACATCCCGCTGCAGAACCTCGGCGGGGAGCAGGCGAAGTTCTGCGTCTACAACTCGCTGCTCTCCGAGTTCGCGGTGCTGGGTTTCGACTACGGCTACTCGCTCGGCGCACCGAGCATGCTGACGATGTGGGAGGCGCAGTTCGGCGACTTCTCGAACGGTGCGCAGGTGATCATCGACCAGTTCATCTCCTCGGCCGAGTCGAAGTGGCAGACGCCGTCCGACATCGTGCTCCTGCTGCCCCACGGCTACGAGGGCATGGGTCCCGAGCACTCCAGCGCCCGCCTCGAGCGCTTCCTCCAGCTGTGCGCCGAGAAGAACATGATCGTCGGCAACTTCACCACGCCGGCGCAGTATTTCCACGCCCTGCGGCGGCAGAAGCGGCGCGAGATCCGCAAGCCGATGATCCTGATGACGCCGAAGAGCCTGCTGACGCGGCCCGAGGCGGTGTCCCGGGTCGACGAGCTCCTCGAGGGCTCCTGCTTCCAGGAGGTCCTGCCCGACCCGATGGGCTTCGAGGACCTGTCGCGGGTCGAGCGGATCATCCTCTGCTCCGGCAAGGTCTACTACGACCTCGCCGGCTACCGTCTCGAGCAGGAGATCCGCAACACCGCGATCATCCGGATCGAGCAGCTCTACCCCTTCCACAACGAGATGCTCGAGGCGCTGGTCGGGCAGTACCCGGCGGCGTCGAAGTTCGTCTGGTGCCAGGAGGAGCCCCTCAACATGGGCGCCTGGTCCTACATCGGCCCGCGCATCGAGAAGTCGCTCGACTGCCGCATCCGCTACGCCGGCCGAGGCCGCGCGTCCAGCCCGGCCGCCGGTTCGAAGGCGATGCACTATCGTGAACAGAAGGCCCTGATCGAGAAGGCCTTCTCCGTCTGACCGTTTCCACCTTTCCTTCCCCACATGTCCATCGACGTCACCATCCCGCCCGCCGGCGAATCGATCACCACCGCCAACGTCGCGCAGTGGCACAAGAACGACGGCGACTCCGTGGTCAGGGGCGAGGTCCTGGTGACCCTCGAGACCGACAAGGTGTCCAACGAGCTCGAGGCCGAGGCCGACGGCGTGCTGTCGATCGTCGTCGCCGAGGGCGAGGAGGTCGCCATCGGCACCGTGATCGCGCGCATCGACGACAGCCAGGCGTCGGGGGGACAGGCCGGCGGGGATTCCGCCGGGGGTTCCGCCGGGGACGAGGCGCAGCCGGATGCCTCCGGCTCCGCCGGGTCGTCGTCCGCGGATGGCGAAGGGGCTTCGGGCGACGCCGCCGACGGCGGTGGCGAGCCGGTCGAGATCAAGGTGCCGGCCGCGGGCGAGTCGATCGCCTCGGCCAACGTCGCGCAGTGGCACAAGGGCGACGGCGAGACGGTCGCGAAGGGGGAGGCCCTGGTGACGCTGGAGACCGACAAGGTTTCCAACGAGCTCGAGGCGGAGATCGCCGGCCGGCTCGAGATCCTCGTCGCCGAGGGCGAGGAGGTGAAGATCGGCAAGGTGATCGGACGGATCGTCCCGGGTGGCGGCGGGGATTCCGCGCCGGCGGCGGCCATGAAGGCCGCGGCGGGCCGGGAGGAGGAAAAGCCCGCGCCCACCGGCGGGGAGCCGGCCCAGCCGGGGGCCAAGCCGATGCCGGAAGCGGCAGGGGATTCCAAGCCGGCGGCGCAGCCCGCGAAGGCCGCGCCCGCGCAGACCGCGCCCGCCAAGTCGGACCTCGCCGTGGTTCCCAAGCCGCAGGGCGGCGCCCCGGCGAAGCCCGCCGCCGACGAGGGCGGCCGGACGACGCGGCGCAAGATGAGCATGCTGCGGCGCAAGATCGCCACCCACCTGGTCAACGCCCAGCACACCGCGGCGATCCTCACCACCTTCAACGAGGCCGACATGGCCGAGGTGATGCGTTTGCGCAAGCAGGTCCAGGAGGAGTTCATCCGCAAGCACGGCGTGAAGCTCGGCTTCATGTCCTTCTTCGTGAAGGCCGTGGTCCAGGCGCTCAAGGACGTGCCCCAGGTCAACGGCCGCATCGAGGGCAACGAGATCGTCGAGAACCACTACTACGACATCGGCGTCGCGATCGGCACCGAGAAGGGCCTGGTGGTCCCCGTGTTGCGCGACTGCGACCGGAAGAGCTTCGCCGAGATCGAGCAGGACATCCTCGACTACGCCAACAAGGCGCGCGAGGGGACGATCCAGATCGAGGACCTGCAGGGCGGCGTGTTCACCATTTCCAACGGCGGCACCTACGGCTCGCTGCTGAGCACCCCGATCCTCAACCCGCCGCAGAGCGGCATCCTCGGCATGCACACCATCCAGCAACGCCCGGTGGCGGTCGACGGTGAGGTGGTGATCCGGCCGATGATGTACCTCGCGATGAGCTATGACCACCGCCTGGTCGACGGCAAGGAGGCGGTGTCCTTCCTGATCCGGATCAAGGACTGCATCGAGCACCCGGCCCGGCTGATGCTGGAGATGTAGGCGCCGCGTCCCGATCGAGGCGATCCCGTGTGGGGCTAAGGCGCCTCGCGGATCACAAAGCGCATGAAGTGCCGGGCGCCGGCACCGGGCGTCGCGGGATCCCGGTAGGTGAAGGTCCAGCTGCCGTCGGGATTCTGGAACGGGGCGCTGGCGAGCACCGCCTGCGGCAGCCAGGTGTCGAGGTCGCCGGAGAGCTCGACGTCGAAGCGGAAGTCCGGGTTGAGGAAGGGACGCACCACGGTGGCGCGGAGCGATCCGTCGGGAGCCAGGGTGATCGCGGCCTCGGGAAGCGCGTCCGGGGAGCCTGGATCGAGCAGGAAGGCGCCCTCGAGGGAGTTGTCGATGCCGTCCAGGTCGGGGTCCGCGTCGTCGCCGCTGGTGGCCGGGTCGGCCAGTTCGGCCTGGCTGAAGTGGCTGCGACGCCAGGCCTCGTAGCTGCCGAGGGTGCCCGCTCGGGGGCCGGCAGCGTGGTTCTGGCCCACCTCGGCCGGGCTCAGGGCGCGGTCGTAGAGGGCGACGAGGTGGAGCGTGCCGAGCCAGCTGCGTCCGCCATCGACCTCGTCGCCGATGCTGAGTTCGTAGCCGGAGTCCCAGCCGAGTGGCTGGCCGGCGTTGCCGATGGTGTTGCTGCCGCTCGCCACGCCATCGAGGAAGAGGGTCGCCGCGCCGCTGGCGTCGCGGGTGTAGAGGACGTGGGTCAGCTCGGTTGAGGCGCTTCCCGCTGCGCTCTCGACGACGCTGGCGGAGCCGTTCGGGCCGGTGTTGTCCGCACGCAGGCGGAACTGGTAGTGGTCGCCCTGCTGGCCGAGGGTGAGGTTGCGGCTGGAACCGTCGAGCGAGATGGTGACGATGCGCGCCGGGCCGTCCTGGCTCAGGTTGGCCGGCTCGATCCACGCCTCCGCGGTGAGCTCGAGGCTGGCAGCGATGGCGTCGCTGACCTTGGCGGCCGCCCCGGTTGAGTGGATCCTGGTGGCCTGGCCGATCTCCAGCGCCCCGGGGAGCCAGCTGGTGAAGGCCGGCTCGTCGATGGTCAGGTTGAGCGGCGGGCCGAAGCCGGAGCCGTCGCGGACCCGGGCACCGTCGAACTCCTCGAACTGGTAGAGCGCGACCAGCCCGCTGCCGACCCGGGCGCGGTGGACGATCGGGGTGGTCACCGGGCCGGCCAGCAGGTTGGCCGGGCTGGCGAGGTCGCCGACGAGGTCGACCGAAAGGGTCCGCCCGATGCCGTCGCCGAGCGGGGAGGTGCGCAGGACGACGGTCCGCTGGTCGGCGGCGAGCTGCGCGGCGATCACCTCGACGCCGCCATCGATGGCGTAGTTCGCCGGGTTCTCGCTGCCGTTCGGTCCCGCCCCTGCGAGGACGAACTCACTGAAGAGCAGCTCCACCGTGGTGTCGCTGGTTGCCCCGGCGGAGACGAGCTCGGGAGGGGTTCCGTCGATGAACCCGAAGTCGATCCAGTTCAGGTCGAAGCCGCCGCCAAGCAGCTCGACGCGCAGCAGGGCGCGCGGGCCGACCAGGCCGGGGCCGATGGAGGCAATGATCTCCGAGTCGGCGAAGCTGGCCGTGTCCGCGGTCGGGACCAGCGGCAGCTCGCCGATGAGGACCCCGTCGATCCATAGCCGCAGCGCGGCGCCGGGGTCGGGCGCAGCGGCGCGCGCCGCGATCCGGTAGCTGCCGGCAACCGAGAGGTTGCAGGTGTACTCGAGCCATTCGCCCGCGGCGGTCTGGGTGAGCACCTCGCCGCCGCCGGCAGGGTCGACGGAGGCGATCGTCCCGGGCTCCTCGGGCGGTGCCGCGCTGAGGTCGTGGAAGGCGATCGCGGGGCCGCCCTGGTCGTGGTCCTCGGCCTCGATCCGCCCGGGGATCGGCCGGGGGACGCCGCCGGAGGGTTCCTGCGCGTCCCGCACGGTCATGCGCTGGATCCGCAGCGAGGGCGCGACGCCCTCCTCCTCGCCGCCGCCGGCGACGTAGATCTTGTTGCCGCGGACGCCGGCAGTCACCGCGCTCATCCCGTGGACCCCCTGGGGGATCGGGTCCTGCGCCTGCCACTGGTTGGTGGCCGGGTCGTAGCAGTCGACGAGGTCGATCACGGCGTTGGTGCTGGCGGTGTCGTTGGACTCGCCGCCGATGTAGAACAGCTTGCCGTTGACCCCGGCGAAGCCGCCCGCACTGCGGCCGCGCTCCGGGGCCAGGGTGGCGAGGTTGGCGTTGTCCTCCCAGGTGGCGGTGACGGGGTCGTAGCGCTGGACTTGGACGCCGTCCCAGTCGCGCTGGTTGCCTGCGGTCCGGGAACGCCCCGGCGAAACGTAGATCATGCCGTCGATCTCGACGGCGTGGACGTGGTTGCGCGGGTCGGGCATCGAGCTGCTTTGCACCGTCCACTGGCTGCCGCTTGCCGCGGCCGGGTCGAAGACCTGGACGAGGTCGACGTTGCCCGAGCCGTTGAAGGTGGTGGCGTCGGTGCCGCCGATCACGAAGATCTTGCCCAGCTGCGCGATCGTCGCCGCCGCGGCGACCCCGGTCGGCATCGGGTCCATCTGGGTGAAGGTCGCGCTGACCGGGTCGTATTCGTAGACGTGGTCGAGCACGGCCTCCGGCTGGACCGGGATCGGATCGGATGTCTGTTCCCAGCCGCCGAGGATGTAGACCTTGCCATCGAGCGCGGCGGCGTTGGCGTGGTGGACCGAGTAGGGCAGGTCGGGCAGCACCTCATGGGTGTCGCTGGCGATCTCGTAGCGGGTGAAGGCGGTGCTCGATCCGCGGAAGGGGTCCTCGAGCATGCCGCCGACCGAGTAGATCCAGCCGTCGAGAAAGGCCGAGGGAAGCTCCTGGCGCGGAGACGGGAGCATGGAGACCTCGTCCCAGTCATGCGCATGGGCGGCGGCGAGAGTGGAGGCGAGGACGGCAGCCAGCCACGGCCCGCGGCGAATCGTCATCCGGAACCCCGCGCTGAGCCGGCGTGCGGTGCCACGGAGGCCATCCGTCCGCGTGTGCGTGCTGAGATGCCAGGGACTGCGGGCGAGGGCCATCCGAAATCGAGCGTGAGGGGAGCTTGGGACTGCGGGCGCGGTGGCGGGTGGGCGGGCCGTTGCGGCGGGTGGGCGGGCCGTTGCGGCGGGTGGGCGGCGCCGTTGCGGCGGTGACGTGCCCCTGCGAGTGGGGAGAAAACGATCGTGACGCCCAACGGAAAGGAACCCTCGGGCCCTCGCTTGTCAAGGTGAAGGGCGGCGGCAGGCCACGGTCGGGCCGGTGGCAAGCCCGTCCCGGGAGGTGCGCGGGAGCCCTGGAAGTAGCGGGGTTTCCGGCTCCATCGGAGCGCCCGGCGGGGTGGGCACGGCGGCCGGTTGGCACGGCATTTCCGGGTTGCAAAAGGCCGGGGGGCTCCCTAGCTTCCGCCCGCCGCAGGCACCTCGGAGCCCCTTGGTGTAATTGGTAACACAGCTGATTTTGGTTCAGTATTTCCAGGTTCGAGTCCTGGGGGGGCTGCCAGGGAGCCGGCTGGAAAAAGTCCCGTGGTGTAATGGTAGCACAGCAGATTCTGACTCTGCTAGTTTAGGTTCGAATCCTAGCGGGACTGCCAGCCTTCCCGGGTGGGCGGCCGGGTCATTGCACCGGCGCCAGCAGGCGCGAGGCGCGGCAGGCGAGGCGGAAGGGAAAGGAACGCTTGGTGAATTCCTCGAGCTCCACCTCGCGCGAGGCCTCGAAGTCGAGCTCGAGCATGTGGGTGACCTCGTCGACGAAGGCGCGGTCGGGGGAGAGCGCGGTGATCTCGAAGTTGAGCCGGAAGGAGCGGTTGTCGAGGTTGGCGGTGCCGACGAAGGCCAGGCGGTCGTCGACCAGCATCACCTTCTGGTGGAGGAAGCCCCGCTGGTAGCGGAAGAAGCGGATCCCGTAGGGCATGGTCTCCTCGTAGTAGGAGAAGGCCGACAGCCAGACGAGCAGGTGGTCGGGCTTCTCGGGAAGCAGGATGCGGACGTCGACGCCACGGATGGCCGCCGTCTGCAGCGCAGTGAGGACGCCGCGGTCGGGAACGAAGTACGGCGAGGTGATCCACAGCCGGTGCCGCGAGGTGTTGGCGGCCTCGGCGACGGCGAGCTGCCAGGAGTCCGCCGGGTCGGCCGGGCCGGTGGGGATGATCGCCACCTCCTGGTCGCCGGCACTCGGCGAGCCCTCCCAGTTGAGCTTCGGGAGGGTGTCGGCCGCCCAGTTCCAGTCCTCCAGGAAGACCAGCTGGATCGCCTGCACGGAGGGGCCGAGGAGCCTCAGGTGGGTGTCGCGCCAGGCGCCGAACTTCTCGTCGCGGCCGAGGTACTCGTCGCCGACGTTGAGTCCGCCGATGAAGGCCACGTGGCCGTCGGCGACGACGATCTTGCGGTGGTTGCGGAAGTTCACCTGCAGCCGCGACCACCAGTGGCGGTTGGTGCCGAAGGGGTGGCACTTGATGCCGGCGCAGCGCATCTCGCTGAGGTAGCTGTCGGGTAGCTTGTGGGAGCCGATCTCGTCGAACAGGAAGAACACCCGGACCCCGGCCTCGGCGCGCTCGATGAGGGCGTTCTTGAAGCGGGTCCCGATGCGGTCGTTCTTGACGATGAAGAAGTTCACCAGGAGGTAGTCCCTGGCCTCGGCGATCGCACCGAAGAGCGACTCGAAGGTGCGCTTGCCGTCGATGAGCAGGTGGAGCTCGTTGCCCTTGGTGAAGGGGAGGCCGCCGAGGACCTCGGCGGCGCGGCCGAAGGCGTCGGTGGGCGCGATCGACGAGGACTCCAGCCGGTCGTGCATGTCGGTGGCCACGCGACGCAGTTCCTCGTCCTCCGCGCGGCGGGCGCGGATGTAGCCGCTGAACTTGGTGCGCCCGGCGATCCAGTAGAGCGGGATCGAGACCCACGGCACCGCCAGCAGCGAGACGATCCAGGCGATGGTCCCCTGCGAGGTGCGGACGTGGAGGAGCGCGTGGAGGACGTGGCCGATACCGACCAGGTGGAACAGGGCAAGCCCGGCCGCCGTGAGATACGGGAGCCACTCCTGCAGGTTCATGGCCCAACCTAACGACTGGCGGGCCGGGGTGCCACTCTTTCTGCCTGGCTCGGTGGGCCGGTTGCGCCGCAGGTGCCGGGACCGGGCCAGGCTCACCTGCCATTGTCCACCTCCTGCAAGTCGCCGGCAGCCAGTAGCGCGGGGCCCAGGAGCGGACCGCCGATTTTCGTGGGCGCCGAAGCCGTGGCGAAGGAGGCAGTCGACGGAGAGGTGTGGAGGCGGAGCGCAAGGGCGGCTGACTGAAGTCCGCGGTCCGATGGGAGGGGTGGATCGGACCGCCGACTTCAGTCGGCCTTGAGGTGTCGAAGCGGAGCGGAAGGCCGACAACGCCGCTCACGGGCCGGGGGTGGCGCGCACGCGGAAGAAGCCGCGGCTGCCGGTCGCGACAGTGGAGGAAATAGGCACCACAATCTCGCCGTCGATGCCGGGATGGGAGGATTGGAAGCCGAGGTTGTCGGGTGCCGGGCCCGACTCGACCGTGTAGCTGGTCCCGGACTTGCTCGGGAAGCGGAGCTCGAACGGGCCGGCCGCGCTGCGGATGATCGCGACGGCGAAGCGAGAACCCGGATCAAGCGGGTCGGTGCCGAGCAGTTCGATTTCCTCCAGGTTGCCGAAGCCGTCCCCGTCGGCGTCCTCGTCCGGGTCGTCGATGCCGTTGGAATCCGTGTCAACCAGCAGGGGATCCGTGCCGAGAAGGCCCTCGTCGTCGTCGGAGAGTCCATCGTTGTCATCATCCGGGTCGCTCAGGTCCGGAGTTCCATCGAGGTCGCTGTCGAGCAGCGCGGTGACGCGGACGTCGTCGACGGCGAGCCCCTGGGAGAAGACCGGGGTGACGAAGCTCTGCCCCGCGTTGGCGGCGCCGGGCGAGTGGGGCTCACTGTCGATCCGGGCCCAGCTGAAGTCGCCGGCGCGGCTGCCGCTGCCGGTGCGGATGAGCGACTCGAGGCCGACCGGCGTGCTCGCCGTCTGGGAGACGCCGATGTCGCTCGAGGTCATGCCGTTGGCCGGCCCGCTGGTCGCGGTGAAGCTGCCCTCGTAGGAAAGAAACTCGGAGACGCCGCCGTCGACCACCACGGCGATGCCATCCGGGCTGCCGTTCTGGATGCCGGCCTGCGAGCGGTGGTAGATCTCGTAGCCGTCGACGACGGTCGGGGAGGCGGCATTGTCGAAGTCGGCGAGCTTGATGGTCTCGTAGGGCTCGCCGTTCGAGCCATTGTAGAGGACGACCTCGACGCTCCCGGGCGGGTCGACGAAGCCGGGTCCGGCCACCACCTCGAGGAACTCGCCGGTGTCACTACTGTTGTTGTCGTAGTGGATCTCGTTGAGGAAGACGTCGGCGGAGGGGAGCGCCCCGCCAGCGCCCCGGGCAATCGTGAAGCGGAGCAGGAACTCCGCGCCGGCCGGAACGCTGAGACCCTCGACCACCGCGACGAGCGGAGTCGCGACGCCGACCGCCCCGTCGAGGTCGGTGGCCGCGGTGAAGTCGAGTGGCGGCAGGGGGACGGGAGACCCGCCGGTCAGCAGCTCGGCGCGAATCGTGTCGGCCGAGCCGCCGGCGGCCCCGTGCCACTGCTCGGCCGTGTAGCCGAGCTCGAGGGCGGTGAGGGTCGTGCCGGTGGCGTTGCGGAAGCTGGCGGCGAAGCTGGTCGGCGCGGCACCCGGGACGGCGCCGAGCGAGGGATCCGCCGGGGCCCCGAAGCTGTAGAGTCCGGGGTCGCCGGCACTGCCGTCGTCGGCCCCGCTCCAGTCGAGCTCCGACGAATCCGCGACCCAGCGCGGGTGGTCGGCGAGGCCGTCGAAGCCGTCGAAGTCCTCCGCAGCCGCAGTGCCGAAGCCGCTGAGCAGGTAGGTGGGGGAGGTGGTGTCGAGCACCTCGATGCTGGCGCTGCCGCTGGTCAGGCCGCTGGCGCTGGCGGTGAAGGTGACCGTGCGGTTGCCGTCCGGGATGCCGTCGACCTGCGGGATGATGTCGGCGGTGAGCTGGGTCACGCCGCTGGTGAAGTCGAGCGTGGCCGGGCTGGCGAGCGCCTCAGCGGGAAGGTCCGGGGAGAGGGTGACACGGATCGTCTCGCCCGGGCCGGGAGGGACCGGCAGGGTGACGGTCAGGGTGGCGCTGCCGGCGGGGTCGTCCTCGCCGATGCTGGCAGCCGAGGCCGCGACGAAGATCGTGTCGTCGTCGAGGTCGAGGTCGACGAAGACCGGCCAGTGGTCCGAGGCGTCGCCCGAGGTCCCGAAGAACAGCGGGGAGCCGGCCTTCGGCAGGCCGGGGTTGGGATGGGTCTCGAGGAAGCTGTCGTAGATCTCGCAGGCGAAGCCGCGCGCGGCGAGGGCGGGGGACAGCAGGATGTGGTCGATGCGGCGGCCGCCGATGATCGTCCGGGTGTCACCGTTGACCATCCGGCAGTCGAGGCGGACCAGGTCGGGGGAGCTGAGGTAGTCCTCCGGAAACTCGGTGTAGACCAGCGGGACGTTGGCGGCGAACTCGGCGCGGATGTCGTCGCCGAGATCGAAGGAACCCGGCAGGCCCGTCGGCTCGGCGAGGTAGCTGCTGGTGTTCGGGTCGAGGTCGAGGTTGAAGTCGCCGAGCACGATCAGGTTGTCGCCGTCGCTCAGGCCGCGGGAGTCGAGGTACTCGTCGAGGCGTCGCATCTCGACCGCGCGGCGGAAGCGGTCGTCGTTGCCGTTCCCCGACTTGAGGTGGACGGAGACGATCACCGGGTCGCGGTCGGTGCCCGGGACGTCGACGGTGACCACCGGGTGGCGCCGGGCGATCTCGTAGGCCCCCTCCGGCGAACTCACCTGATCGGTGTCGAGGAAGGGGAAGCGCGACAGGAAGATGGTCCGCAGGTTGAAGTCGAGGGAGGTCAGCGCCGGCGTGTGGACGTGCGGGTAGCCGAGCGCGGCGGCCAGCGCGTCGACGTCGTCCGGGTCGCCGTCGAGGTCGTTGTTGAAGATCTCCTGCAGGGCCACGACGTCGGCGTCGATGCGGTCGAGGACCGCCCGCACGGCCTCGTGGTCCTCGGTGCCCGGCGCGCAGATGCCGCACTCGTTGACGAAGTCGCCGCCGACATTGAAGGACGCGACCCGCAGCTCCGCCGCCACGGCGGCGGAGCAGAGGAGGGCGAGCAGGCTGGCGGCGAGGTGCTTCATGCGGGGCTGGAGCCGGGAGAGCGATGGCGCCGATTTCCCCCACCCGCAAGGAAAGAGAACGAGGGCGGGCTCGCGTGCCCGGGTGCGCTCGGCTATCCATCGGCGCGATGACGCTCGAGATCTCCACCCCGGCCCTGCTGTTCCCGGCGATCAGCCTGCTGTTCCTGTCGTTCACCAACCGCTTCCTGCACCTCGCCGCGCTGATCCGGGAACTCTACGGGAATTGGGTCGAGAAGCGCGACGAAACCCTGATGAGGCAGATTTCCAACCTCCGCAGACGGCTCACCCTGATCCGCTGGATGCAGTTCCTCGGCGCGCTCAGCCTGTTCCTCTGCGTGGCGTCGATGGTCGCGGTGATGACCGGCAACCAGGCCATCGCGCTGCCCTCCTTCGGCGCGGCGCTCGGCCTGATGGGTGGATCGCTGGCCTGCCTGACCGTCGAGGTGTGGATCTCCGGCGGGGCGCTGCGGATCCTGCTCAGCACCCTCGAGCAGGGCCGATCAGCCGGGGATTGATCCGCGGGCGATGTCGGCCATCATCGCCGGGTGGACTTGTTCGAGGAAAAGAAGGCGCCGCAGGCCCTGTCCGTCACCCAGCTGGTGCGGCGGATGAAGAACCTGCTCGAGATCGAGATCGGCGAGGTCTGGGTCGAGGGCGAGGTGTCCAACCTGCGCCGGCAGGCCAGCGGGCACTGGTATTTCTCGCTCAAGGACGACCGTGCCCAGATTTCCTGCGCGATGTTCTCGGCGGCGCGGCGGGGCGGGTCCGCCGACATCGAGGACGGCGTGCGGGTCCGGGTCTTCGCCGAGCCGGGAATCTACGAGGCCCGCGGCCAGCTGCAGATCATCGTCAGCCGCGCGGAACGGGCCGGCGTCGGCGAGCTCCAGGCCCGCTTCGAGGCGCTCAAGCGCAAGCTCGACGCCCTCGGTTGGTTCGCCGCCGAGAGGAAGAGGCCGCTGCCGGCCTTTCCCCGAACCGTGGGCCTGGTGACCTCGGGCACCGGCGCGGCGCTGAAGGACATCATGAACGTGATGTTGCGGCGGGCGCCCTGGGTCCAGCCGGTGCTGGTCCCGGTGCGGGTCCAGGGCAAGGGCGCCGAGCACGGGATCGCCCGGGCGATCCGCCGCCTCGGCAACCCCGAGCAAAGCGGCCTGCCGGCCTGCGAGGTCCTGATCGTCGGGCGCGGCGGGGGATCGATCGAGGACCTGTGGAACTTCAACGAGGAGGTCGTCGCCACGGCGATCCACGAGTGCCCCATTCCCGTGGTCTCCGCGGTCGGTCACGAGATCGACTTCACCATTGCCGACTTCGTCGCCGACCTGAGGGCGCCGACCCCCAGCGCCGCGGCCGAACTGGTGGTGCCCGACGGCGGGGAGTTGCTCGAGCGTCTGCGGCGTCTCGACGGGCGCATGCGGCGCTCGCTGTCCGGGCGGACCAGCCGGCTGGAGATGTGGCTCGGCCAGGTCCGGCGGAGCTACTTCGAGGGTCGCGGCGAGCGGCTGCTGCGCGAGCCGAGCATGCGCCTCGATGCCCAGCGCGAGCGGCTCGACGGCGCCGTCGAGGACCGCTGGATCGCGGCCGCGGGAAACCTCCGCGAACTCCGCCGGGCGCTCCAGGCGCACCATCCGGAGCGCTGGTTGCGGCGGGCGAACGACTCGGTCGGCCAGATGGAGGCCCGCCTGCGCCGTGCGATGGCAGCATGCTGGGAGCGCAAGGCCGCGGACCTGCGTCGCCTGCGCAGCCTGCTCGAGGCCCTGGGGCCGAACTCGGCCTTCGAGCGCGGCTTCGCGATCGTGATGGATGACCAGGGCAAGGTCCTGCGATCGGTCGACGAAGTCAGCGCCGGCGACGAACTGGTCACCCGGCTCAAGGACGGCCGGGTGCGCAGCCGGGTGGAACGGGTCGAGGCCGGGTCGTAGCCGGGAGCGGTCGGGTCGCAAGACCTGGCGGCCTCCCGTCGCCGGGGAAATGGGGGTCAGGAAATGGGGGGCAGGCGACAAAAATCGCCAGCCTCGCCTCTGGCCGGATTGTTGCATGCTGCGCGACCGGTGCTTGTCAGAAGTTGTCGCCTGACCCCCAGTTCCCCGCCATTTACACCCAAGTGAGCATCGAGCAGCTCAAGGACGTGCACCGGCGCACCCATCCCGCCGAGAAGCGCAAAAACGAGCAGGACAAACCGCCCGAAACCCCTTAGAGTCCACTCATGACCACCGTCACCGATGTGATTGAAAACGCACTGGCTCTTTCGCTGGCAGACCGCTCGTATGTCGCGTCCAAGCTCATCGAGAGCCTTGAGAAAGAGGAACTCACCCCCGAGGCCATCCAGGAGTATGACCAGCGCATGGACCGTTGGAAATCCGGCGAGACCCAATCCTCGACCAGTGCCGAACTCGACGCCAAGGCGCAGGACATCCTGAATCGATGACCGTCCACCATCTGCTCGAAGCCGAGCTGGAAATCCTCGACGCGGTGACCTTTTACAAGGATCGGGCCGGAGACATCGCCGCCGACTTCTACGCGGAATTTAAGAAGGCACGGGAGGAAATCGCCGCCTTTCCAGAGTTTTGGAAGCCCGTCGGTGGGGGATACCGCCGCAAATTGCTGGAGCGTTACCCCTACGGAATCATCTACCGCATCGAGGGCGGGGGAATCCTGATCGTGGCCCTGGCTCACACCAGCCGACAGCCGGAATACTGGCGGAGCCGCTGAAAAGCTCCTTCCTTTAGCCGCCGAAAGCCGCTAGGACTATGCCCAGAATTTTGGGCTACTACCTGTCAGAAACCGCGCCTGCGAAAAGCGACCCCACCGCGAAAAACCGCGTCTGGGGATTTTTCGGCGAAAGTGTTTCGGTTTGCTTAGAGACCCGGCTTGCAACCCTAGAAATGCATCAGGAAAACTACGATGACCGGCGTAGAACCGCGTCGGGTATCCCTTTTTGACCATCCAGGGATCCGATTGGAGAGCAAGGCGGGGTGAATCTGTATGGGTTCGTCGCGAACAAGCCTATCAACACGTTTGATGCTCTTGGTCTCAGCCCTGATCTCTACGCTGGAGCGATGATCGACACCATAAATAGACGCAAGGCGGAGGAAGAGAGACGGCGCACGCGCGAAAGACTTCGGTGTTGTAATTCTGAAAAGGTCGCCGATGGCAAACAAGAATTGATGCGACGATTCGCGCGAGAAAAGCAAAAGTATGATGAGGAGGGAATCACTGATCAACAACGACGCCTTCCTGCTGAGGGAGGTGACGGAAGGTTTAGTTGCTATGCTACCAATGCACCGCTTCTTGATAATCTTGCGCGGAACGACGAAGCCGAATTGGGGGCCCGATTCACAAAACAACTTAGTGATAAGGAGCGAGAAGAGTTGGCAGCAACGCGAGGTCTCCCGCCGTGCTGGGATTGTCGCTTAGAAAACCGCTGCGTTAGAGATCGTGTCCGAATTCCAATGGCTGGTGGATTTTGGGGATATGAAACTGTAAGCGTATTGCGCGATCATTGGGTTGTTATTTGTGCTGGCAAGGACCGAGAGGGGCAGGTCATTGACAGGGCTTCGTTCGATCTTTGGTTGCAGGATGCTGTCCCGGGCCAGCATCCGAATGCAAAGGGTGGATTTCGCGACGCTTATCCAGTCTATTTGGGATCGGAATGGCCAGATATTCCGAAGCAGTCATGCAGGAACTGAAAGATAAATTCGTCAAATTGCTGATGGTCGCGCAAATTGGGTCGGCAACATTGGGCTGTACTAAAGTCCAAAGGAGCCCCATCGACCGGGAGTTGGTTAAAGGAAAGATTGAGGCTCGCGAAATAGTCGACAATCTGCGTATCTACCGAGCAGACTTTGGGTGTTATCCAGTTGATCTAGGTGAGCTCAAGCGGAAGGTCTATGGGCCGAATAGGCTTGAATTGGTCAGCTTCTCGGGGTGGGCTTACGCGAGCGTGGATTCGGGAAGAGGATTTTCGCTTGTGAGTGCGTCAAGCCTCGATGGATATTTTGTCTATATTGACTCCTCGGGCAACGTTCGTGCTAGCAATTCTTCCCCGGAATTCAAAGAAAGGCTCTATGTGGGACCTTAACTCAATTGTTTACCTCGGTCGCTTGAAATTGCGCCACTACGGATATCGTTACTGTGCGCCAAGCGAAGCTTGGCGTCTCTTGCTGGGTGAAAGTCCCAGCCGAAAGTACCCTGAGGGCGGGAGTCCGAGGGGGCAGGAGCTAGCCACTCGATTCGTACCGAGTCTTGCGGCTGTGAAGGAAAGGAGGAAACGAATGAACGACACAGCCGAAGCGTAGACAGGGAATCCCGCGGGCCGCAGGGGGGATGCACCTCCCCGAAGCGAACCAGCCTCGTAAGTATGCCAACCGGAGGGCGACGTGCTAGTATCCACGGAAGCCAGCAACAAGGGTGCGCCATGGCGAGTGCCCGGTGACTCCGGCGGGGTCTCAAGCGCGTGGCACGTGGGAAGAGAGACGTCAAGAACTTGGGAGACCCATGCTCCTCCCGGACGCCGCCAGGAAACCGCGGGCGGGTAGGGAAGGCCAACTGCACGAAGGCCGACTGACGGGGGCATGGGAGTCAGACCACCTCATAGTACTCTGAGACGGGAGAGCCGATCACACGGGGAGGGGGGTGGCGGGAATGCGAAGCCCGCAAAGGAAACATGATCCAGTTAGGAAAGACTGCCAAAGACATGCGAACCTCACTGCGGGGAATAGCGAATCGTGCGAAGAGAGACGGTACGGCCCGGTTTCGCAACCTCTACGGGCTGATTGACGGGGACTGCCTGCGCGAGAGCTTCCGCAAGCTCAAGCGTGGAGCGGCACCCGGCGTGGACGGGGTCACCTTCGATCAATACGAAGCGAACCTCGAAGAGAACCTCGCCGGACTCGTTGAAAGGCTCAAGGGCAAGCGCTATCGGGCCAAGCTGGTGCGCCGGAAGATGATCCCCAAGGCGGGCGGCAAGCTCCGTCCGCTCGGGATTCCGGCGCTCGAAGACAAACTGCTGCAACTGGCGGCGGCGAGCATCCTCACCGCGATCTACGAACAGGACTTTCTCGAGACGAGCTGGGGCTACAGGCCCGGGCGCGGACCCCGGCAAGCCAGCCGGGTGCTCGCCGGGCGCCTCGCCATCGGGAAATGTGACTGGGTCGTCGAGGCGGACATCCGGGGATTCTTCGACCGCATCGACCATGACTGGATGCTGAAGATGTTGGGACAGCGCGTTGATGACGCCGCGTTCCTGCGACTGATCGGCAAATGGTTGAAGGCCGGGGTGCTGGAAGAGGACGGCAAGGTGCTCCACCCGGTCACCGGGACCCCGCAGGGGGGGATCATCTCACCGGTGCTCGCCAACATCTACCTGCACTACGCGCTGGACCTCTGGTTCGAGCGCGTCGTCCGTCCGCGCCAGCGCGGGCAGGCGATGCTTCTGCGCTTTGCCGGTGACTTCGTGTGCGCCTTCGAGCGACGCGATGAGGCGGAGGCGTTCATGGAGCTCCTGTCGGCAAGACTCGGGAAGTTCGGACTGGAACTCGCGGGGGAGAAGAGCGGAATCGTGCGCTTCTGTCGTCACGCGACGACGGAGAGCGGCGGTTTCCGCTTCCTCGGATTCCTTTACCACTGGACCCTGAGTCGGAATGGCAGGCCCAAGGTGCAACGAATGACCGACCCGCTGAAACTGCGCGCCTCGGTGGCCGCGTTCTCCGAATGGATCCGCTCCAAACGGCACCAACGCACCCATCGGCTCATGGCGCAACTGCGGCGGAAGCTGACCGGCTACTGGAACTACTACGGGGTGACGGGGAATCTCCGCAGCCTCGGGAAATTCTGGTGGTCTGTCCTGGGTCTGCTATTCAAATGGTTGAATCGGAGGAGTCACAAGCGCAGCTACACCTGGAAGGGACTGATGGCCTGCTTGCGTGACTTCAACATCCCCTCTCCGCGGATCTGCGCCGAGGGGCGGACCGTCGACACTCTGCAGCAATGGTTTGTTTTCGCCGACTGAGAGCGAGTGCAAAGCGAGCATTCCCGAGGAGCCCGGTGCGGGAAAACCGCACGCCGGGATCTGTGAGGGGGCGCCCGGGTCAACCGGGCGTCCTACCTCGATATGATCCGGTGGTGGGGAGGTGGCCGTCCAGGGATCCGATTGGGGAACCTGGCGGGGCGAACCTTTATGGATTCGTCGGGAACGACGGGGTAAATCTGTTGGATTATTTAGGTATGATGTGGTTTCCCACACTGTATACGGGCGAGGGCGACAATGTGCCGAAGTGCAAATGCGATTGCCCAAAGGACGTCGGAACGATTAGGAAGTTTCGATTCACGCTCGACTTTAAGGCCACAATAAAGACCTACACTGTCCAAGATCCGATGTCATTCTTGACGGGGAGATTAAAGGATGAAGCTGAGAATGAAGCTAAAAGGCATGCAAAATGCCTGTCTCCGAATGACGTCTTGGAGGCATTTTCGGATGGGGCGGAGAGTCTAGCGAAATGGGTTGACCTTGGAAATCACATCAGGGAAGTAGCAACAGGTGGCAAGGTTTTTGAGATTCATGCGAAACTGAAGGGCGAGGTTTGCAAAGAGGACGGGGAAGGGGGCTACACTTGGAAACCCATCGAGGGGAACGGACTATCTAAGCCTAGCGACACGGCGCTAGGAAACCCGGAGGCGCTCCCGAGAATTTAGTGGGTTGAAGCATGAGCCGTTTTGATT
>JAUIJB010000096.1 GCA_030430455.1 Verrucomicrobiia bacterium | reverse complement strand
GGAGCCGTATGAGGTAGTTCCTCACGTACGGATCTGAGCGGGGGGCCGCCGGTAACGGCGGTCCCTACCGCGATCCTCGCACTTTAACATTGCTTGATCTCGCCGTTGCTGATCCCCTGACCGGCGATGGCTCGTCCGATCCGCTATGAGGCAGCAGGTGCCGTGTATCATGTCATGGCCCGCGGTGACGGAGGGAGGGATGTTTTCGAGGACAACCGGGACCGCCTGGACTGGTTGGATCGAATCGAGAAGGCCTGTGAACGGTTCGGATGGCGGGTGCACGCCTACGTGCTGATGGGCAACCACTTCCACCTGCTGCTTGAGACGCCGGAGCCCAATCTCGTGGCGGGCATGAAGTGGTTGATGGGAGCCTATTCCCAAGCTTGGAACCGGCGCCGCAAGCGCCATGGTCATGTCTTCCAAGGCCGCTACAAGGCGGTTGTGGTCAATGGGGAGGGCAGCGGCCACTACTTCCGCATCGTCGCTGACTACATCCACTTGAATCCGGTCCGCAGCGGCTGGGTGGGCGGGTCGACCGGGAGGAGGCTCAAGGACTGGAGTTGGAGCAGCTTCCCGACCTATGCAAGCCGGCGGCGGGTGGGGTGGCTGGAGATGGAGCGGGTGCTGGGTGCCTTCGAGCTCGCGGAGAACCGACGGGGCCGTGCAGCGTATGCCAGCTATCTGGAGGATCGGGCGAAGGACCGGAAAGGCGCGATGACCGATGAGTCCCTGAAACATTTGCGTCGAGGATGGTATCTGGGCGACGATGGATTCCGGGACCGGCTGCTGGCGAGCCTGGCGGATGGAGTGCGCCCCAAGCGGAAGCGTGGCAGCGTGAGCGGGGCCGGAGCCCGAGCCCATGACGAGGCGGAAGCCGAGAAGCTGTTGAAGGCGGGATTGCAGGCGCTGGGCGTGCCACTGGAGGCGACGGAGCTGCAGGGCCGGGGACGGTTTCGGGACGAGAAGGCGCTGGCAGCGTGGTGGGTGAAGGGAAGGACGTCGGTTTCGAACCAGTGGCTGGGCGAACGACTCGCAATGGGGCATCCGGGTAGTGTTAGCCGGGAGGTCGGAAGAGTTGGAAGAGAACCGAAATTGGGGAGGAGGGCGAAGAAGCTCGATGCGGAGCTTGTCTCTGTGTTAAACTGCGAGGACTGACCCCTTTGGCATGGCGACCCCTATGGGGCCCGCTGCCGCGGGGCGTTCAAGGGAAAGGTGTCGCCGTTGCCGGCGCCCGGCCGGTCTTGCGTGGGCTCCGCTTCCGTGGGAATCTGCGCAATGTTCTCCAAGCGGGCGCTTGCTTGGCTGGCGTGGGTCGCCACGACCGGCGCTCTCGTTTCCTGCGGAAGCATGGGACGGAATGCCGTCCGCGCCTATGGCCAGGAAAAGCAGGTGGCCGACCCGCTGGCCGGTGCGGGCGGGTTGGCGATGACCGCGCTGCGGGCGACGGCGCTGGCAGCCGTCAAGCATCCGGTCACCACGGCAAAGACCGGGCTTGCCCTGGCCTGGCACCGCTCGCGCACCGTGGTGGTCGGCAACGTGCCGATCTCGATGGAGCCGGCCGAGCCGCCGTGTGGCCCGCCGGGGGGCATGGATTTCGAGCGCTTCCTCGACCGCGAGGGCCTGCCGCCCGCCCAGCGCGGATCGGTCCGGCTGTTGCTTGACGGCGCGGAGTTCTTCGCGAGGTTCGATCGCTTGCTCGATCGTTCGCGCCGCTCGGTCGACGTCCAGGTCTACATTTTCGACAACGACGACATCGCCTGCCGCTACGCCGACCGGCTCAGGGAGATGGCCGCGACGCGGTCGGTTCGGGTCTTGTTCGATGACCTCGGGACCAGCTGGGCGTCGATCGCGGCGCCCGAGACGCGGTGCCCCGAGGGCTTCGTTCCGCCGGCCAACATCCGCAGCTACCTGGTCGACGACAGCGAGATCCGCGCGAGGCGCACGCTCAATCCCTGGCTGGCGGGCGACCACACCAAGCTGCTGCTGTTCGATCGCGAGGTCGCGCTGCTGGGTGGAATGAACATCGGTCGCGAGTACTTCTCCGAGTGGCACGACCTGATGGTCGAGGTCCGCGGGCCGGTGGTGGCGACCCTGCAGCGGGAGTTCGACGAGTCCTGGGCGACCGCGGGGCCGTTCGGGGACTTCGCCAGCAGACCGGCGGAGCTGTCCCCGGGTCACGATCCGGCCGGGCTGAGGGTCCTGCGCACCGACCCGGCGGAGGGTCGGTTCGAGGTCCTCCGGGCGGTCGTCGCGGCGGTGCGGGCCAGCCGGAAAAGGGTGTGGATCGAGAGCCCCTACCTGGCCTCCGACGACGTGGTGCGGGCGGCGGCGGCGGCCGCCCGTCGCGGGGTCGATGTGCGGGTGGTGGTTCCGGGGAAGAACGACTCGCAGATCATGAACGCCAACCACGTGGCCACCGCCCGCGAATTGGTGGATGCGGGGGCGATGGTCTATTCCTACCCCGGGATGACCCACCTGAAGGCGATCATCTGCGACGGCTGGGCGACGGTCGGGTCGGCCAACCTCGACATGCTCAGCATGCGCATCAACCGGGAGCTGAACGTGGCCTTCACCGACCCGCAGTCGGTGCGGGCGCTGGAGCGGCGGGTCTTCCTCATCGACTTCGGCAAGTCCCGCCGGCTCCGCGCGGAGGAACTCGGCTCCCTGGTCGCGCCATTTGCGGAGTCGATCGCCGACCAGCTCTGAGTCGTGCGGGGAAGGGGGAGGCTGCGATTCCGCGCGCTTGCGAGGGGAAGCGGGTGACGTGCTCGTGACCCGGACGATCGACTGCGCGGTTGCAAGGGGACGCGGCAACGACTAGAACCATTGCCCGCTCCATGACGATCGTCCCGGCTTTCTTGCCCGGGCGGCGACTGGAGGGACAAGATCATGGAGGAAAAATTCAGTGTCGCCTGGGAGGAGTCGGGATGCGTTTTCTCGGTCAAGGGGCGCATCGAGAGCGCCGACATGCGGCGGCTCGCGTTGCGGGAGTTCGTCGACGAGCGCTTCGCCAACGCGGAGTATATGATCGTCGACCTCCTCGAGGCGGACTACTCGCGGATTTCCCAGCGGGAAATCAGCATGGTGATCGGACACACCTTCGACACGAGCTCGGAGAATCCGGGCATGAAGCTGGCGCTCGTCGCCACCGACCCGCACGTCGTCAGGATGTGCGAGTACTACCTCTCCATCATGTCGAAGATGGACATGCGCTGGGAGTCGCGGATGTTCGGGACCATGGCGGATGCCCGCCGCTGGGTCGGCGGCTGAGCGCGGGCAGCTGCGCTCGTCCCGCGGTGGCTCAGCGACCCGCCCTCGGGTTCCGCGCCCGCTCGCGGAGCTGTTGCTGGCGCTGGCGTTGCTGCTGGCGCGCGCGCTGCTGTTGCTGGGCTCGCTGCTGCTGGGCTTGGCGGGCGCGTTGCTGTTGCTGGGTACGCTGCTGCTGGGCCTGGCGGGCGCGTTGCTGTTGTTGGGCGCGCTGCTGCTGCTGGGCCTGGGTGCGCTCGCGTGCCTGGCGGGCGCGTTGCTGCTGCTGGGCCTGCGCTCTTTCGCGAGCCTGGCGGGCCTGGGCCTGCTGCTGGGCGCTGCGCGAGCGTTGCTGCTGCTGGGCCTGGGTGCGCTCGCGTGCCTGGCGGGCGCGTTGCTGCTGCTGGGCCTGGGTGCGTTCGCGGGCCTGGCGGGCGCGCTGTTGCTGCTGCTGGGCCTGGGTTTGTTGGCGAGCCTCGCGTGCCTGCTGCTGGTTCTGGGCCTGACGATTGCGTTGCGATTGCCGCGCCTGTGGGTTGACCTGACCGCCGCGGGGATTGCCGGCGCGTGCCTGCTGGCGTTCGGCGGCTTGCTGGCGGGCGTCGCGGAGTCGCTCCTGCTGGGTCTCCCGGGCGGCCTCGAGGCGCTCTGCGGCGGAGGGGCGGCTCGCCCGTCCCGGTGCCGCGGGCCTTTCGCGTCCCGGGTTGCTGCGGACCTCTGCCGAGCGCTGCAGGCGCTCGCTGGCCTCGCGCTGCAGGCGGGCGGCACTCGGCTCGATGCGCTCCGGCGGTCGGGCGGCCTTCGCCAGCCGGTTGCCGGAGCGACCGGCGATGGGCGAACGGGCGAGGCGCTGCTTCAGTGCCTCGGCGCCCCGCTTCGAGGCCTCCTGCCGCGCCGCCGCGAGGTTCTCGAGGCGCTGGCGCTGCTGGCTGAACTCGCGCGTCCGGCGACGCTGGTCGACGATCCGATCGAGGCGGTCCTGCTCCAGCTCACGGAAGCGCATGCGCTCGCCCTGCTGCCTGCGGAAGTCGCCCAGCGTGCTGGCGAACACCCGGCGCTGGCCGGCGGCATCGCGTTTCGCCCCCAGCCGGCGCATCGCCGACCAGGTCCGCGGCGGTCGCGCGTCGCGGTGGTCACGGCGGAAGCCGTAGCCCTCGCGCAGCCGCTCCTCCCAGCGGCGGTCGGCGCGGTGGACCCAGCGCTGGTGGGCGTAGATCGGCTCGTAGCACCCGCGCCGCGCGTGCCGCGCCCAGTACGGCCGGTAGCCGCGGTCACGATAACGTGGGGCATAGTAGTCGCCGAAGTAGTAGTGGCAGGTGCGGTCGCGGTAGAACAGGTGGTCGGTGAAGACGTCGAACGCCACGACCACGCTCGGGCGATAGAAGTGGCGGCGGTGGCTCCAGCGGTCGTGGTTGACATGCAGCGGCGCGAAGACGACGCCGCGGGTGGCGACCGCATGGTCCCAGTAGCCGTCGATGAAGACGTAGCCGCGCGGCGTCCAGCAGTAGCGGGCGGGCACCCAGGTCCAGCCGCTGCGCAGCGGCGACCAGTAGCCCGGGCGCCAGACATAGCGGGTGGTGGCCCAGATCCACACGCCGGGGATCCACGAGTGGTCCACGCTCGGCGCGGCCACGCTCGGGCCGACTTCGACGGTCCGGGGCGGGGCGGTCGAGATGTAGGCGACCTCCTCGACCTCGGCGTCGGCCCAGTAGCCCGACACCCACTGCCAGTCGTCGGTGGCGAGGCTGTTCCAGTAGCCCGGGACCCACTGCCGTCCGGGCGGCAGGTTGCGCCAGACGCCGCTGATCCAGAGGTAGTCGTCCTGCTCGTCGTCCCACGCCCAGTAGCCCGGGATCCACTCGACATTGTCGCCCTCGGGCTGCACCTCGGGCGGCAGCTCCTCGATCGGCTCGGGCGGTGCCGCGGCGACGATGATGCCGGGTTCCGGCTCGAAGCTGACCGACTCGGCGAAGGCCTCGTGCACGGGACCGCGGGTGAGGACCTCGTAGCTGTCTTCCGGCGGCGGCTCGAGGGCGGGCGCCCGCTGCGGAACGAGGACGGCACCGGCGCCGATCAAGGTCGCCAGCGCCCCGATGAGGATCAGGAGGGGGTGTCGGGTGGCTGCTCCGGGGAAGTGCTGCATACCAAGGCAGACGACGCGGCGGCCTCCGCTATTCGATTTCATCCGCCGCGACGGGAAGCTCCGGCAAGTCCCGGGCACTGAGAATCAGTCGAATGCGGCCGCCCGGCCGGGGCCGGGAAAAGTCGCATCCGCACCCTGTGGAAGCGTTTTCCCCGCCCCCTCTCACGGGCTCGGGGCGGGCTCGACCACGAGGCGCATCAGGAGGGTGGGCTGCCCGGCCGTGGGCGCGGCGAAGTGGTGCTGGCCGCTGGGCCCGGCGGTGTCGGCGACCCCGTTCCAGCTGTCGTCGCCCAGCGATGGCGACCATTCCGCGGCATAGGTGACTCCGCGGGCGCCGGGGTCGGCGAAGGAGAGGACGAGCTGGCCGTTGGCGAGACGGGGAGCGGGAAGACGTCCCGAGCTGTCGCGCGTCGGATCCAGGCCGAGGGCGAACTCCACCAAGTTGGGAATGCCGTCGCGGTCGAAGTCGAAGGTGTCGGCGCCGTCGCCACTGTTGTCCGGCGAGCCGAAATAGAACTCCCGCCAGGCGGCGAGGTCGCGGGGTGGCCGGGGGTCACCCTCGTAGCGGAGCACGATGAAGTCCCGCGCGGTGCCGATCCCGTAGGTGCCGGCGACCACGATGTTGCCGTCGGGCTGGACCGCCACGTCCATCGCCTCCGCGTCGCCGCTGGTGCCGACCGGGGTGAGGAGCGCTCCGACCCCGCTGAAGGTGCTGTCGAAGGCGCCCGTGTCGGTCAGCCGGGCGAGCGCGATCGACTTGCGCGAGCCGCTCTCGGAACTGCCCGCCAGGATGACCTTGCCGGCGGCGTCGAGGGCCATGGCATGGCAGGTGTCGATGCCGCCGAAATCGACGCCGGACGCGCCCCCCGTGCCGAATCCCGGGTCGGGCAGGCCGTTCGCCTGCAGGCGGACGACGACGAAGTTCTGCTGGGTGGTCAGCGCGAGGAGGAACTTGCCGTCCGGCTGGACGAGGACGCCCCCGGTCCTGGCGGGATACTGGGTGCGGATGAGCCCGGAGTCGCCGAAGCCGGCGTCGACGGAGCCGTTGGAATCGTAGCGCACCAGGCAACTGACGTGGACGTTGTCGAAGGTCGCATCGCCGGCCGCGATGATCCTGCCGTCGGCCTGGAGGGCCAGGCTGCGGACCTCTCCGCTGCCGCGCGTGCCGATCTCGGTGCGGGTGATCCCGCCCGTGCCGAAGCTGTCGTCGAGGACGCCGGCCGGGGTCACCCGGATGATCGCGAAGCCGGACGGCTCGCCGATCGGTCCGTCGCCGCTGCCGGCGAGCAGAATCGCGCCGTCGGGCTGGACCAGCATGGCATAGGTGTGGTCGTTGAAGCCGACGCCGGCGATGTCGACCGTGACCATTCCGTCGGACCCGAACGAGCTGTCGGGCGTTCCGTCGGGGAGGAAGCGGGCGATGGCGTAGTCCCGGTTGCCGCCACCCTCGGACAGCAGCCCGGAGCCCCCGACCACGATCCGGCCGTCGGCGAGTTCGGTCACCCCGACGGCGGCGTCGAACAGCCCGACGTTGGCTGTGGTGATGCCACCGGTGCCGAATCCCGGGTCGAGCTGGCCGTTGTCGAGGAACCTGGCGACGGCGTAGTCCCACGACCCGCTGGTCGTCACACCGGCGACGAGGATCTTGCCATCGGACTGCAGGGCCAGCGCGTTGCCGGCGTCGTTGCCCGCGGAAAAGTCGGCGAAGGCGGCGCCGCCGGGGGCGAACGCGGGGTCGAGCGCGCCCGGCGCGGCAAAGGCGCCGGATGCTGCGAGGCCCAGCGCGGCGAGCAACGCTCGGGCGACCGGGGGGTGGGATCGAGGGGACATTCGGGGGGGGCTTGTCGACATCCTGCTCCGGTTTCCGCAGTCGTGGCAAGGACGAGGGCCGCGGCTGGAGTGGATCCCGGGCTGCCCGGTCGCGGGACTCCCGCGACTTCAGGCGGCCCGGCTGCGGCGCTGGATCCGCTGGTAGAGCCGGCCGACGCTGAGGCCCTGCACGGCGATCGAGAAGATCACGACCATGTAGGTCAACTTGAGGAACAGGCCACGGCCGGCCTCCTCGGGAAGCGACAGCGCCAGCGCCACCGAGATGCCGCCGCGCAGGCCGCCCCAGGTCAGCATGCGCACCACCCCGTCGCTGAAGCTGCGGAAGGGCCGCAGCAGGGCGACCGGGATCGAGACGGCGACCGCCCGCGACGCCAGCGTCACGGCGATCATCAGCAGCCCGAGCACGAAGGTCGCGACCGAGAACTGGTCGGAGATGATCAGCAGCTCGAGGCCGATCAGCGCGAAGAGGACGGCGTTGAGGATCTCGTCGATCATCTCCCAGAACAGGTCGAGGTGCTCGCGGGTGGTGTCGGACATCGCCAGCACGCGGCCGTGGTTGCCGATCATCAGGCCGGCCACGACCATCGCCAGCGGGCCGGACAGGTGCCAGCGCGAGGCCAGAGCGTAGCCGCCGGTGACCATTGCCAGGGTGATCAGGACCTCGACCTGGTAGTTGTCGATCCGCCGCAGCAGCGAGTAGCCGACGAAGCCGATGGCCGCCCCGAAGCCGAGCCCGCCGAGGACCTCGACGGCGAAGAGCTCGGCGATGAAGCCGACGCTGGGCTCGTGCCGGCCGGTGGCGATGGCCAGCAGGGCGAGGAACACGACGACGCCGATGCCGTCGTTGAACAGCGACTCGCCGGTGATCTTGGTCTCCAGGTTCTTGCCGACCCCGGCCTGCTTGAGGATGCCGAGGACCGCCACCGGGTCGGTCGGCGAGATCAGCGCCCCGAACAACAGGCAGTGGATCCAGCGGGTCTCGATGCCGAACAGCGGCAGCAGGAACCAGGTGGCCGTGGCCACCAGCAGCGTGGAGACCAGCACGCCCGCCGTCGCCATCAGGCCGATCGCCCACTTCTGCTTCGCCAGGTCGGAGAGGTCGACGTGGAGCGCGCCGGCGAAGAGCAGGTAGCAGAGCATCACGTCGAGCAGGGCGTCCTCGAAGTCGAAGCGCCCGACGATCTCGTCGGCGACCGCCTCGATGGCCGGAAACACCAGCCCGACCCCGACCAACAGCAGCGAGAACAGCAGGCTGAGGGTCATGATGCCGATGGTCGTCGGCAGCTTGAGGTAGCGGGTGTTGAGGTAGCCGAGCAGGGCGGCCACCCCGAGCAAGAGGGCGATGGACTCGAAGATGGACATGGCGGGAGGGGATCGGACGGGACGGGACCCGTCAGCACGGACCGCGGCGAGCCACGGCACCGTTCACGCATCCTCCATTCACGAGCTGCCGATGCCAGCTTCGTCTCGTCGCGCCAGCTCGGGCGGTCGGAAGGGGCGCCTTCGCTCAGCAAGGGGTCTGAGGCCCAGCCCGCGGGCACTATTGTAAAAAAACTACGTTAAGACTTGTCGATCGCCCTTTCAAATGTTTGAAGGTCAGCAGATCCCAATATTCATCATGGCAAAACTAACCAACGAATCCACGCAGTCGCGGATCGTGCTGAAGGCCGGGTTGGGAATCGGCTACCAGGAGTCGATCGCCGAGGTCAGCGAGGACATCGAGCTGGGCCTCGGAACGCACTACCTGCTGGCGCGCAACGGCCGCGGCAAGACGACCCTGCTCAAGACGCTGTCGGACCTGATTCCGGCGCGTGCCGGAACGCTCGAGGCCCGCGGGCGGATCCAGTTCGTTGCCGACGACCTCAGCTTCGACAAGGAGCTCAATGCCACGACGATCTACCTCGCCTTCTTCTCCGCCGCCGAGCGGAAGAAGGCCCTCGAGCTCTCCGAGCGGCTCGAGCTCGACGTGCGCAAGGCCTTCGGGAAGTTGTCCTACGGCAATCGCAAGAAGGTCGGGCTGGTTCTCGCCGAGATCAGTGCCGAGCGCGACGGAGCGGACGTGGTGCTCTACGACGAGCCCTTCACGGGTCTGGACACGCCGGCCCGGCTGGTGTTGCTGGAACGCTGGGAGCAAAGCGCGGACAGCACCCTCCGCCTCGTCTCCTGCCACCCCGACCTCGATGAAATGGCGATGCCCAGCGCGGTTCTGATCAGTGATGGAAGGATCTCCCAAACCTCGGCTTCGCAGAAGACCTGGTCCGACCTGAAGAAACTCCTCAACTGACCGAATTCCCCATGGCCCTGTTCCGACTCACCCTGCTCACCCTGCTGGTCCGGAAGGCCTGGGTTGCCGCGTTGATCGCCGCGATCCTGGTGCCCCTGGCAATGCCGCAGTTCGCCCCGACCGAGACCCAACCGCGCCTTCTCGAGCCGGCCCGGGCCCAGGCGGCCTGGACCGTCGCCTGGTTCATCGCCCTGCTCTGGATCCTGCCGCAGGCGGCGAGCTTCGGCGACTCGAACTCGCGCACCGGCATCGGCAACTACCTGCGCGCCCGCGGATTCCGGACGGCCGGACAGCTGTTCGGCATCTGGTCCGCCCTGATGGTCTTCCTGCTGCCGATCGCGCTCTGTGCGCTGGGGCTCTGCCTGCTCGTGGCGATGCCCGGCATCCCGCAGGAAAAGGGGATGTGGGTGGCCACCAACCTCCAGTTCGCGCTGCTCTTCCTGATGGTGAACGGGCCGCTGGTCCTGCTCGCGGTCGGCCTGGCCAGCCGCTTCGGCTCGATGGTCGGCTACGCGGTGCCGCTGGCGCTCGGGTTGTATGGCCTCTACGGGGTGACCCACCTCGGTGAAATGATCAAGATGGACGCCAACCCGCTGATCGAATGGGTCTATGCCCTCTCGCCGCAGTACTACCTGGCGGACCTCACGCCACGGCTGATCTTCAAGATGGGACCGCTTGCCGGCGGCGAGTTCGGGGCCTTCCTCGTCTACTTCGCCAGCGTCGCGTTCGCCCTTGCCGGCGCCGCGCTGCTGTTGTTCCGCACCGAACCGCTGCGCAGCTGATGAACCCGGCATCCAGGATCGTGCCCACCGGGCTCCTCGTCGCGGGCCTTGCCGGCACCCTCGGACTCGGGTTTCACCTGAGGAAGGAGGGCGCGCTCGACGTCGAACCCAACCTGCTGTGGCTCAAGCGGAGCCCGTACGGCCGGACCATCGCCTACGCGATGCGCGGGCCGGCCGACCTCTACTGGCACCGTGGCGGGACCGAGGACCATGGGGAGATCGACGAGGAGAACCTGGTTCCGTCCGGCGTGGCCGCCGACCCGGACCTGAATCCGATGGAGAACCTCTTCGCCCATGCGACGGAGCTCAAGCGGGAGTTCGACGAGCATGAGGCGGAGGAGGAAGCGGAGGAAGCCCAGCAGCCGGTGGATCCGTCCTATGAGGGGCCGCGTGACTTCGTCCTCACCAAGCTCCGCAACCTGAAGAAGGCCTACTACTCCCGGACCAACGACACGGGGGACACCGCGCTGGCCTTCTCCTACATGAAGGGAGAGGCACAGAAGCGCCTCAGGCTCAGCCACGAGATGGACCCGACGAACCTCATCTGCTACGGGTCCTACTTCCTGTTCCTCAGCGAGTCGATCGCACGGGTCCAGGGTGACGAGGCGGAGGACGAGGCGATCCAGGAGGGACGCGACGAGGCGCTCGAGCTGGCCCGCTCCACGGTGTCCGTCTGCCTGGAGCACGATGACGAGCCCCTCGCGATGATCACCGCGACCTCGGCCGCCCACGACACGGTGACGCTCCTGCTGGAGCGGAAGCACGCCGACCTGGCCGAGGTCGAGCGCTACCATCAGACCTCGCTGCGTTGCCTCGGCCGCTTCGAGGAACGGGTCGAGGAAATGGTTGCCAGCGGGATGTGGGAGCGCTTCTCGCCGTACCGGCGCCAGGAGATGACCGAGGCCCACAAGCTGCTCGCGCTCGCGGTCAAGGCGGACCGGTTCATGATCGACCGCCGCCGGGCCGAGCTCGCCGGCGGCCTTGGACCGCTCCGGCGCCCGTAGCGGGGTCGAGGGGCCGGGAGTAGGGAGTAGGCGCGCCAGGTTCCGCCGGCGATTCGGACCGACGCCTGCGTTTGCGGATGCCGGCGGGAATCACCGCTCGCTTCACGCGGATCACCACCCGGTGCATCATTCTTCCCGCGATCCCCCCCTTCGGCCGGTTCACGAGGCCGCGGGGCGGGTCGGGGGAAAAGGATTGCCAGCAACGACGGGCGGCGGCGATCACTGGGGCATGCGGATGCTCGTCGGCGGAGTCGGGGGATTGCTGCGCGCGCAGGGCGCGCTGATCGCGGTGATCCTGCTGATGTTCGCCCTCTTCGTCGCGCAACTGGCCGGACCGCCGGGTTGGTACGATCCGCTGATGGTCGTTCCGCTGGAGGTGTCCGGCTCGTGGAAGCGCCTGCTCTCCGGTGAGGCCGGCGCGGGCGACGGGGTCGGGTTCGCGAGCCTGGTCGGCTATGCCTTCCTCCATGGCGACCTGTTTCACCTGTTCGGCAACCTGCTCTACCTGTGGATCTTCGGGGCACTGCTCAGTGAGCTCCAGGGCTGGCGCTGGATGATGGTGATCGCCCTGCTGACAGCCGTCGGGGCAGGGCTGGTGCACGTCGCCATGGATCCCGGTGACCGGATGCCGATGCTCGGGGCATCGGGGGTGGTGATGGGCTTCATGGGAGCCTACCTTGGCCTGGCGGTGCGGTGGAAGCTGCCCGACCCCCATGTCTGGCCGATGGCCCGGCCCATTCCCCCCGCGCACCTCGCCTTGTTGGGGGTGATCTTCCTCGCCTTCGACTATCAGGCGATCTTCGGTGGCTCGCTGGAGAACATCGCCTTCGGCGCCCATGCGGGTGGCTTCACCACGGGACTGGCGCTGACCGCCCTGGTCACCCCGAGGCCCAGGGCGGCGGCTCGTCCCCGCTGAGCCGTCCGGCAGGAGTTCAATCGCCGGCCCCGTCGAGGACGGGAGTCTCCCAGTCGGCGGGCTTGGCGGGCGTGCAGTCGACGAAGCGAATGTCCGCCGTCGCGTCACCGGAAAGGGAAGTCCCGGCGATCCGGGGATTGAACTCGACCCGCTCGAAGCGGAGGCCGGCCACGTCGAGGAGCGACAACCGCGGTTGTTCCGCGCGAAGGCTGGCGTTGACGATCGTCAAGTCGCGCGCGTCGGCGATGGAAATGAGCTCATCGCAGTCGACCTCGGCGTTCTCGATCCTGACGTTCCTGAAGGGCGACTCGGGGATCCCCATCATCTGGATGAAACGGGGCGTCCTCTCGATGATGATGTCGCGGATCAGGACGTCGGAGAAGCGCGGGGTGGTGGGGGTGGCGGGTCGGAGCGGGAGCCGCTCGGCGAGCTCGCCGACATACTGGCTCGAGCCCAGCATGTCGGCCTTGATGGCGGTGCCGGTGAGGTTCATCCGGATCCGTTCCAGGGTGATGTTCCGGCCGCCGCCGCCGCGCGGCCGGCGGGTCTTGAAGCGGATGCCGGTGCCGGTTCCGTCGAAGACGCAGTCGTGGAGGTGGAGGTTGCGGATCGTCCCGGCGGTCTCGCTGCCCAGGGTGATCCCGCCGTGGCCCTTGCGGGCCAGGCAGTGCCTGACGACGACGTTCTCGGTCGGCCGGTCGACCCGCAGTCCGTCCTCGTTCCTGCCGGCCTTCATGGTGAAGCAGTCGTCGCCGGCGTTGAGGGTCGAGTACTCGATCAGCACGTTGCGGCTCGACTCGATGTCCAGCCCGTCACCCATCGGGATGCCCACCGAGTTGACGGTGACGCCGCGGATGATCACGCCGTCGCAGTAGACCGGCACGATGTTCCAGAAGGCGGTGCGCTCCAGGGTCACGCCCTCAATGAACACCCGGGTGCAGTTGATCGGGGAGATGAAGGCGGGGAGGAACACCTTGCCGCCGTTCTGAACGCCATCGTAGACGCGCTCGTGCACCGGGGTGTCGAACTCCGCGCTCACCGTCTTGTCCAGCGAGCCGTAGCCGACCGAGCGGCGCCGGATCGGGCTGTCCCGAGGCGGGCCGACCAGCTTGCCGCCGCCGGTGATGGCGATGTTGTCCTGGCCGTTGGCATAGATGAGGGCGCCGGTGGAGAGGACCTCGTAGCCGGCGCTGCGGGTGAAGACCGGCGGCTGGTAGTCCCCGATCTCGCCGCTGAAGGCCAGCTCCGCGCCCCCGGCAAGGTGCAGGTTGACGTTGCTTCTCAGGGTGATGCGGCCGGACTGCCACCTGCCGGGCGGGATCCGGACGGTGCCGCCGCCGCGGCTGCTGAGCTCGTCGATGGCGGCCTGGATCACCGGCGTGGCCAGCTGCCCCTCGACGGCCCCCCGCTGGTCGATGGAGAAGACGACCTCGGGGAACTCGGGCCTGCGGAACTCGATGACCGGGAAGGGGGCGGTGACCGGGGCGATGGTGGCGGGCAGGCAGGCGGCGCCGACCTCGTCCGCCCGTGGGACCTCCACGCGGACGCGACCCTCCGCGCCGCTTGCCGGGACGGGGGTCTGGATGAGGGCCTGGATGAGGCAGGCCGCAAGCGCCGCCAGGCGGTGGCGGGCGGCCCCCGGAGTCCCGGACTTCGGTCCCGGCTCCACGGTTGTTGGGTTCATGTCCTTCACCGGATGGATCGCGGGTCACCTGGCGAGGCAGTTGCCGGCGCCGGTCGCCGGGTCGGTCACGACCCGCTTCACCTCGTCGAGCTCGTGCATGGAGTAGTCATACGGAGGCTCGAACACCGGCCAGGAGTTCGGCGCGTAGTCGGGCTGCTCGCAGTCGATGAACTTGAGGTCCCTCCATCCGATCACCGCGTCGCGTTCCATGCCGCCCATGTCGTTCCAGGGCCGGTTGATCCCATCAAAGACCGTCCGTTCGACCCGGATGCTGCTCTCGACCCCGGTGCCGATGCAGTAGTTGTTGCCCCGGCATTGGTAGTAGTTGTTGTAGAGGTGCACCTTGCCGAAGCGCACCCGCGGCATCCGCGAACGGCAACCGGCCTCGTAGTGGTTGTGGTGCATGGTGACATGGAGCTTGCCGCGGTCCGAGCTGCGGTTGTCGCTGTTGCCGATCAGGTGGGGGAACGAATGGGAGTCGGGGTCGGGGAAGTGGAACTTCGACCAGGACACGGTGACGTGATCGGCCCCCCGGACGATCGAGCAGAGCTCGTCGCTGCTGCCGAAGAACTCGCACTTGGTGATGAAGACGTTGCGGGCTCCCGACAGCTCCATGACATCGCCGCGTGCCGGACCGAAGGTGAGGTTCTGGATGATCACGTTCCTTCCCCGGATTCCGACCCCACCGCCCTGGATTCCGGCCTTGGTGTCCGCGCCGACCAGCGTCTTGTTGGAGCCGACGCCCAGGCCCTTGACCTCGATCCGCCCCTCGACGATGACGACGGCGGGTTGGTCGCCCTTGACGGCATCCGCGAGGGCTTCGGCGGTTGAAACCCGGATCGGCTTGGTGTCGCCGCCGCCGGTGGTGCCCCCGCCTTGGGTGGCGAAGCCGTCGGGTTTGGCGGTGGGGATGGCCGCCTGAGCGGTCGCGGACGTGGCGCAGGCAAGCAGGGCAAGCGAGGCGAGCTGTGGAACAGGGAAGGGTCTCATGGGCAATGGGTTCTTGGATTGGCGGCCCCGCCAATCGCAGGGGTCGCGCCAAGGCGGGGTAGTGCCCCGGAATGGCGGATCTTTCATCGTCCTTCGGGAAATCCTGACATGCCGACAGGCTGGCGGGGTGGGTGCTTGCCAGCATGGCGGGTTGCCTGTTGGCTCTCCAGACTCGACGTGGGCCATGGAATGGGAATCGGACGCTGAACTCTTCTCCCTCTGCATGGAGGAACTCTACACGCCGGTGGTCGGGGACATCCTCGACGGGCTCGGCCGCACCCACCAGTTCCTGCCCCAGCCGATCCAACCGATGCTCGAGGGCATGAAGCTGGCCGGGCGGGCCATGCCGGCGCTGATGATCGACGTGCATGGGCCGCAGAAGAAACCCTTTGGTCTGCTGACGGAGGCCCTCGACCAGTTGGAGCCCGGCGAGGTCTACCTGGCGAGTGGCGGTGCGATGCGCTGTGCCTACTGGGGCGAGATCCTGACCGCGACGGCGCGGACGCGCGGGGCCGCCGGCGCGGTGATCAACGGCTACCACCGCGACACGCCCCGGGTCCTCGAGC
>JAUIJB010000004.1 GCA_030430455.1 Verrucomicrobiia bacterium | reverse complement strand
TCCCGAAGAGAGATTCCGCGCCCGACTCAAGGCAGGAGCCGTATGAGGTAGTTCCTCACGTACGGATCTGAGCGGGGGGCCGCCGGTAACGGCGGTCCCTACCGCGATCCTAGCACTTTAACATTGCGTCGGAGGGGTCTCGGAAGGGTGAGGTCCGTCCGTGATTCTGGCGGCACGCCGACGCTGAACTGAGTCCCGGGCTCGGCGAAGTCCGTTTCCTCAAGCCGATCGTAGCGGTCAGTCCGGAATGGCGGTGTTTTGAGTCGGTGGTCGGATCGCCGAACCCGGTGGAATCAACGATTCGGCGGTTGGTGGAGCTCTCGGAAGCCGCCGGCAAACGCCTTAAAACAGTGCCATTCGGGTCACGGGCTCAGTCGACCACCCGCACCTCGTGGGCCTGGAGGATCTCGTGGCGTCCATCGTCGGCCACGACCACCAGCTCGCCGCGATCGCCGATGCCCTCGACGACGCCGCACAGCGGTCCACTGCCGCTTTCCAGCCGGACCCGGTGACCCCGCAGCGCACAGCGCTCGCGGATGCGGTCGATCAGCTCGGGAAAGTCCGCCCCGATCCGGCCGGCGAGCCGGTGAAGCGAGCGCAGCACGAGCCCGAGGACCTCGCCCGGCTCGAAATCTCGGCCCCCGGCGAGTCTCATCGAGGTCGCCTGCCCGTCGAGCTCGGGCGGGAAGTCGCTGCCATTGACGTTGATCCCGATCCCGACCACCACGCCATGGGCCCCGGCTTCGACGAGGATGCCGCAGAGCTTGCGGCCGTCGACGAGCAGGTCGTTGGGCCACTTGATCTGCGCCTCGATCCCGAAGGCCTGCATCGCCTCGGCGACGGCGAGCCCGGCGGCCAGTGACAGTCGCGGCCACAGGGCCCGTGCGGCCTCCGGCCGGAGCCACACCGAGAAGGTCAGCCCCTCGCCCGGCCGGGCCAGCCACGGTGCCCCGCGGCGCCCCCGCCCCGCGGTCTGGCGCTCCGCCACTACCACCGTGCCGTGGTCCAGCTGCCCGGCCCGGCGCAGCACCTCGCTGTTGGTCGACTCCAGCTCGGGATGGACCAGGAGGGTCCAGCCGGCGGGCACCTCGACCGACTCCCACGAACTCACGGTCACTCCTCCAGCACGAAGTCGAGCCCCAGGTCCATCGCCGGGGCCGAGTGGGTGATCGCGCCGACGGAGATGTAGTCGACCCCGCTCATCGCGATCGGCACCAGGGTCTCCAGCGTGACCCCGCCGCTCGCCTCGAGCCGGGGCCGGTCGGCATCGCCGCGCACCGCCACGGCCTCGGCGAGTTCCTCGGGCGACATGTTGTCGAGCAGGATGTGGTCGACTCCCTCGAGCTCGAGGAAGGCGGCGACCTGGTCGAGCCGGTCGGCCTCGAGCTCGACCTCGACCTCCGGCTTGTCCTGCTTGAGGCGGCGGATCGAGGCCTGCAGCGCCTCGATTCCCCCCTCGCTGACCAGGTGGTTGTCCTTCACCATCGCCCGGTCGTAGAGCCCCATGCGGTGGTTGCAGCCGCCGCCGTCGACCACCGCGCGCTTCTCGAGCAGGCGCCAGCCCGGCGTTGTCTTGCGGGTGTCGAGGATCTCGGCGGGCAGGGAGCGGATCGCGTCGGCATGGCGCCAGGTCGCGCTGGCCACTCCGCAGAGGCGCTGGAGGAAATTGAGCGCGGTCCGCTCGGCGGTGAGCAGCGAGCGCGCCGGGCCCTCGACCTCCATGACGTGCGCCCCGGCCGCGACCCGCGAGCCGTCGGGCACCAGCACCCGGGCGGAGACCGACTCGTCGACCCGCCGGAAGACCTCCAGGGCGACCTCGGTCCCCGAGATGCTGCCCTCCTCGCGGGCGATCACGAAGCCGCGCGCGCGGGCGTCGGCCGGGACGAAATACCCGGCGGTCACGTCGCCGGGACCGATGTCCTCGGCGAGGGCCAGGTCGATCAACTGCAGGACGCTCGGTTCCACCCGCCCAGCCTAGGCCCGCGCCGGCCACGCGCAATCCTTCACTCCGTACCGACCACGCTCACGACGATGTGGCGCTCGTGGGCGGCGCGGCGGTGCTCGAAGAGGAAGATCCCCTGCCAGGTCCCGAGGCTCATCCGGCCGCCGACCACCGGGATCACCTCGCTGGTGCGCGTCAGGGCCATGCGGATGTGGCTCGGCATGTCGTCCGGGCCCTCGAGGGTGTGGACGAAGTACGGCAGGTCCTCCGGCACCAGGCGGTCGAAGTAGGCCTCGAGGTCGGCGCGCGCGCTAGGGTCGGCATTCTCCATGATGACCAGGCTCGCCGAGGTGTGCCGCACGAAGACCGTCACCGTGCCGGTGCGGATCCCGCTGTCGGCGACGACCGCCGCGACCTCGCGGGTGATCTCGTAGGTCCCCTTGCCCCGCGTCCTCACGCCGAAGCCGTCCGCATGCGCCGTCATCGTCCGTCGGGTCCGTCAGGGGTTGATCTCGATCTCGGGGACCTCCTCGTCCTCGCTGGTGTGTTCCTCGCCCGGCAGGGGCGGCGGCGTCGCCTCGAGGAAGGAGTAGTGGTCGATCGCCTCGAACAGCCCCTCGAGGCCCGGCCGGGCGCAACGGTGGAGCCGCGGGCGCTCGCGCAGCCGGCGCAGCAGCTTGTCGGCATCGGCCGCCACCGCCGCCAGGTTGCGGCCGCGCATCATCGCGCCATCGTTGCCGTAGGTGCCGAAGCACAGCATCCGCGCCGGGTTGATGCCGAACTTGTTCTCGAGGTAGCGCAGCGCGACGTCCTTGCCGGAGCGGATCGGCAGCACGTCGACGAAGCACCCCGAGCTCACCACCACCTTGGCCGACACACCGGCCTCGCGGAGCACCTGCTGGAGCTTCGCCTGGGTGAGGCCCGAGTCCTTGTTCATGAAGTACGAAACCTTCAGTGGGTGCTGGTGCTCCTCGCCCTGGAGGACCAGCTGGCCGACGCCGTCGAAGGCCTCGATCACGGCCTCGCGGTTCCAGCGGTGGCGGATCTGGCGCTGCCACACCTCGTCGGGGACCCCGGCCTTGCCGTAGTGGATCTCCGCGCCGAGCCCGGCGATGATCACCGCGGCCTTGGGCATCGACAGCCGGCGGATCACCTCGCGGGCCTCGTCGTGCGACAAGCCGGTGGCGTAGATCATGCCGACCTCACCCGAGCGGAACAGGTCGCGCCAGCGCTCGACGAGCTCCTCCGGCTCGTCCTCGAGGTGCGGCGGGAGGTCCATCACCACCCAGTGGAGGCCGCGCGCGAGGAGCTGGCGCGAGCCCTCCTCGGGCGGCCGTGGCCCCGGCCCGAAGATCTCCCCGAGTTCCTCGAGGTAGGTCGCGACGTGGGCGTCCCAGCTGTAGTATTCGCGGACCTTCACCGCGCCGTCCTCGGCGAGCTTCCGCTGGCGCTTGCGGTCCGACACGATGCCCTCGATCGCCCGGCCGATGGCCTCGTCGTCGAGGGGGTCGACCAGCTCGCCGTTCTGCAGGTTGGCGAGGATGTCGTTCGGCCCGCCGTCGTGGGTGGCCACCAGCGGCAGCCCGGCCGCGGCCGCCTCGAGGAGGGTCAGCCCGAAGGGCTCGGTGAAGGCCGGGTTGACGAAGACCCCGCCGGTCTCCGCGGCCCAGCGGTAGAAGCCGGCGACCTCGAGCGACTCGTGGCGCTTGGGAACCGCGCAGATGCCGTAGAGGTCGAAGTCGTCGATCAGACCGAGCAACTGCCGCCAGACCTTGCGGCCGCCGCTCGAGAGCTGCTGGAGGCGGTCGCGGTTGCCGCCGATGACGATCAGGTTGGCGTTCTCGCGCAGCCACTCGTTGCCGCCGAAGGCGCGCACCAGCGCGGCGAGGTTCTTGCGCTCGTCGGCCCGCGCAATCGCCAGCACCGCCGGGCGGTCGCAGTCGCGCAGGAAGCGGCGCAGCTTGGCGTCGACCGACCGCATCACCTCCGGGTCGGGGTCGGAGTCGAAGCGCGTCAGGTCGACCCCGGGCGGGATCACCCGCATCGACTCCTCGGCGTAGCGGTCGTAGAGGGCGTACTGCTCGTCGACCTCCTGCCGCGTGCTGGTGCAGACGATCGAGGCCGCCTCGAGGCTGAGCTCCTCGGCCTCGATGCGCACCGGCAGGTTGTACTTCGCCTCGATGGCCTCGGTGTCCGAGCCGCCCTCGATCAGGCGCTCCCGCTTGACCCTGCCGAGCGAGTGTCCGGTGAAGGCGAAGGGGCAGCCGAGCACCGCCGCGACCTGGCGCCCGACGTAGCCGGCGTCGGCGTAGTGGGCGTGGATCAGGTCGGGCACCCGGCGCTCGCTGCGCAGCCATGACAGGATGCCGTCGATGAAGGCGTCGAGGTGCCGCCACAGGACCTCCTTGCGGAGGTAGCGCCGCGGGCCGGCCTCGATCCGGCGGATCTCCGCGCCGCCGCCGAGGTCCTCGACCGCGCGGGCGTAGTCGTCGCCGACCTTCGGGTCGAACACCCGCCGGGTGACCAGGGTGACGCGGGCGACCTCGTCGCGCCGGGCGAGCGCCTTGACGAGCTCGAGCACGTAGAGGCACTGCCCGCCGGTGTCGGGGTCGCGTCCGAGTTCCAGGTTCTCCCCGCGGATCAGGCCGTGGAGCGACAGGTGCAGGATATCGAGGTCGGTTCTCATTCGTCCATCACGTCGTGGTAGGCGGCCAGGAACTCGGCGGCCGACCAGGCCTGGTAGGCCTTGCCCATCGGCCGGCCGGTCTTGCCGTGGCACCATTCGTTGAATTCCCACTCGTCGACCACGCCCTGGCGGTTCAGTTCGGCGAGCTTCAGCAGCTCCTGCTTGGCGACGTCGCGCAGGCCGAGGTGGTTGATGAAGCGCACCCAGTGCCCGCCGCACCACGGCCAGATGCCGCCATTGTGGTAGTGGTGGGGCAGGTTGAGCAGGTTCACGGTGTAGTAGCTCTTCCAGTCGGGATCGCCCGCGTGGACCACCGGGTAGAGGTTCCTCACCGGGAAAGGCTCGTTGGCCCCGACCCCCCAGAGGAAGCGGAAGACGATCTTCGCGCGGTTGAAGTCCATCACGTTGTAGAGGAAGGCCATGATGTTCGCGATGACGTCGCAGCGCCAGTCGAAGGAGAACGGCGTGACCTGGGCGAGCAGGTAGCGGGCGTCGCCGATGCCGCGCTGGACCTCGGCGAAGCTGGCGCCCTCCTCCGAGGTCGGCCCGTTGGTGCTCGGCCAGAAGCGGCGGATGATCGCGCGCTTGATGCGCTCGGCTCGCAGCAGGTAGCGGCTGGCCTTGTCCTTGTCGCCGAGCAGCTCGTTGATCCGCCCGTAGGCGACCGTGGCGCGATACCACAGGACCTCGTCGAAGAGGACGTTGTAGCTGCGGTTGAAGAGGTCCATCCAGTCGCCGGCCTCGGGGACCTCCAGCAGCCCGTCCTGGTTGCTGTCGTGGGCCTCGAGCCACATCATGATCCGGCCGACCTCGTCGCGGAACTCGCGCAGCAGCGGCAGCTCGCGGGTTTTCTCGATGTAGGCGTGGAGCGCGATCACCACCCACATGCCGCTGTCGATCGCGGCGATCCCGCCGACCCCGGAATAGTCGGGGATGCCGGTGGCGATATGGACGTTGGCGGGCACCTGGCCGACCGGAGAGACGTGTTCGAGCAGCGTGCGCAGGGTCGCGCGCTGGCACTCGCGGAAGCGGTCGCCGGGGACCGAGAGGCTGCCGATGATCGCCATCGCGCCGTCGCGACCCCACACCGAGTTGTAGTTCTCGTCGACGCCGGTGACGTCGTTGTCGGCGATCGAGCAGGCGCTGAAGCCCATCGGCGTGATGCAGCGCTCGAGGGCGTCGACGGCCTTGCCGTAGGCGGTCTCGATGAAGGCGTGCTCGCTGCCCGCGGTGCTCGGTTCCTCCTTGAACAGGCGGACGATCTCGGGGTCGTGGTGCTGGGTCTCGAGCGATCCCTCGCTGTGGACGACGTGGTCGATCACGCCGTAGTTCTGCAGCCCGGCGAGCACCCCCGCGGCGCAGTTGCCCTCGGCCTGGAAGGTCTCGGCGTCGAGGGTCGCCTCCATCAGCTCGGGCTCGGCATTGCCGACGACGATGCCGCGCACCCCCGGCAGGAGGAACATCGACGAGTCGTTGCCGGTGTCGCCGGCGACGACCACCTGGCTGAGGTCGATTCCCAGCCGCGAGCACAGCCAGCGCAGCGCGTTGCCCTTGTTCGCCGTGCGCGGGAGGACGTCGAGGTCGCGGCCGGAGGAGTAGACGACCTGGGCCTCGACGCCGGCCTCGGCGAGCAGGCGCTTGAGCTCCGCGATGTCGTCCTCGCCGGCCGAGTCGAGGAACCAGCTGCTCTTCCACTCGTGCTGCTGGTGCACCGGCTGCTCCTCGATTCCGGGAAAGCGCTTCACCACCTCGACCGCCAGCTCCCGGTCCCAGCGTTCCTCGAGGATCGAGGAGAACTCGCGCACGACGGTGTCGGACGACTCGTCGTGGATGACCGTGCCGACGCCGCCGATGTAGTAGTCCGGCTGCGGCAGGCCGCCCTCCTGGACGACTCGCTTGGCGTCCTTGACCAGCCGCCCGGTGCTGTAGACCAGGACGGGACGCTTGCCGTCGAGCGACTCCCAGGTGCAGCGGAAGTCCGCGGTCGCCGCCGGCCGGCCGAGCAGGGTTCCGTCGATGTCCGAACACAGCAGGGCGACAGGGGGCGGGGAAGGCATCGCGCCGAGCCTAGACCGGGGATCGGAGGGAGTGAAGCGCGTGTTTGCCAAATCTCCCCGCGGGTGTCCCGGAAGCGGGCGAGCCGGGCGGATTGCACGGTTTCCATGGCTCCCAAGGCTCCCATGACTTCCACGGCGCACGCCGGAGTGGTGCCATGGACACCATCGACAAGCTCGCCGCCCGCCGCCATGCTCCGCGCGTGGCGGCCTACCCCTTCCAGCAGCGGTCGCACCTCAGCCACAGTCGCGGGGAGGAGCGCGCCAGCATGATCACCCACGGGATCGCCACCCTGCTGGCGGTCGCGGCGCTCGTCGTCATGCTGGTGATCGCCGGCGGCGAGCCGGCGAAGACGGTGTCGGCGGCCTTGTTCGGCTCGACCCTGGTGCTGCTCTACCTCTCCTCGACGGTCTACCACAGCTTCCACTCGCCGCGCATCAAGTCGTTCCTCCAGGTCCTCGACCATGCCGGCATCTACCTGCTCATCGCGGGATCCTACACGCCGCTCACGCTGGTGACGCTGCGCGGCCCGTGGGGCTGGTCCCTGCTCGGCATCATCTGGTTCCTGGCCATCGTCGGGGTGGTCCTCAAGGCGGTGATCCGCGGCAACCGCGAGGCCTGGTGGTCGACCGCGCTCTACGTCCTGATGGGGTGGCTGATCGTGATCGCCGCGCCCAAGCTGGTGCACGAGCTGTCGCCGGCGGGGCTGGCCTGGCTGGTGGCGGGAGGCCTGTGCTACACCGGCGGCGTGGTGTTCTTCCTGTGGGAGAGCCTGCCCTACAACCACGCCATCTGGCACGCCTTCGTGATGGCGGGAAGCGCGTGCCACGTGGTCACCACCGCCGCCTACGTCCTGCCGTGACTTTCCCCGTGCCGTGAACTCCCCCGCAGCCCCACACCCGCCCCGCGATGCCCGAGTTGCCCGAGGTTGAAACCACCCGACGCGGGGTCGAGCCCCACCTGGTCGGCCGCCGGGTCGACGCGGTCGTGGTCCGCCGTGGCGACCTGCGGCTGCCGGTCGATGCGTCGCTCGAGGAGGTCGCCGGGAGGCGCTTCACGGCGGTCACCCGGCGGTCGAAGTACCTGATCCTCGCGCTCGATGCCGGCGACCACCTGCTGGTCCACCTCGGCATGTCGGGCAGCCTGCGGCTGGTCGAGCCGGCGGCCGAGCTGCGCAAGCACGACCACCTCCTGCTGCATCTCGACAGCGGCATGGAGCTGCGCTTCCACGACCCGCGGCGCTTCGGGATCTTCCTCCACCTGCGCCCCGGCGAGGATCCGGCGCGGCATCCCCTGCTGCGCGACCTCGGGCCCGAGCCGCTCGGCGGCGACTTCGGCGCCGCGCGGCTGCGCGCCGCCTGCCGCGATCGCCGGAGCGCGATCAAGCTGCGCATCATGGACGCCTCGGTCGTCGTCGGGGTGGGCAACATCTACGCCGACGAGGCGCTGTTCCGCGCCGGGATCCGGCCGCGCACGGCGGCGGGCCGGGTCTCCGGGCCGCGCCTCGAGCGCCTGGCCGCGGCGATCCGCGAGGTGCTCGAGGAGGCGATCCGCTCCGGCGGCACGACCCTGCGCGACTTCGTCAACTCATCGGGCCAACCGGGCTACTTCCGCCAGCGCCTGTTCGTCTACGACCGCGCCGGGGAACCCTGCCGGCGCTGTGGCGCCAACATCCGGCACGCGGTCGTCGGCCAGCGCTCGACCTACTGGTGCCCGGCGTGCCAGCGATGAGGGGCGCGGATGGTTGAAGGACGCGAACCTCCGACGGATCCCGAATCAAGGAGACCATCGGACCCCTTGGGACTCTCGAAAGGGAAGCCGCAGATTACGCAGATTGACGCAGATTTCAGAACTCATCTGCGGGCCGGAGCGCGGCGGAGAAGACCCCGTGCAAATCTGCGGACAAACTCGCACCGCCGGAAGACAAATCCATTTCCTGTATCGGTGTGGATCTGCGTTCATCCGCGTTCATCTGCGGTTCCTCCAAGCCCATCGGAGGAAAGCCCCCGATCAACCCGACGTCGCCGACTCCTCGTCGTCCGCCATCCCCGCGTTCTCCTCCACCGCCGGGTCGCGGATCACCCGGGTCTTGGCCCACTCGTCACCGAGGCGCAGGCCGCGCTCCGGCTTGTCCTCCCGGCTCATCAGGACGATGGCCTCGACCAACGGGCCGAAGAAGGGAATCAGCAGCAGGACGTTGCGAGCCGCCGCCGCCGACCAGTCGCCGACGAGCGGGGTATCGCCCGCCTTGACCACGCGGAGCTTGGTTGCCCTCTTGCCGATGCTCTGGCCGCCGAGGAAGGGCAGGCTGTCGCGCAGCACGAGGTAGGCCGCGCCCACCAGGTAGGGAAGCTTCGAGACCACCGGCCAGTCGGGAACGATCAGCGCCACGGTGACGCAGAGGCCGGCCACCACGAGCATGTCGATCAGGCCGGCCAGCAGCCGCTGGTTGGTCTCGGGAAGACCGTCGTCCTCCTCTTCCTCGGCGCCGGCCTTGCTGACCTGCACCTTGACCGGCGCCCCGATTGGCGGCGATTGCGGCGACCGCGGCGGCGGAGCGCTTGGCGAGGGACCGGGCGGCGGCGCGGAGGGCGGCGGACTCAGGCTGGGTGGCGGCGGGGGCGCGGCCGAGGGCGAGGGGCTCAGGCTGGGTGGCGGCGGGCCCGGCGGCTTCGACTCCTCAGCGGGCTTTGCCGATTCCGCGGGCTGCTTCGGCTTCTCCTCATCGGTGGCCATGGCTCATCCTTAGCACCGGACTCCCGCAGGTCGAGGCCGGATGCAGCGCTGCGGCGGGTCGGGGGCGACCGGCACGCCCCCTCCCCCGGCGCTTCAGCGCCGGTTGAAGCGGGCCACCTCGCGCTGGGCCTCGCGCAGCTCGACCCGCTTCTTGAGGTCGTGGCGCTGGTCGGCGTGGCTCTTGCCCTTGCCGACGCCGATCTGCACCTTCACGCGACGGTTCTTCCAGTACATCTTCAGGCAGGGAAGCGTCGCGCCCTTGGTGCTCATCTCCTGCTCGAGCTTGAGGATCTCCTTCTTGTGGAGCAGCAGGCGGCGCGGGCGGCGTGCCTCGTGCTGGTAGTACTCACCCGCGGTTTCCCACGGCTGGATGTGGCAGCCATGGAGAAAGACCTGGCCGCGATCGACGCGCGCGAAGGCGTCGGCGATGTTGACCTTGCCGGCACGGATCGACTTGACCTCGGTGCCCTTGAGCTCGACCCCGGCCTCGTAGGTGTCGCCGATGTGGAAATCCCGGCGCGCCTTGCGGTTGCTCGCGATCTCGGGGCTTTCCGCGCTCATGGCGCCGTCCTCCCTGGAATGGTCGGCTGCCGCAGGTTCACTTGTTGACCTGCTCGCCGGCGAGCTTGACCTTGCCCTCGATGATCTCGGTGAGGGCGATGTCGGCGGCCCCCATCGTGGGCATCGTCTGGATCAGCGGGGAACGGCCGCTGTTGAGCTGGCGCACCCGCTGGGAGACCATGTTGATGAGAACCAGGGGATCGGTGACGACTTGAGATGCCTGCTCGACGAGATCGCTTTTCATGGGTGTGCCAGGAAACCGGGAGTGGGCCTTCGGCGACTCGATGGGGACGATGTTATCAGGAGTCATGCCGGACCGTTCGGCCTCCGCGGCCGGAGGCGCGAGAAACCAGAGAATCCCCGCAATGACAAGGGGAAAAAGGCCTGAAGTCGATCATTTTGGCATCAGATCGAGGCCAAACAGGCGCAAAATCGCCACCATTCCCCAGAACAAAGCCGCTGTGAGCAGGCAATTCAGGGCCAGGGCGGGCCAGAATCCCATCCCGCTCCGCAGCATCCACGGCAGGACGAGAAACATCGGCAGGGTCGGCAGGACGAACCAGAAGGTCGACTCGGCGTGATTGGCGATCCGGCCGGAATCCTGACCCTCGGCGCGCATCCAGGCCATCGCCACCAGCGAGGTGAGCGGCAGCGCGATGAGCAGGGCCGAAAGCCGGTCGTTGAACAGCTGGATCCGGGTCACCAGCAGGATCACCAGCGCCGTGAGGAGCAGCTTGACACCGTCCCAAGCCGTGAAACTGAACACCTTGTCCCAGGGAATTTCCTTCATTGCTTCCGCCTTCATGGCTTCGGAACCGGTCCTCCTTCGCCGTTTCGCGACCTTTCGCGAGCTTTCCGGGCCGGGTGGAACGCTCCGGCGACCTGCCCTTGCCGCGGGCCCAAGCTCCCGATATTCCTACCGCCATGCAAGTCCTCAGGCACGCTGCCCTCGCCGTGGTCCTCGCCGCCGGGTGCGGCCCGGCCAGCCCGCCCGCCGGGGCCAGCCCGGCACCCCAGCTCAGCGAGGCCCGCAAGCAGGCGATCGGCCGCAAGATCTGGCAGAACGAGTGCGGCGGGACGGTCGCCGGCCTGACGACGTGGAATGCCGGCGAGGAGTTCCCCTCGCTCGGCATCGGCCACTTCATCTGGTACCCCGCCGGGGTTACCGGAAAATTCCAGGAGAGCTGGCCCGCCTTCGTCCGCCACGCCCGGCAGCGCGGCGCCCGCCCGCCGCAGGTCGCCACCCTCGCCGACTGCCCGTGGCCGAACCGCGCCGCCTTCCAGGCCGATTTCGACGGCGAGCGCCTCAAGTCGCTGCGCACCTGGCTCGCCGCCAACGTGCCGCTGCAGACCGACTTCATCATCGAGCGCTCGCGCCGGGCGCTGCCGAAGATGCTCGCCGCGGCCCCCGCCGGCGAGCGCGAGCGCATCCGCCGCAACTACGACAAGCTGAGCCAGACCCCCAACGGCGTCTATGCCCTGGTCGACTACGTCAATTTCAAGGGTGAGGGCACCAACCCGGCCGAGCGCTATCAGGGCCAGGGCTGGGGTCTGCTCCAGGTGCTCGGCGAGATGCGCGAGGTCCCCGCCGGCCAGGCCGCCGCCAGCGAGTTCGCCGCCGCCGCCAAGCGCGTGCTCGACCGCCGCATCGCCAACTCGCCGCCCGCCCGCGGCGAGTCGCGCTGGCGCGCCGGATGGCACAATCGTTGCAACACCTACGCCCGCCCCCTGTAGACCACCCCAGCCGCCATGGAGGAGAACAAGAAGCGAGACGAAGCCGACGAAGCCAAAGAAGCCGACAACCTGACTGACAAGGCGGACAAGGCCCCGGACGAAGCCCACGAGGAGTCGCCGTTCAAGGACGAACCGGCCCCGCTGGCGCCCGTGACCGCGGAGCCGCCGGGATCCGGCGCCGAGAGGGATGGCCGCGATGGCCACCGGCAGGACCAGCCGGTCAACTGGAAGCGCCGCTTCAAGCTGATCGGGCTCGCCCTGGTCGCGATCGTCTTCCTCGTGTTCCTCGGCTTCAACCGCGAGCGGATCCGGATCAACTTCCTGTTCGGCGAGGCCGAACTCCAGGGCGGGATCATGTTCCTGCTGATCTTCCTCGTCGGTTTCCTGCTCGGCCGCGGCTACTCGATCGTCGTCCGCACGAGGCGACACTGAGGGATGTGCGATTTGATTTGCGGGCCAGCTGTTGCATCGAAGGAGAGCGAATGAAGCGACATCACCCCGGATTGTCCTGGCCCCGCGCCGATCCCGACGAGCGGACCGCCTGCCATTTCTGCGACGCCGTCCAGCCGGCACCGCGGCTGCGCGAGGGCGAGGTCGCGCGCTGCGGCAACTGCGACGAGGTCCTCTACCAGAACCGCCCGCGCTCGCTGTCCCGGGCGACCGGCTTCGCCCTCGCCGCGGTGGTCTTCACGATCCTCGCCCACAGCTTCCCCTTCCTCACCATGCAGGCTGCCAGCGAGCGGACCGAGCTCGGCCTGGTGGCCGCCGCCGAGGCCCTGTTCGCCGATGGCGACCCCCTGCTCGCCCTGCTCAGCGTGCTGTTCACCATCGTCGCCCCCACCCTGCTGACCGCCGGGCTGCTCTACCTCGTCATGCCGCTGATATACGGCCGCGCCCTGCCGGGTGCGACGGCGATCGCCCGGCTGATCCAGCGCTCCGAGCCGTGGTCGATGCTCGAGGTGTTCCTGCTCGGCTTCATCGTCTCCCTGCTCAAGCTCGGCCACCTCGCCGAGATCGAGTTCCACATCGGCCTGTGGGCGCTGGTCGCGCTGGTCGTCTGCCTCGCCGGCGCCATGGGCGGCATCGACCGGCGCGAGCTGTGGGACCGACTCGAGATCGCGCGGATGTCGGGGCCCGACACGAAACCCGAACCGGCCGCCGAATGAGCGGGGTCACGCCAGGTGCCTTCGCCGCCGACCGCGGCCTCGCCAGCTGCCACTGCTGCGGCAAGCTCAGCCCGGTCGAGCTCGGCCGCTGCCCGCGCTGCGCCACGCCCCTCCACCTGCGCAAGCCGCACAGCCTGACCCGCACCTGGGCGCTGCTCGTCGCGGCCGCCGTGTTCTACATCCCCGCCATGTCGCTGCCGGTGATGCGGATCAGCGGCATCGGCGGCGGCGAGGAGAGCACGATCCTGTCGGGCGTGGTGACCTTCTGGCAGACCGGCTCCTACCCGGTGGCGATCATCATCTTCACCGCCAGCGTGCTGATCCCGATCCTCAAGGTGATCGCGCTGGTGTGGCTGTGCCTCGCCGCCTCGGGACGCGCCAGCGGCAGTTCGCGCAGCCTCGCGCTGACCTACCACATCACCGAGCTTGTCGGGCGTTGGTCGATGGTCGACGTCTTCGTCGTTGCCATCCTCGCCTGCCTGGTCCAGCTCGGCTCGGTGATGACGATCACCCCGGGCCCGGCGGCATTATCTTTTGCAGCGGTGGTCATCCTCACCATGTTCTCCGCCATGTCCTTCGACCCCCGCCTGCTGTGGGACCAGCGGAGGAATGTCCGTATCCCCACTCATTGATCCGACCCATTGACCCGACCCACTGACCCACCCCCATGAGCGAGGAGCCCAGCGAATCCAAGCCAAGCGGCGCAAGCGGCGAGTATCAGGCGACCGTCCGCCGACGTCGCCGCCTGAGCAGCGTCTGGCTGGTGCCGGTCGTCGCGCTGTGCCTCGCCGGCTGGCTGTTGTGGAAGAACAAGATCGAGCAGGGACCGCTGGCGACCGTCAGCTTCGAGACCGCCGAGGGCCTCGCCGCCGGCAAGTCGGAGGTGCGCTGCCGCTCGGTCCGCGTCGGCATCGTCGAGACGATCCGGCTGGCCAGCGGTCTCGACAGCGTCTCGGTCGGGCTCCGCCTCGACCCCGACTACGCCGAACTGCTGCGCGACGACACCCGCTTCTGGGTCGTCCGGCCGCGGGTCTCGACCGGAACCGTCTCCGGCCTCGGCACGCTGATCTCGGGGTCCTACGTCGAGCTCGAGCCCGGCGAGTCCTCCAACCCCGCCAGCTACTTCACCGGCCTCGAGGAGCCACCGGTCACCGGCGGCAACATCCCGGGACTGAAGCTGACGCTGGTCGCCAACGAGGCCGGCTCGCTGTCGGTCGGCGCGCCGATCTACTACCGCGGCTTCGCCGTCGGCAAGGTCGAGCGCCGCGCGCTCGACCTCGAGAGCGAGCAGATCCGCTTCGAGATCTTCATCGAGGAGAAGTATTCCTCGCTGGTGCGCTCGACCACGCGCTTCTGGAACACCAGCGGGATCAACGTGAGCGCCGGCGCGAACGGCTTCGAGTTCCGCACCCCCTCGGTGCAGACCCTGGTCAGCGGCGGCGCCAGCTTCACCAACCCGACCGGGCCGGACAGCGGCGCGGCGGCCGACGACGGCGACACCTTCGAGCTCTACGAGGACGAGACCGCGGCGCGCGACGCCTCCTTCAATCCCGACCTCGAGGCGATGCTGCTCTTCGACCAGTCGGTCCGCGGGCTCAAGCGCGGCGCGCCGGTCGAGTTCCGCGGCATCCCGCTCGGACGGGTGGTCGAGATCTCCTACCGCTACGCCGACCCCGGCGACGCCCGCGTGCCGGTGCTCATCGAGCTCGACACCTCCGCCTTCCAGCGCGCCGCCGACCTCTCGGACGACGACGTCGACCTCGCCAATGCCGTCGAGCGCGGCCTGCGCGCCAAGCTGACCATGGGCTCGATCATCACCAGCGCCCTGTTCGTCGAGCTCGACCTCTACCCCGACGCCGAGCCGGCCGAGCTCGGCAAGCACCGCGGCTACGACCTGATCCCGACGATCTCCTCCGGGCTCGCGCAGCTCGAGGGCAAGCTCAACGCGATCCTCTCCAAGCTCGAGTCGCTGCCGCTCGAGGAGACCATGGTCAAGTTCGGCAACGCCGCCGACGAGGCCGGCAGGACGCTGGCCGACGGCCGCGAGACCCTCGACAAGCTCGACGCCGCACTGGTCGAGTTGAAGACGCTGGTGGCCTCCGACTCGACCCAGAACCTTCCCGACGAACTCAACCAGGCCCTCGCCGAGTTGCGTCGCTCGGTCGAGTCGCTCGGCCCGGCCGGCGCGGTCCAGGGCGACCTGAGGCGCACCCTCGACGAGCTCCGTTCGGCGCTGCGCTCCTTCGACTCGCTTTCCAACACGATCAACGAAAAGCCCAACTCGCTGCTCTTCGGCCGCGACAAGGGCGACGACCCGACGCCACGCGCCCGCCGCTGAGGCCCCCACCCCTCCGCCCATTTCCTGCATCCATGATGGCCCGACTCCTCCTGCTCCTTCCCCTGCTGGCCGCCGCGCTGCTGCTGGGCTCCTGCGGCACGCCCAAGTCGTACTACTTCCTGACCCCGGCCGGACCGGCGCCGACCCGCGCGGGCACCGCGATCGGCATCGGCCCGGTGATGGTCGCCGACTACCTCGACCGGCCGAACCTCGTCTACCAGCAGGGCAGCAACCGGCTGGCGCTGGCCGACAGCCACCGCTGGGCCGGCGACCTCGAGGACAATATCGCCTCCGTCCTGGCCACCAACATCGGCCGCCGCGAGAACACCGGCGACGTCCGGGTCTATCCCTGGTCGCACGACGGCGACCTGCGCTACCAGGTGACCGTCGACGTCCGCCAGTTCCACGGCACCGCCAACGGCGACGCCTTCATCGACGCCGCCTGGCGGGTCTACTCGCTGCCGGACCGCCGCCAGGTGGTTTCGCGCTCGTGGGCGGCCACCGAGCCACTCGCCGCCGACGGCTACGACGAGCTCGCCGCGTCGCTGTCCCGGCTGCTCGACCGCCTCGCGGCGGAAATCGCCGCCACGCTGTGATTTTGGCCGCGCGCCGGTCCTGACACGCCAAAAGTCTTGCGCGAAGCCCGCTCCGGGCCTACTCCGCGGCCATGTCTCTCGAGACCACCCTCATCCTGTTCAAGCCCGACGCCGTCTCCAAGAACCTCGTCGGCACCGTTCTCGCCCGCTTCGAGAAGGAAGGCTTCACGATCCGCGGCCTCAAGGTCATGAAGCTCTCCGACGAGCTTCTCGCCGAGCACTACGCGCACATCGCCGACAAGCCCTTCTTTCCGGAGGTCCGCAGCTTCATGCAGGAGAGCCCGGTGGTCGCCATGGCGCTGGAAGGCGAGAACGTGATCGCCCGCGTGCGCGACCTGCTCGGCCCGACCGACTCGGCCGCCGCCGAGGCCGGCACGATCCGCGGCGACTTCGGCGACAAGGGCGGCGACGCCAAGATGCGCAACGTCTGCCACGCCTCCGACGGCGTCGAGACCGCCCAGGTCGAACTCAAGCGCTTCTTCAACGAGGGCGAGATCATCTGAGCCCGTTCGCGAACCCTTTCTGCACGGCCGCGCTCCCTCCGGGACGCGGCCGTTTTGCGTGTGTGCTTCACGGGCAGCAGGCAGCGGGTAGCCGGCAACGAGGGAGACGATCCCTGCTCCGCAGGCGCCCTGGAGTGCGGCGGCTTGACGCCGCTTTGGGTGACGTTCTGGAAGGATGACTCCCGACCCCTTCCCGCATGATGAGCGATGCTTGCAGCTTCCATGGATGCGCCTGCCCCCCTACCAGCGAGCGAAGGGATGGCATGGGTGCCCTTCAGCGTCCTCGTTTCAACACGCCTCCAGAACGACTCGAAAAAGCGGTGTCAAGCCACCGCAGTCCAAAGTCCAAGGCCACTGCGGCGCAACCGCACTTCAGGTGGATTCGAGGGGACAACCGGACCCCTGATGGCTCGGATTGGGGAAACCGCAGATGGACGCGGATGAACGCAGATTTGGGGATTCAGCTGCGCGATCCGCGTCATCTGCGGCCATGCCGCACGATCGAATGAGCCGGATGGTTCCCAACGATACGGCATCAGGCCTGTTGCCTCCCGTCTTCTGTCTTCCCGTCCCCCGTCTCCACCGCCGCCGGCCGGCTCCAGAATGCCGCGAGCACCGAGCCGATGAGGCAGTGGTAGACCGCCGAGATCGCGGCGGGAACCGGCGCCAGCGCGAACTCGGCGAAGTGCCTGGTCGCCAGCGCCGCGCCGAGGCCGCTGTTCTGCATGCCGACCTCGATCGACACCGTGCGGCGCATCGCGACCTCGCGACGGCACAGCCACATCACGCCGTAGCCGACGCCGAAGCCGAGCGCGTGGAGCACGAAGACCGAGACGAACAGCGGCGCCGCCGCCGCGGCAATGAGATCCTTCTTCAGCGCCACGATGCAGCCGACGATCAACACGATCAGCAGCACGCTGAGCACCGGGCCGATGGCATCGACCCAGCGCCGCACCCGCTGCGGGTCCCTCATCCGCCCGACCCCGTTGTTGATGGCGATGCCGGCCACCAGCGGCAGCAGGACGATCACCAGCATCGTCTTGAACAGCGCCCAGGCATCGACCGGCAGCACCTTGCCGGCGAGCCACTTGGTCAGCAGCGGCGTTAGCGCGATGGCGGCGAAGGTCGAGCACATCGTCATCAGCACGCTGAGCGCCACGTTGGCCCGGGCGAGGTAGCAGATGACGTTGCTGGCGGTGCCCCCGGGGCAGCAGGCGACCAGGATCAGGCCGAGCGCCAGCGCCGGCTCGAGCGCGAACAGCCGCGCCACCAGCCAGCCGCCGGCCGGCATGATCACGAACTGCGCGGCGACCCCGACGGCGACCGTCCCGGGCTGCCGCGCCACCGCGGCGAAGTCCGCCAGCCGCAGGGTCAGTCCCATGCCGAGCATGATCAGCCCGAGTCCCGGCGCGATCCACGGCGCGAACCAGGTCCACGCCGCCGGTTGCAGCCAGGCCCAGGCGCAGCCGATCACCACCCACAGGGGAAAGGCCGCCGAGAACCACGAGCACACCACGCGCATCCCGCATCACATCCGCTCGCCGACCCGCGATCAAGCGCAAGCCCGCCGCAGCACCACCAGGAAGGGCGCGCCGTCGCGGGCCTGCGGGAAGACCTCGCCTCCCCGGCCCCGCGCCCACCCGACCACCGCGGCGGCCTCCTCGTCGCCGCCCGAATGCCCCGGGTAGCAGACGACCGTGAGCACCCCGCCCGACCGCAGCAGGCCGGCCGCCGACTCCAGAGCCGCCAGCGTTTCCTGCGTCCGGGTGATGAGGCCGTGGTCACCGCCGGGCAGGTAGCCGAGGTTGAACATCACCGCTCCGACGCCGGGCGCAACCCGCCGCGCCATCGCCGCGTGGGATTCCTCGAACAGCTCGACCCGGTCCGCCAGGCCCGCCTCCCCGAGGCGCTGCCGGGTCGCCGCGAGGGCCTCCGGCTGGATGTCGAAGGCGACCACCCGCCCGGCGGGGCCGACCCGCCCGGCCAGGAAGCAGGTGTCGTGGCCGTTGCCGGCGGTGGCGTCCACCGCGACATCCCCCGGCCGCAGCACCGCCGCCACCTCCTCGTGCGCCTGCGCGGTCGGCCGCTTCATCGCCGCCATCCTCGCCGAATCGACCCGCTTTGAAACTTGAAACTTGACCCTTGAAACTTCCGCGCATTTCCGCAGCCTTCCGGCCCGCCCGGGCAGATCCGCACCGGGCCAGAGACACCACCGACCCACCAGCCCACCATCCACATGGCCGCGAAAATCTACACCAACAAGGACGCGACCCTTGCCACCCTCAAGAAGAAGACCCTTGCCGTCATCGGCTTCGGCTCGCAGGGCCACGCCCACGCGCTGAACCTGAAGGAGAGCGGCATGAACGTGATCATCGGCCTCTACGCCAAGTCGAAGTCGCGCGAGGTCGCCAAGAAGCTCGGCTTCAAGGTGATGGACACCGCCGACGCCGTGAAGGCCGCCGACGTCATCTTCGTGGCCGTCCCCGACACCAGGATCCCCGCGGTCTACGAGAAGGACATCGCCCCCAACCTCACCAAGGGCAAGACCCTGCTCTTCTCCCACGGCTTCGCCATCCACTTCAAGACCATCGAGCCGCCGAAGGACGTCAACGTCATCATGGTCGCGCCGAAGGGCCCCGGTCACACCGTCCGCTCGCAGTTCGTCGACGGCAAGGGCGTGCCCGGCCTGATCGCCATCCACAACGACGCCGACGGCAAGGCCAAGAAGATCGCCCTGGCCTGGGCCCGCGGCGTCGGCTGCACCCGCGCCGGCGTGTTCGAGACCAACTTCGAGGAGGAGACGGTCACCGACCTGTTCGGTGAGCAGGTCGTCCTCTGCGGCGGCGCCTCCGCCCTCGTGAAGGCCGGCTTCGACGTGCTGGTGGAAGCCGGCTACCAGCCGGAAATGGCCTACTTCGAGTGCCTCCACGAGCTCAAGCTGATCGTCGACCTGATGAACGAGTCGGGCATCGCCGGCATGCGCTTCTCGGTTTCCGAGACCGCCGAGTACGGCGACGTCACCGTCGGCCCCAAGATCATCAACGAGTCGGTCAAGAACCGCATGCGCAAGCAGCTCAAGGCGATCGAGTCCGGCAAGTTCGCCCGCGAGTGGATCAAGGAGAACGAGAACGGCTGCAAGGAGTTCAACAAGATCCGCAAGGACGAGGCCAGGCACCCGATCGAGAAGGTCGGCGAGCGCCTGCGCGGCACGATGAGCTGGATCAAGCAGAAGAAGCTCGCCAAGGGCGCCGCCCAGGCCAGCTACGTCTCGGCTTCGAAGTAGGCGGAGTGGCGCCTTCCGGGCGCCATGCCCACGGACCGGCGGCTTCGAGCCGCCACCGCACCCTTCCCAAGCCCGGCTTCCCCAGGAGGCCGGGCTTTTTTTGGGGCGTGGAGGCGGTTCGGACCGGCTGGGAAGCACCGCCAACACGCCCCACGACACCGCCACCCCCTACCCGTCGCCGCGCGGGAAGATCACCGCGACCCGGTCGATGCCCCGGGCGGTGAACTCCTCCCAGTAGCGCTTCTCGATGTCCTCGGTCCGCTCGCGGCGTTGCTCCTCGTCGAGCGCCTCCCAGGCCTCTCGGCCGATGCGGCGCATCAGGTCGCGGTCGGCCAGCCGGATGACCAGCTCCTCCCAGAAGCTCTCGTTGCGCAGCTCGTCGTAGCACTCCTGGAAGAACGACTCCTGCTGGAACTCCTCGGTGACCTGGAGCAACTGGCGCTGCTCGTCGAACTCGATCGCGCCGGCCATCCCGGCCTGGCGCGCCTTCTCGAGGATCTTGTTCTCGATCCGCTCGAAGTCACCGATGCCGCCCTCGGCCCCAGGCTTGCGGTTCCACGACGCGACGTTGGCCGCGAGGCTCACCATTTCCACCAGGGTGGCGAGTTCCTGATCGGTGAATCTTAGGTGCATGGAGGCTCGGGGTGGTACACGGGGACGGGATCGAACCGCCGACCGACCGGGTGTAAACCGGTTGCTCTACCGCTGAGCTACCCGTGCTCGCCAGACGACCCCGCTTTGTCTGAAAGCCCGCCGCGGGAAGCAAGGCGGAATCACTCGATGGGAACCCCGGGCGCTCCGGGCCCCGCGGGGAGCGGCGTGGTCTCCAGGGTCATCGTCAGGGGCATCTTCGCCGTGCTCCTCGCCGCACCGACCTCGGCCCCGGAAACCAGGGTGCCGCTGAGCCGCAGGCGAAGCTCGCCCGGACGGTCGAGGTTGACCGTCATCACTCCGGAAAGGGTGGCATCCGCCTTGCGCAGGCCGCCACCCGTGGCCTGCTCGCCGCCGCCGTGGATCACGCAGTCGATGACGGCCTGGCGGCTGCCGTCGGCCGCCTTGCCGATCTCCCGCAGCTTCATCACGCCGACGGCCTCCGACGCCGGCAGGTCGCGCTTGAGCGTCTGGCGGATGAAGCGCGGCGTGAAATCCCAGCTGTCGCCCACCTGGACCATGCGGTTCGGCTGCCAGCGCTTGTTCTCGAAGGCGCCCAGCAGGTCGAGCTCCTCGACCTGGTCGCCGACCGCCACGCCGCCCTCGATGTCGAACACCCAGTTGCCCGCGCCGTTGCGGGTCCCGGTCACCCGCTTGCCATGCAGCGGACCGGGCGCCTGCCGCGACTCGCCGTCGACCTGGCTGGCCACCTGGTCGCGCACGAAGTGGTAGCGCAGCTTGCCGCCGAGCGGGTCCGGCAGGTAGCGACGTTCGATCTGGCGGGTCCGCGTGACCGCGACCGTCGCGGAGCCCGCCGAGCCGGCGCCGGCGCCCTCGGTCTCCACCCGGCCGCCGCTCGAGCGGTTCACCGAGTGGATCCTCAGCCCGATCTTCTCGTCGGCGTCCTTGAGCATCACCCGTTCCTGGGCTCCGAGCGGCAGGATTCCGACGGTGGCGACCCCGATCAGGGCCCGCAGTGACTTGGAGCGGTTCGACATGGGGACATCCGATCCTCCCAGGCCCGCCGGATCAAGCTCCCATCGCGTTCCGCCGGCGGCGCAGGGCCAACCCGAGGCCGCCGACGACCAGCAGCGCGACCCCGGGCTCCGGCACCGCGGAGACGAGGTTCGGGTTCAGGGTGATAACCGACTGGTTGGCGCCGGTGTCGGCCGGGTCCAGCCAGAACAGGACGCGATCGAGCGGGTCGTAGCCGGACCCGCCCCAGTCGGCCGCATCGGCCTCGGCGAACCACTGTGAGGTGAGCGCGGCGATCTCGCCGGAGCGCTGGTTGAGCGTCGCGTCCCCCGTGTCGGTCCGCAGGAAGTAGTTGCCCCGCCCGTCGTTGAGGTTGGGGTCCGAGTCGGTGAGGACCTCCCAGATGGCCGCCTGCATCGCCGCCGCCTCGAGGTCCCCGCCGGCGTCCGCCTCGACGTAGTGCCTCTCGAGCAGGTAGGCCGCCTTCTTCAGGCCGCCGGCGCGGTAGCCACCGACCCCCTCGGACAGGTACCGCGCCTCGGCGACCTCCCAACTCATGGGCTCGTAGTAGAAGGTCTGGTCGGTCGTCGCGCTGACCCCGAAGCCCGTCTCGGAGTCGATGCAGAAGCCCATCAGGCCGAGCCCCCCGGCATGGGCGCCCCCGGCGTCGCCGCGGAACGACCCGAGCGGTGTCCCGATGATGTCCTCCACCACGCTCGGGTCCGCGAACATCAGCCCGAGGCTGCCGACGTAGCTGGTGTACTGGTGGCCGCCATACTGGTCGGCGACGGTCGCCCCATCGAGGGTCCCGTCCACGCTGGCTGAAAGTCCCGTGAAGCTGTGGAACTCCAACACGACCGCTTCGACCGGTGCGAGGAAACTCCCCAGCAACAGGCCACTCATCAAATTTTTGAATCTCATCGTCGTTTCCTTTTTGGGAAACGGCTCCGATCTTCTGGGGGCGGGCGCAGTATTCTAAAATTTACGGATTGGTAAACTTTTTTCTGAAAATGTTTGAACGTTTTTCCACTATGGATGTCGTGGATGCGATTGCTGTCCGATTTTCCCCCCAATTCCTGCCGCAAGTCCTCCCCATTGTCCGATTTTCCGGTTAGACTCCGGCGTTCATGACCGCACCCGACTGCCCCGACCGCCCGGAACCGGAATCCCCGATCACCGAAGCCGAGATCCAGGAAGCCGATCGCTTCGAGCTCGAGCACGTCGATCGAACGCTCCTCGGCGGTCCGCGTTCGCGGCTGCGCGAGCTGGGCACGCTGGGTCGGGTCTGCTGGGACTTCATGAAGGCCTTCCGGACGATGCACTTCTCGGGCCCCTGCGTGACCATCTTCGGCTCGGCGCGGACCCGCGAGGGCACCACCTACTATGAGCTTGCGAGGGAGATGGGAAAGCGGGTCGCCGAGCTCGGCTTCACCGTGGTCACCGGCGGGGGCCCGGGCATCATGGAGGCCGGCAACCGCGGCGCCCACGAGGCGGGCGGCCGCTCGATCGGGGTCAACATCGAGCTCCCCTTCGAGCAGCACCTCAACCCCTACGTCGACCGCTCGGTCGACATGCACTACTTCTTCACCCGCAAGGTGATCCTGGTGAAGTATTCCTACGCCTTCGTGGTGCTGCCGGGTGGTGCCGGGACGATGGACGAGTTGTTCGAGACGATGACGCTGATCCAGACCGGCAAGCTGCGCGACTTCCCGATCGTGCTGATGGGCCGGGACTACTGGCAGCCGCTGATGGACTTCGTCTACCGCATGGCCGAGGCGGGGACGATCAGCCCGGGCGACCCGGAGCTGATCTTCTTCACCGACGACCCGGATGAGGCGATCGCCCACCTCAAGCGCCACGCGGTCCGCCAGTTCGGCCTGCGTCGCCGGCGCATCCCGAGCCCGCGGAGCATCCTCGGCGAGCAGGGCATGGACACGCCCGCCTCGGCGGCCAGGCCGTCCTGAACCCGCGCCCTACGGCAGCCGCTTCCAGAACCCGCGCGAGTCGCGTCCGCTGGCCTCGAGCTGGAGCCGCCGCGCCTCCGGCAGCGCGCCCCACTCGCGCTCCTCGTAGCCGAGTTGGTCCTGGAAGAATCGTGCCGCCCGGTTGGTCAGCGCGAAGACCTCCGGGATGCCGCGCGAGCGGGCCAGCGCCTCGGCGTGGGCGACGAGCTCGGCGCCGTAGCCCCGGCCCTCGTGGTTCATCTTGACGTAGACGCAGGCGACCTCGGCGGTTTCCTCGGCGGGGTACTCGTGGAGCGCGACGCAGCCGACCACGTTGTCGTCGATGCTCATCACGTGGTAGTCGGCGAGGCGCAGGTGGATGTCCTCGTAGTTCCGCGGCACCAGCATGGTGCGGCGAACGGAGCGGCCGATCATGCCGAGCAGCTCGGGGATGTCCTCGTCGCGCAGCGGGCGGATCTCGCGGTAGGCGTCGGCGTGGACCATGGTGCCGACGCCCTCGTTGGAGAACAACTCGTCGACCAGCACCCCCTGCTGCTTCCCGTTGAGCACGTGCACCCGTGGAACCCCGCGCCGGCAGGCGGCCGCGGCGGCGCGCAGCAGGGCGGCGGCCTTGGCGGGCTGCCCGGCGGCGACCTCACCGGCCTCCGCGGCGCGCACCGCCGGAACCGGCTGGCCGTCGATCAGGATCGCCTCCTCGAGCAGGGCGATGAGTTTCACGGCGCCCATGCCGATGGCGAACTCGACGACCTCGGGGTCGAGCGGGTCGTTCGACGAGGCGTCGGCGACCACCGTCTGGCCGCGGCCGAGGATCGCCTTGGCTTCATCGACCGCGCCGGGATCGCCGAGTGGAACCTTGAGCCGCGCGGCCTTGATCTCGCACTCGAGGGTCCAGTCGTAGAGGTCCTCGAGGTCGCCGCCGAGCACGCCGAGGATCAGGCGCACGCCGAGACCCTCGAGGGCGGCGAGGTCGAGCAAGGTCTCGGCGAGCGCGGGCTCGGGCAACAGTCCGACCTCGATCAGGACCACGAAGGTCCGACCGCGGAACTGGGGGACGTACTGCAGCACGCCCCGGACGTCGCTTTGCTCGCGCACGGCGCGTTTCTAACGGGTATCGGGGGGCTCGGCAATCCCCGGCGCGGGTGGAGAGGTTGTGGGGCCGGTTGGCGGTCCGGACCGGCTGGGAAGCGCTGGACGGGTGGGGAGAGGCTGGGATGAGGTGGCGGAGCGCAGGGAATAGGACGGATGGGACCTATAGGACCTATGGGAGCATCTCTTGCGCTCCGCAGTGCCGGTCCTGACGCTGCGAAGATGGGTGGGGCGGGTGCTCACCTTCCGGAGCCGCCCCAAGTGCAAGGGTGAGGCGCAGCCTCACGCCATATCGGTCCTATAGGACCCATAGGACCTATGCCCTGCGCTCCGCCTGCTCTCGCAGCCGCTTGGTTGCCTGGGCGGTGCTTTCCAGCCGGTCCGAACCGCCAACACGCCTCACGATGCCCTTCCACCCCGCACCACCCCCACCACGACTCCGGCCACCGCCAGGCCGATCACTCCCCAGTCACCGATGAGGCCGTAGAGCGTCCATGCCGGCTTCTTCGGGATCGCCAGCTCCGCGAGCAGCCAGCCGCGGGTGAAGTGGCTGCCGTCGGCGTCGCGGAGTTCCTGCCGCTCGCCGGTGTCCGGGTGGGCCGTCGAGCCCAGCGTATCGACCGCCGCGCTCACCCCGGTGTTGGCGCAACGCAGCATCGGCCGGCGCAGCTCGATCGCGCGGAAGCGCGCGTTGGCGAAGTGTTGTGCCGCGGCCGGGCTCTGCTTGAACCAGCCGTCGTTGGTGACGTTGAGGATGACCTGCGCCCCGGGACGGACCATGCGGCGCAGCAGCCGCGGCACCGTGTCCTCGAAGCAGACCGTCGGAATCACGCCGAGCTCGCCACCGGCGACCTCCACCTCCAGCGGCTCGAGCGTCGCGCCGGCCGACATCGCCCCACCGAATCCGACCCCCGCCTGCTGCTCGTAGATCTTCTGCAGGAAGGGCAGCTTCTCCACCAGCGGGATGTACTCGCCGAAGATCACCAAGTGGTGCTTGCGGAAGCTCGCCGCCGATCCGTCGGGACCGAACATGACCAGCGAGTTCCAGGTCCGGGCGTCCTCCTTCTCGACATACTGCCCGTCGCGTACCTCCCCTTCGGTCTCGAGCAGGCCCATGACCAGGGTGCGCTCCGGGGCCTCGGCGAAGATGCGGTCGATGGTGACCCGGTTGTCGGTCCAGGTGGCCCATTCGCCGCCGCCGCCGCCGCCGCCGCTGCCGTCCGCCTCGCCGGAACCCTCCGCCCCGTCCACCCGCAGCAGTCGCCCGACCAGGGCCGACTCCGGCCAGACGATCCACTCGGGCTCGTCGACCTCGGCCTCGCCGCCTTCCTCGAGTGCCTCGCGCAGGCGCCGCGAGTTCTCCTCCTCGATCTCGCGCAGCGCCTCGAGGGTCTCCTCCTCGTAGCCGAAGTGGATTTCCTCCGGGCTCCACAAGCGCTTGGCCGCCAGCTGCGGGATGTTGAGCTGCACGAGCAGCGCCTTGAGCCGCATCGTCCCGCGGGACTTCTCGCTGTGGATCCGCCACACGCCGTAGCAAAAGCCGAGCGCCACGAGCACCATCGCGACGCCGAAGTCGATCCGCGGCCGCAGCCGCCCCGCGCGGGCCTCGCCGACCATCCGCCGCGCCGTCTGGACGATGACCGCCTGCACGAAGACCGGCAGGAACGACAGGCCGACCACGCCGAGCAGGTCGGCCGACTGCGCCATGACCGGCGTGCGGTGGAAGGCGACGGCGAGCCCGTTCCAGCCGAAGCCGGTGAACAACCAGCCGCGCAGCCACTCGAGGCCGCACCACACGGCGGCGACCGAGAAGGCGACCGACAGCGAGCGCAGCGACTCTCCCCAGGCACCGGGCGCGCCCTGCCGGTCGCGCATCCGGGCCTCGATCCGCCCCTGCGGCGCCGGCGGCGGGCGCCATGGGTTCGCCCAGCGGGCGACAAAGGCTCCCCACAGGCCGAAGAACAGCGCCAGGTAGGCGGCGAGGATCACCCAGCCGACCGGGCTGACCGTAGTCAGCCAGTGCAGGTTGATGAGGAAGAAGACGAGCCCGGCGAGGAAGCCGAGCCCGAAGCCGCGGCGGCCGCGTCCCCTCGTCCGCGGGCTCCACAGGGCCGGAAACAGGGGCAGCAGGACAACCCAGACCATCCAGCCGAGGTCATGCGGCGGAAACAGCAGCGCCATGCCGGCACCCGCGACCAGCGCGGCGACGATCCGCCAGCCCGGATTCGGGCCGGACGCGCGGGGCGCGGGGTCCCCCGACTGTTCACCGGCGCTCACCCCATGCGCTGCTTGGCATCCGCCTCGATCGCCGACCAGAGCGAGTCGAGGCCCGCGGCGACGGCCGCCTTGTTGGCGGCGAGGTCGCCACCGGGATCCGACTTGCCGAACAGGTAGTACTTGATCTTCGGCTCGGTGCCGGAGGGCCGCACGGCGAAGGAACGGCCGTCGGCGAGGTCGACGAAGAGCATCTTCTCCTTCGGCAACTCGTCGCCCTCCTCGTCGAAGAGGTCCTGGGTGGCGAAGTCACGCATCCGCTCGACCGCCGAGCCGTCGACCTCGGCGGGCGGGTTCTCCGAGTAGGACGCGGCGAGGGCCTGGATGCGCGAGGCACCGTCGGCGCCCTCCATCACCATCGCCTGGCCGCGCTCGAGGAAATAGCCGAACTCGGCGTAGATCTCGTCGAGCAGCCCGGCGAGGGTCTTGCCGGCCGACTTGGCGTGGGCCGCCACCTCGGCGAACATCACCGCGGAGCCGTTGGCGTCCTTGTCCCGGACGAAGTCGCAGCCGAGGTAGCCGTAGCTCTCCTCGCCGCCGAACAGGAAGAAGCGCGAGTACTCGAGGCGCAGGTCGCGGGTGGCGGCCTCGTCGAGCGAGCGGTAGTCGCCCTTCTTGTCGGCGGGGATCGCCTCCTCGTACTTGCGCAGCTTCGAGGCGATGTACTTGAAGCCGGTCAGGGTGTTGACCACGCCGATCCCGAACTTCGCGGCGATCGCGCCCTGCAGCTCGGTGGTCACGTAGGTCTTCACGAACACGGCGCGGGCCCGGGTGGTGTCGTTGAGCCAGCCGATCTCGAAGGCCGTCTTCGCGCGGTACCAGGCCATCAGCGAGCCGATCTGGTTGCCGGTGAGCAGCTGCATCTCGCCGGCCTCGTTGCGCACCGCCACGCCCATCCGGTCGCTGTCGGGGTCGGTGCCGATGACGATCTCGGCCTGCTCCTTCTCGGCCAAATCGATCGCCATCTTCAGCGCCGGGGCGTTCTCCGGGTTCGGCGAGTCGACCGTCGGGAAGCGCCCGTCGCGGACGTCCTGCTCGGGAACGGTGAGCACCTCGAAGCCGAGCTCGCGCAACATCGGTACGCTGACGTGGGCGCCGGTGCCGTGCAGGTTGGTGAAGACGACCTTGGCCGCCCCGCCGCTGAGCAGGTCGGGCTGCATCAGCAGCGACTTCAGGCGGTCCATGTAGAGCCGGTCCATGTCGGCGCCGAGCGTGGTCACGCTGCCGCGCTCGCCCTCCGGCAGCGGCTCGTAGCGCTCGCTGTCGATCGCGTTGACCTCGGTGATGATGGCGGTGGCGTGGGGCTCGACGATCTGGCCGCCGTCGTCGAAGTAGGCCTTGAAGCCGTTGTCGTGCGACGGGTTGTGGCTGGCGGTGAGGACGACGCCGGCGTCGGCGCGAAGCTCGCGCACGGCGAAGGAGAGCTGCGGCGTCGAGCGGGCGTCCTCGAAGAGGAAGGTGTCGCAGCCGAGGTCGGCGCCGACCCGCGCGCAGAACTCGGCGAAGTCGCGCGAGAAGTGGCGGGGGTCGTGGGCGAAGACCAGCTTCGGCCGGCGGTCCTCGCCGACGTGCCCCTTGACGTAGCGGATCAGCCCGCGGACCGCCCTCGAGACGTTGAAGAAGTTCATCGATGCGGTGCCCACGCAGGGGTGCTCGGGGCGCTCGTTGGGGCCGCCCGCACCCTGCTCGGCGGTGGTGACCACGCGGCCGATGGTGCGGCCGCGCAGGCCGCCGGTGCCGAAGGCGAGGGTCTTGAAGAAGCGGTCGTTGAGCTCCTGCCACTCGCCCGCCGCGGCGAGCTCGGCGACGACCCGCCCGGGCAGCTCGCTGGCGGCGCCGGAGAGCAGCAGGTCGATGTTGCTTCTGGAGCTCTCGAGAAGTTTCCCGTCCCGGGCCGCCTGATCGAGGGTGGTCTTCAGCTCTGTCAACTCGCTCATTTCGCGCTGGATGCTAACGCCTCCATCCCTCATGGCAATGCCGCCCATGCACGATCTCGTCCATGCCGCCCGGAGCCGCCGCGAGGAGGCCCTCGCGGGCCTGCCCGCCACCGACGCCTTCCGCCTCGTCGACGGCGCCGGCGACGGCCTGCCGGACATCGAGATCGACGAGTTCGCCGGCAACTGGCTGGTGTCGACTCGCGACCGCGCGGTGCCGGCGGCCCTCGCCGAGCTCGCCCGCGACTCGGGGCGAAGCGTCTACGCCAAGCGCCTCGACCAGCAGGTCAGGGAGTCGCCGCGCCACCTCGCCGGACCGTCCATCGACGCGCCTTTCCTCGCGCGCGAGTGCGGCCTGAACTTCGAGATCTCGTTCCAGGCGGGCTATTCGCAGGGGATCTTCCTCGACCAGCGCGACAACCGCCGGCAGCTGCGCGAGCTGCTCGCTCCCGGCAGCACCCTGCTCAACACCTTCGCCTACACCGGTGCGTTCTCGATTGCCGCGGCGGCGGCCGGTGCCACCACCACGACCCTCGACCTGTCGCAGCCCTACCTCGACTGGGCGCGGCGCAACTTCGCCCACAACCAGCTCGACGCCTCCGAACACCACTTCTGCAAGGGCGACACCTTCCACTGGCTGCGTCGCTTCGCCCGGCAGGGCCGCCGCTTCGATGCCATCGTGCTCGACCCGCCGACCTTCTCCCGTGCGGGCGACGGCAGCGTCTTCCGCGTCGAGAAGGACTACGGCCGGCTCGTCGGGCTCGCACTCGACTGCCTTGCCGATGACGGCGTCCTGCTTGCCAGCACCAACTGCCGCAAGCTCACCCTCGCCGACTTCATCGACCAGGTGCGGAGCGGCGCGCCGCGCGCGGTTGAAATCACCGCCGCGGAGATGCCGCCCGACTTCACCGGCGAGGCCTACCTCAAGTCGCTGTGGATCCGGTGAGCTCCCGAGCGGTGAACCAGGGAGCTAGTGAACCAGGGAGCCAGTTAGCCAGTTAGCCAGTTAGCCAGTTAGCTAGTGAACCAGGGAACCTGGGAGCGGTCGGGGTCAATCTTCGCCCATCTCGAGCGGGTCGATGCGGTCGAAGGGGCGGAACGGTTGGGCGCCGAAGCGGAAGCGCATGCCGGCGCCGTCGAAGTCGAGGTTGAAGGATTCGAGCCGGCCGCGGAACTCGTCGGGCACGGCGGCCTTGTCCTGCTCCGTGTCGTAGGGGCCCTCCCACTGCAGGTTGCCCTGCTTGTCGTAGAGGCGCAGTTCCTTGCCACCGTTGCGGGAGCTCATCTCGACGCTGCCCTGGTCGTCGAGGAAGCGGAAGGTGCTCGACGACTCGACCTCGAAGTCGTCGAAGGCGCCACCGAGCCCCTGCTCGAGGCGGCGCAGCAGGTCGCCGCGGGCATCCATCGGCCGCACGTCGCGGACCCCGCGCTCGAGGTCCTCGAAGTTTTCGAATTCCTCGAAGGCCCGGAGGTTGCGCTCGATGGCCTCGCGGATCCGCTCGGCCTGGTTGTCCGGGATGCCGTGGAAGGCCCCGTCGAGCCGGTTGCCGGGAAAGGCGGGCCGCGCCTCGGCCATCGGTTGCGGCGCCTCGCCAAGGGCGAGCTCCAGCTCGAGGGATTCGCCGCCACGGATGACGCCGAGCTCCACCGCGTCGCCGATGGCGTTGGCCTCGACCAGGCCGCGGAGCTCCTCCGAGCTGGCGTAGCGTTCGCCGTTGAAGCGGGTGATGATGTCGTGGCGCTGGATCCCCGCCTGCTCGGCGGGGCCGCCGGGAACCAGCTCGCGGACGACCATGCCGTCGCGCTCGCCGAGCTGGAGGTGGGAGGCGAGCAGCGGCGGGATCTCGTCGAGGATCACGCCGATGTACGGACGCGGCGCGGCCGGGCGTGCCGCATCGAGCGGCTCCACCTGGTGCTGGAAGCGGTCGTGGATGCCCTCCGGCCGGATGGGCTCGGCGGGCTGGGCCGGCTCCACCATGCGCGGCGGCGATGTCGGGGCGGACGGGGCTTCCTGTGGCGGGATCGGCGCGCTCTCCACCGGGGGCTCGATCGCCAATGCCGGAAGGGCGACACACACCACCGCCCCGCCGGCAAGGCGACCCTTGCAGAACCGATGACTGCGGCTTGCTGAGGAAATCTTCATTGTGCCCATGGAAGCGTTTCGATCTGTTGGAATTGTCTGATTCGTCGCAGCTCGGGTCGGGTCGGGTCGCGTGGCGGCCCGGCCGGATCACTCGATCTCGGCCGGCGTCAGGATGTGCTCGACGCGCGGCACCTCGACCACGGCCTCCTTGCCGTTTTCATCGCGGAACACGACGCGGTCCTTGTAGGTCACCCGGAAGACCCGCATCGGGCGCTGGTCGGCCGACCAGACGACCCCCAGGTCGCGGGCATCGTTGAAGTCGGTCCCCATCCCCGCCGGAACCAGTCCGGCCGGAACGGACCCGACCGCTCCCTGGCGCACGACCGGAGCGCCGCCGTTTCCAGCGGAGCCCGCCGTGGCGGACGGTCCGGGTGAAGCCTGCTTTCCTCCGGGAACCATCAGGGCCGTGAAGACGCCGGCCACGAGCGCCGCAGCCACCGCCGGCCAGGCGCGCCGACGCCGCGCGGGTTCCGCCGTCGCGGCGGGTTGCTTGGCGGTCTCCGCGATGCCCCCACCCGCGCGCTGAAACGGAACGACCTTCTCGTCGACGGGAAAGGAAATCGCCTGCGTCCGCTGCAGGAAGTCGGCCTCGATGGCCTCGGGAACCGCGCCGGGCCGGAGCCGGGAAAGGCTCGCCTCGAGCACGCGCTCCTCTTCGCCGAGCACGCCCAGCCTGCCATCGACGGCATCCTCCAGGCGCTCCAGCAAACGATCGTCCACGCCCGCGGGTTGAATCCTGCGCAGCGCTTCCTCAATGTCCTGGTGTTCGTGGTCCATGGTGTTGGCACCGGTTGCGACCGGTCTAGATCGACAGGTCCCCCTTTCGCCTCGCTCCGCTGAGCTTTCGCTTGAGGGCTTCAAGTCCGTAGCGATATCGCGAGGCCGCCGTGTTTGGAGAAATGTCCAGCGCCTCGCCGATCTCGGCAAAAGTCCGCTCGCCCCAGATCTTCATCACGATGACCTCGGCGAACTTCTCGGGAAGCTCCCTGAGCCCCATCTCAAGGAACTGGCGGGTCTCGTCATCCGAGGACTCGCCGTCGAACCAGGGGTGATCGCCATCCGAGAGTTGCTCGCGGTCGGCCGTGACGAGGTCCTCGCGCCGGCGGCGGCGGTCGTCGCGACGTCCGAGGTCGATCGCCAACCGCCGCAGCGTCGTGTAGAGGTAGGGCATCCAGGCCTCCTGCCCACCGGTGAAGCTGCCCTCCTCGATCTTGCCGACGAGCTTGACCAGTGCGTCCTGGAAGATGTCCTCGGCATCCTCCTGCGACCGCGTCTGCTGACGCGCGAAAAGCAGCAACTTCGGCCCATGCTCCGCCAGCCACTCGCGCCAGGCGGTGGCTGAGGCCGAGGGGTTGGTCACGGCAACAGGAGTCACGTTTGGGGGATTCGATCGATTCTCACCCATGGCAGCGGAGAGCTCAGGGTTTCTTGCGCAAATTTTTCCCGCCGCCGGATTTTCCCGCCGGCCGTCCCGCCTTCTTTGCCCCGCGGCCGCCGGCCCACCGCGCCAGCGCGCGCCCGGTGGGTGACTCCGGCATCCGCGCCAGTTCCGCCGGGCTGCCCTCGCCGACCACCCGGCCACCGCGGCGGCCGCCCCCGGGACCCAGGTCGATCACGTGGTCGGCCGCGGCGATCACGTCGAGGTGGTGCTCGACGACCAGCACCGCGTGACCGGCCTCGCCGAGCTGGCGAAAGGCGGCGAGGAGCCGCTCGACATCGCCGAAGTGGAGGCCGGTGGTCGGCTCGTCGAAGAAGTAGAGGGTGTGCTCGGCGGGCGGGCGGGCGAGCTCAAGGGCCAGCTTGAGGCGCTGCGCCTCGCCGCCGGAGAGCGTGTTGGATGCCTGACCGAGCGGCAGGTAGCCGAGGCCGAGCTCCGACAGCACGCGCAGCAGCTTGTCGAGCTTGGGCACCGCGCGGAACAGCGCGAGGGCCTCGTCGACGCGCAGATCGAGTACGTCGGCGATCGAGAGCCCCTTGAAGGCGACCTCGAGGGTCTCGCGGTTGAAGCGCCTGCCGCCGCAGGCCGGGCACTCGATCCAGGCATCCGGCAGGAAGTGCATCTCGACCCGCAGCCGGCCGGCGCCCTCGCAGCGCTCGCAGCGTCCGCCGCGGGTGTTGAAGCTGAAGCGACCGCCGCCGTAGCCGCGCTGGCGCGACAGCGGCAGCTTGGCGAAGAGCGCGCGGATCAGGTCGAAGGCCCCGGTGAAGGTCGCCGGGTTCGACCGCGGGCTGCGCCCGATCGGTGACTGATCGACCTCGATCACCTTGCCGACCGCCTCCGCGCCCTCGAGCGAGTCGTGGCGGCCCGGCGCCCGCCCGCCGCGCAGGCCGAGCTTGCGTCGCAGGGCCGGCAGCAGGATGTCGCCCGCCAGCGTCGACTTGCCGCTGCCGCTCGGTCCGGTGAGGCAGCAGACGCCGTTCAGCGGAATGCGAACGTCGATCCCCTGCAGGTTGTGCTCGCGCGCGCTGCGGACCAGCAAGCTGCTGCCGAACAGGTCGCCGGGCTCCGTTCGTGCACCGGCCAGCACGCGCTCGCCGGCGGCCTCGATCCAGCGACGGGTGGGCGAGGCCTCGCCGAGCTCCGCAAAGGGCCCGTTCGAGAGGAGCGCGCCGCCCTCCCGGCCGGCTCCCGGGCCCAGCTCCACCAGCCAGTCCGCCTCACGGATGATGGCCTCGTCGTGTTCCACGACGATCACCGTATTTCCACGGTCGCGCAGGTCCTTGAGGGCGTGGATCAGGCGACCGGTGTCCTCCGGGTGCAGCCCGATGCTCGGCTCGTCGAGCACGTAGAGGACCCCGGTCAGCCCGCTGCCCAGCTGGGTGGCCAGGCGGATCCGCTGCGCCTCGCCGCCGGAGAGCGTCCCGCTCGAGCGGTCGAGCGCGAGGTAACCGAGGCCGACCTCGTCGAGGAAACGCAGCCGCTGGCGGACCTCGCCGACCAGCTGGGTGGTCACCGCGGCCCGCTCGGGCGGACCGTCGACCCCGTCGAGCCAGCCGATCGCCTCCTCGACCGGCAGCGCGCAGAAGTCCTGGATCCCGAGCCAGCCGCCGCGACCCTCGAGCCGCACCGCGAGGATCTCGGGCTTGAGTCGCCGGCCGCCGCAGGCGCGGCACGGGCGCTCGGCCATCACCCGCGAAAGCCGCCGCTTGACCGCCTCCGAGCGGGCCTCGCGGAACTTCCGCTCGGCCTCGACGCAGAGGCCCTCGAAGCGCTTCCACTGCTTGCGCTTCTCGGCGCCGACCCGCCATCCGGTGTCGATCCTCCCGCCCTGGAAGACCAGCTCGCGGGCCTCGTCGGGGAGCTCGCCAAGGGGGGTCTCCGCGGGCAGGCCGAACTGCCGCAGGATGGCCTCGGCCTCGCGGGCGAAGGCGCTGCCGCGGCGGGCCTTCGGCTTCCACCAGCCGGTCACCGCCGCGGCGAGCGGCAGCCCGGGATCGTCGACCAGCAGGCCGCGATCGCAGTAGCGCTCGCTGCCGAGCCCCTCGCAGGCCGGGCAGGCGCCGAGGTGGGAGTTGAAGGAGAAGTGGCGCGGGCTGAGCTCGCCGAGCACGAAGCCGGTCGCCGGGTTGCGGTAGCTGGTCTGGAACGAGCGCTCCTCGAAGTCCTCGGCATCGGGGACCTGCACCAGCACCCGCGCCTCGCTGCCGCAGATCCTCAGCGCCGTCTCGACCGAGTCGGCCAGGCGCGAGCCGACCCCCTCGCGGATCACGAGGCGGTCGATCACCACCTCGATCGCCACGGCCTCCTCCGGCCATGCCTCGAGGGCCTCGTCGAGGTCGAGGATCGCCCCATTCACCCGCCCCCGGACGTAGCCCTGCCGGCGCAGGCGCTCGATCAGGCCGGCCGGGTCGTGGCCCTCCTCGCGCGGCACCGGTGCCAGCAGCACGACCTTGCTGCGCTCCGGCAGGTCCTCGAGCGCGGCGACCATGTCCGCGGCGGTCATGCGCTCGAGCCGCTCGCCCGTCTGCGGGTCGTGCGGCACCCCGGCCGCCGACCACAGCACGCGAAGGTACTCGTAGGTCTCGGTCACCGTCGCCACCGTCGAGCGCGGGTTGAGCCCGCCGCTGCGCTGCTCGATCGCGATCGCCGGGCTGAGGCCCTCGATCGACTCGACCTCCGGCTTCTCGAGCTGGTCGAGGAACTGCCGGGCGTAGACCGACAGCGACTCGACAAAGCGCCGCTGGCCCTCGGCGAACAGGGTGTGGAAGGCCAGCGAGGACTTGCCGGATCCGCTCGGGCCGGTCATCACCACCAGCTGCTCCCTGGGGATGTCGAGGTCGATCCCCCTCAGGTTGTGCTGGCGCGCGCCGCGGATCCGGATCACCCGCGCAGCTTCCCCCGCCCGGCTTTCGGGTTTGAAGTTCAAAGTTCCGCCAACGAGGATTCGGCGTGCTCAAGCGCTTCCTCGACCCCTCGGCCACGGCCCTGAAGATCTGCGGCGTGACCCGGCCCGATGACGCCCGGCGTCTCGCCGATCTCGGCGTCGACGCCCTGGGGGCCAACTTCTGGCCGCAGTCGAAGCGTTTCCTCGCCGAGACCGACGCCGGCTTCCTGCGTGAGCTGGCCGGCCGGATCCTGCGCGTCGGCGTGTTCGTGAATCCCCCGCTCGACCAGCCGCGCCGGCTCATCGACCACGGGCTGATCGATGCGGTGCAGCTCCACGGCGACGAGTCGCCGGCGGACGCCCGCTGCCTGCGCGAGGTCGGGATCCCGGTGATCAAGGCGCTGGGCATCCGCGACGACGCCGACCTGGAGCAGGCCGCTGGCTTCCCGGCTGATGCCCTGCTGCTCGACGCCCACGCGCCGGGGGTCTATGGCGGCACCGGCCGGACCATCGACTGGGACGCGGTCGCCCGCTTCATCGCCGGGCATCCGCAACGCCCGGTCATCCTCGCCGGCGGAATCACCCCGGACAACGCCGCCGATGCTGTCGCCCGGGTGAGCCCGGCCGCGATCGACATCGCCTCCGGGGCCGAGTCCGCCCCGGGCATCAAGGACTTCGACAAGGTCGCGAGGCTGCTGGAGGCGGTGCAGCCAGCCAAGCAATGAGACCGGTGGTGGCGGGGGCGGGGGCTGGTGTCGTGGGGCAGGCGGTGAGCGGCTCGGGGTGGAGGTGGCGTGGGGCGTGTTGGCGGTGCGGACCGGCTGGAAAGCGCCGCCTTGGCGACCAAGCGGCTGGGGCGAGGTGGCGGAGCGCAAGAAATAGGTCCTATGGGTCCTATAGGACCTATGGAAGCACCTCTTGAGCTCCGCAGTGTCGGCCCTGGCGCTGCGAAGATGGGTGGGGCGGGACCTCACCTTCCGGCGCCGCCCCAACTAAAGGGGTGAGGCGCAGCCTCACACCAGATAGGTCCCATAGGACCCATAGGACCTATGCCCTGTGCTCCGCTTGTTCTCGCAGCCGCTCACCACCCAACCCGCGCTTCCCAGCCGGTCCGCACCGCCAACCGGCCCCCACCCCACCCACCCCACCCCGCAAACGCATCTTTCTTGCACAAAGCCCCATCGACGTCACCCTAGCCCCCGATGCGCGGCTCACCCCTGATCCGGACGCTGGCCACCGGGATCGCCCTGATCCTGGCGGCGATGGTCCTGGTTCACCTCAACCGCCGGCCGAAGCCGGCGGTCGTGCCGCCGGGCGACGCGACCGCGCCGCACGAGGCGGCCGCGGAGCCCGGCATTCCGACGCCCTTCGTCCTCACCCTCTCCGAGCCGGCGGAGTCCGTCACGCTCGAGGCGGGCGGTGCGGTTCAGGCCATCGATCCCGCGGCCGAGACCCTCAGCGGCACCCTCGAGCTCGAGCCCGGTCACCCGAGCGTGTTCATCGACGTGACCTGGCGCGACCGCGAGCCGCGGCCGCGCTTCGCCAAGCTCGTCCTCGAACCCAGCGGTCACCCGACCGCGACGCACTACTTCGATTCCGACGGCCCGATCTCCGACGCCTGGGAAATCCACCTCCATCCATGAGCGCATGAGCGACGAGGTCCACCACGACTGCTGCGAGCACCACGCCCACCATCACGAGTTGGTCGTCGACGGCCTGAGCGTGCGCTACGGCGAGGTGCTCGCCCTCGATGGCATCACCTTCGGCACCTCCTGCGGCAACCGCCTCGCGCTGGTCGGCCCGAACGGGGCCGGCAAGAGCACGCTGATCAAGGCGATCGCCGGCCTGGTCCCGCGCGCCGGCGGCACGATCCGCTGGCGCGGCACGGCGGTGAAGCGCTGGTCGCGCGAGTTCGCCTACCTGCCGCAGCGCGAGCAGGTCGACTGGTCCTTCCCCATCACCGTGCGCGGACTCGTCGAGATGGGGCGCTACCCGCAGACCGGCTGGTGGGGTCGCTTCGGCCGCGACGACGACGACGCCGTCGACGCGGCGCTCGAGACGCTCGAGCTGGCCGACCTGGCCGGGCGCCAGATCCGCGAGCTCTCCGGCGGCCAGCAGCAGCGCGCCTTCCTCGCCCGCGCGCTCGCCCAGGAAGCCCACGTCCTCCTGCTCGACGAACCCTTCAGCGGACTCGACCGCCGCGCCGCCGGCCACCTCGGCGAGCTGTTCCACCGCCTGTCGCACGAGGGCCGCCTGATCATCGCCTCCCACCACCAGCTCGAGTCGTTGCCCGCGCTGTTCGACGAGGCCCTGCTGCTGGACACCCGCCAGCTCGCCTTCGGCGCGGCGGAGACCGCGCTCGACGACCCCTCGCTCGACCCCTTCTTCACCGCCGTCACCCTCCCCGTGGGCCAGCCATGACCGCCGAACTGCTCCAGAACCCGTTCTTCCAGCGGGCCCTCGCCGCCGGGCTGCTGATCGGCTTCGCCAACGGCTTCTTCAGCGGCTTCGTCGTGCTGCGCCGCCACGCGCTGTCGGTCAGCGCGCTGTCGCACACCATGCTTCCCGGGATCGCCTTCGGCATCCTCGCCGCCGGCGCCCTGACCCAGCTCAGCGCCTTCCTCGGCGCCTTGTTCGCCGCCCTGGTCGTCGGCCTCGGCTCGGTGGCCGTGGCCCGAGGCGAGCGCGTCGCCCAGGGCACCGCGCTGGCGGTGATCTACACCACCGCCTTCGCCATCGGGGTCGCCATCCTGCCGCGCCTCGACACCCGCCAGGAGCTCGAGCACTGGCTCTTCGGCGACATCCTCGCGGTCGGCCCGGCCGACCTGTGGACCGCCTTCGCCATCGGCGCGGTGACCCTGCTCACGGCCAACCTGCTGATGCGCCCGATCCTGCTCACCCTGTTCGAGCCGCACGTGGCGGCGGCGCAGGGGGTTCCGGTACGGAGCATCCAGTATCTCGTCTTCGCGCTGCTGGTGCTCTCGCTGGTCGCCTCGCTCCAGGCGGTCGGCTGCGTCCTCTCGGTCGGCCTGCTGGTCGCCCCGGCGGCGACGGTCTCGCTGCTCACCAACCGCACCCCGTTGCTGTTCTGGGGCGGCGGGTTGCTCGGCGCGCTCGGCGCGCTGGCCGGCATCGTGCTCGCCGCCGCGCTGTCGATCAGCGCCGGGCCGGCCATCGTGATCGTCCTCGGCACGGCCTTCCTGCTGGCCTGGCTGCTGAGCCCGCGCTACGGGCTGTTCGCCCGCCGCACATCCGCCTGACCACCCCCTTCCCCGCGGCGCCGCTGCTTCTTTGCCCTTGGATCGCCGCGGCGCCTCGGCCAGCCTGCGGCGTGCCCCAGTTCCTCCTGATCTTCCTCGGCGGCGGCCTCGGCGCCGTCTGCCGCTGGGGCCTGTCGACGCGCATCGAGCGGCTGGTCCTGCGCAGCCCGCACGAGGGCTTTCCCTGGGGCATCCTCGCCTGCAACCTGCTCGGCTGCCTCGCCATCGGGGTGGTCTTCGGGCTGGTCACCTCGCGCACCCCCGCCTGGCTGTTCCCGCTGCTGGTCACCGGCTTCCTCGGCGGCTTCACCACCTTCTCGACCTTCGGCAAGGATGCCCAGACGCTGTTCTCGCTCGGCGAGCAGGGCCAGGGCTTCGCGTACGTGCTGGCCTCGACCATCGGCGGCATCCTGCTGGTCCTCGCCGGCCTCAAGCTCGCCGCCCTCGCCGGGCCGGCCGCGCCGTCGCACTGAGCCCCGCTCACCGCGCCGGCCGGCGGCACGTCCCGGTCGACCGGCGGCGCCGGCGGGAAATTCCGCTGGGAATCCTCCGCCAACCCGGTTTGCTGGGAACCATGCCACGCATCCTGCTCGTCGAGGACGAACCGGCGATTGCCGACACCCTGGTCTACGCGCTCAAGACCGAGTGCTTCGAGGTCCGCCACGCCCTCACCGGGCAGTCGGCGCTCGACCACTTCGCCGCCGAGTCGCCCGACTTCGTGCTGCTCGACATCGGCCTGCCCGACATGACCGGCCTCGACGTCTGCCGCGAGATCCGCGCCCGCTCGCAGGTGCCGATCCTGTTCCTCACCGCGCGCGACGGCGAGCTCGACCGGGTGCTCGGCCTCGAGCTCGGCGGCGACGACTACGTGACCAAGCCCTTCAGTCCGCGCGAGGTGGTCGCGCGCATCCGCGCGATCCTGCGCCGCTCCGGCGGCCCGGGAAACGGCGGGGCCGCGGCGGCGGCCGCGGACGACGGCGGCGGCCTGCTCAGCCTCGACGAGGCCGGCATGCGGGTCGCCTGCTCCGGCCGGCCGCTCGACCTGACCGCCCACGAGTACAAGCTGCTGCTGATCTTCATCCGCCAGCCCAACCGGGTGTTCACCCGCGACCAGCTTCTCGACCAGGCCTGGGAGGACCCCGGGGCGGTGACCGACCGGACGATCGACGCCCACATCAAGACGATCCGCGCCAAGCTGCGCCAGGCCCACCCGGGCAGCGAGGAGCTGATCCAGACCCGCCGAGGCCTCGGCTACGCCTACGTCCCCTGATCCTCCCGCTTCACACGCTTCTCCCGCTTCTCCCGCTTTCCCATGCCCGCCACGATGCGCCTCACCCGGGTGACCCTGATCATCGTCGCCGCGATCATCGGCGCCGGGATCTACCTCCTGGTGCGGCAGCAGCTCGCCGAGGTCGAGCCGCACACCTTCCTCGCCACCGAGGAGACCCTGGTCGACACCGCCAACCTGCTCGCCGCGATGGTCGAGGAGGAGATGGCGCGCGGCGAGTTCGACCCCGAGGAGCTGCGCGACGCCTTCTCCTCGGCACGGCGGCGGAAGTTCGAGGCGAGGATCTACAGCCACCTCAAGACCGGGGTCGGCCTCCATGCCTACATCACCGACGCCAAGGGGGTCGTCATCTTCGACTCCGACAACGGCTGGCGGGAGGGCATCGACTTCTCGAACTACCGCGACGTCGCCCGGGTCCTGCGCGGCGAGTATGGCGCGCGTAGTAGTCGCGAGAACGAGGACGACCCCGCGTCGTCGGTGTTCTACATCGCCGCCCCGATCGGCGACCCCGCGAGCCCGGACGGCGTTCTCACCGTCTCCAAGCCGCAGCGCGACGTGATGCCGGTGGTGCGCCAGCGCGAGCTGGAGATCTGGTGGGGCACCTGGCTGATCGGCGGCGGCATCCTGATCCTGGTGATCTCGGTGTTCATCTGGCAGTACCGCCCGATCAGCCGCCTGACCGAGTACGCGCGGGCCGTCGAGCACGGCAAGCGACCGCCGCTGCCCAGGCTCGGCGCGGGCCGCGAGGTCAACACCCTGGCGCACGCGCTGGAGTCGATGCGCGAGTCGCTCGAGGGCCGCCGCTACGTCGAGAACTTCGTGCAGACGCTGACCCACGAGATGAAGAGCCCGCTGGCGGCGATCCAGGGCGCGGCCGAGCTGCTCGACGAGTCGATGCCGGCCGCCGACCGCGCGCACTTCCTCGCCAACATCCGGGCGGAGACCCGCCGCGCCGAGCGCTTGCTCAGCCGCCTGCTCGAGCTCTCCGCCATCGAGGGGCGGAGCCGGCTCGACTCGCGCAGCGGGATCGACTTCCGCGAACTGGTCGGGCGCGCGGTCCGGCAGGCCGAGCCGACCGCCGACCTCGCCGGCGTCCGGCTGGCAGCCGAGCTTCCCGACCGGCCCGCGCGCCTCTTCGGCGACGCCTTCGTGCTGCGTGCCGCGGTCACCAACCTGCTCGAGAACGCCATCCAATTCTCGCCCCGCGGGGGGCGCGTCGCGATCGAACTGGCGGCCGACGATGGCCACCTGGTGCTGCGGATCAGCGACGAGGGCCCGGGAATCCCCGACTACGCCCGCGAGCGGGTCTTCGAGCGCTTCTTCTCGCTGCGCCACCACGACAGCGGCCAAAAGGGCACCGGCCTCGGCCTGACGCTGGTGCGCGAGGCCGTCGAGCTGCACGGGGGCACGATCACCCTGGAGCAGGCCCCCGGCGGCGGAACCCGGGCCGTCCTGACCCTTCCGGTCAGCTGAGCCGCCGGCCGGGCGGACGAATTCACTGGACGTTCATCGGCGCTTCACCGGGCCGGGTCTGGCTGGTGGCCGACTCCGATGCGCAGCCACCTCGAGCCCAGCCCGGCCCTGCTTGCCGCCCGCGACCGCGGACCCCTGGTCCGTTCCCTGGGGGTCACCGTGGCCGGCCTCGCGCTCTACGGCTTCACCGTCGGCTTCTGGCGCTCGCCGCTGATGGGGGTCTACGTCGCGATCAAGCTGCCGCTGCTGGTCCTGCTGACCCTCGGCTGCAACGGCTTCCTCAATGGGCTGCTCGGCGGCCTGCTCGGCAGCGGGCTTGGCTTCCGCCAGTCGGCCCAGGCGCTGCTTTCCGCCTTCGCGGTCGCGGCGCTCGTGCTCGCCTCGCTGGCGCCGGTCACCTTTTTCCTCGCGCTCAACGCGCCGCCCCCGGACGCGCCGGGGGCGGCGACGGCGCATGCCTCCTTCCTGCTGAGCCACACCCTGCTGATCGCGGTGGCGGGGGTCATCGGGGTGCTGCGGCTTAAGTCGCTGATGCGCAACCACTGCCGGACCCGCCGCATCGCCCGCCAGACCCTGCTCGCCTGGATCGCCGGCAACGCCTTCATCGGCGCGCAGTTCTCGTGGATCCTGCGCCCCTTCTTCGGCAGCCCGAGACTGCGGGTCGCCTTCCTCCGCGACGACCCGCTGCAGGGCAACTTCTACGAGGCGCTTTGGAACGCCCTGCGGCAGCTGCTCCCGGCGGGCGCGATCGCCGTCGCCGCCGTGGTCATCGCCGTGACCGCAGGGCTCGGCATGCTGCTTCACTCCCAACGCAAACCGCTCCCATCATGAACCCGGAACCAAACGAACATCCCGTCCCCGAGAGCCGTCCCGCGGACCCTCCCCCGCTGCCCGAATCCCCCGGCCTGCGCGACCTCTTCGAGGCGCTGCTGCGCAACCCCGCGGCCATCGCCGCCCACCCGGGGACCTCGGGCGGGTGGGTGATTGGCATCTTCGCGCTGATCGCGCTGCTCTCGCTCGCCGTCTACGGCTTCGTGCTCGGCACCTTCGCCTGCCATGAGCAGCTCTGGGCGGCGCCGCTGAAGGTTGCCGCGGGTCTCATCTTCGCCGGCCTGATCTGCTACCCCAGCCTCTACATCTTCTCCTGCCTCGCCGGCTCGTCGGCATCCGCCACGCGCCTCGCCGCGATCCTCGGCGGCATGCTCGCCCTGGCCGGCCTGCTGCTGCTCGGCTTCGCCCCCGCGGTGTGGATCTTCACCCAGGGGACCACCTCGTTCGGATTCATGGGCACGCTCGCCCTCGCCGCCTGGCTGGTGGCGCTGGGCTTCGGCTTCCGCTTCCTCAAGGCCGCGCTCGCCCAGCACTCGGCCAGCCGCCGCGCGCCGCTCACCATCTGGTGCATCGTCTTCCTGCTGGTCACCCTCCAGCTCACCACCTCGCTGCGCCCGATCCTCGGGCGGTCCGACCGCTTGCTGACCGAGGAGAAGAAGTTTTTCCTCCAGCACTGGGGCGAGACCATGGCCACCAGCCTTCCGGGCAGCGGGGACTCGCGGACGGCGCAGGCGCCCCCCGAGCCGACCGAGCCGACCCGCCCGGGCGCGGGCGACCGCGCGTGGCAGGACAACCCCCACCTGCCCGGCCGGTGAATCGCCACCTCACCACGCTGCGCTGGCAGTTCGGTTGCGGGCTGGAGCCGGCGGCGCGATCCGCGAGCGGCTGCCGAGGCAAATCACCGCGCCGAATCCCGGCCGACCCGGCGCCCGCCGGAGTCGCCGCCCCACCGGAAGTCAGTCCCGGTCCGCCCGACCCACCTCGTCCGGCACCCCCGGCCGACCCGCTGTTCGAGGCCTTCCGCGACGATCTGCTCTAGCGCCATCCCGCCAAGGAGACGACACCAGACGGGACTAGCTCTCGTCGACCCCGGGCAGGTCGAGCCCCTCGTTCCAGCCGAGCGCCACGAGCTTCTCCAGCTCGAGCACGGGCTTGGACCCGGGACCGTCGACCACCTTCACCGTGATGGTCACCGCATTCTTGCCGATGCGCAACATGTCCTTGAGGATCCGCTCCGCGAGGCCACCCCGTTTCACGTAGAGGTCGAGGGTCTCCTCCTCGCCGTCGGTGCTGGCAATCAGGTGGAACCACTTGCCGTCATCCGAATGGTCGCCGTTGTAGTAGTTCCCGGGGTCGACCTTGACCCTCAGCTCATCGACCCGCTCGGCCTCCCCGGCGACGATCTTCTTCCACGGCACCGAATTCCAGCGGGCGTAGCTCTTGAAATCGACCTTGCCCCCCTCCTCGGTGATGAGGACGCAGAGGACGCGCGGCGGGGCATTCTCGAAGTCGATCTTGAAGCCCTCGTAGACCCCCCGCGCGGTCGCGAAGCCCACCGGTTCGGAGACCTCCTTGACGACCTCCCGGGAACCTGCGCCCTCACGGAAGAACTTGAGCACCTCCTCCTCGATCTCGCCGGGATTGATGACGAGCGGCACCTTCTCCTCCGGGGGAATCGACGACGTGAAACGCTCCGCAAGCTCGGCTGGCATCGGACCCTGCCACTCCGCCGCTTCCGGCTCCGCCTCCCCGGCCCGGACCTGGAGGAACTCTTCGGAGGATGCCGCCGACGCGACCCGCTCGCCACCCGAGCGCCTCATCTTCAGCAGCATCACGAGGCCCCCGCCGCAGATCAGCAGGACGATCAGGATGGACCAGACCGCCCGGATGAACGGGTTCGCCCGCGCCGACGAAGTCTCCTGCCGGAATCGCCGCGAACGTCGCCGTTCGCCGGTTCCCGACAGTCCGCCCCGCAGGTGCGTGACGTCGGGTCCCCGGCTCGGCCTGAGGCGCTCCGGTTCGCTGGAGAGCTGGTGCACGCGCTTGGGATCGTTGGAGCTCACGACCGTGGGTCATAGCCAAGCCGGCCGCTGAATCCAACCGGTAAAATCTCACCAACCCGACCCAAATGGGTTAGTTTCCCCTCCCAGCCGCGACAGGACCCTCACCACGGACCAGGTGGCGGCCACGTCGTGGACCCGGAAGATGGCCCCTCCCCGGTGCATCGCCGCGGCCACGCAGGCCATCGTGCCGGCATCGCGATCGGCGGGACGGTCGATCCCGAGCACCTCGCCGATCACCGTCTTGCGGCTCACCGGAACCAGCACCGGCCGACCCAGCGCGGTGATCGCGTCGAGCTCGCGGTAGATCTCGAGGTTGTCGTCGCGCTGCTTGGCAAAGTCGATTCCCGGGTCGAGCACGATCGACTCCGTGGCCATGCCGGCCGCGCGGGCCCGCTCGATCCGCTCGGCGAAGAACGCCACCATCTCCTCCATCAGGCACTCCCACCGCTGCTCGGTCCGCGCGAGCTTGGGCTCGCCCGCCGTGTGCATCACCAGCAGCGAGGCCCCCGACGCGGCGCAGTGCCGCGCGTTGGCATCGTCCGGCAAACCGCCCATGTCGTTGATCAGCTCGACCCCGGCGGCGTGCCCCAGCACCGCATCGACCACCTGCGGGCGCCAGGTGTTGACCGATAGGACCGGGGGCCAGACCTGCTCGCCGTCGCGCGGGACCACCTTGCCGATGGCGTCCCGCCAACCCGCCAGGACCGGCCCCAGCCGGGCGACCTCGTCGTCCACCGGGATGGCCGCGCGGTTGGTGCGGGCGCTTTCCGCACCGATGTCGATGACGTCGGCGCCGGCCTCCGCCTGCTCGCGGACCTGGCGCAGCACCGCACCCGGGTCGAGGCTGCCGTCGCCGCAGAAGGAGTCGTCGTTGACGTTGACGATTCCCATCACCAGCGGCCGGCGGGGAAAGCGGACCTCCCGCCGCGGCAGCTTCCAGGTCATCGCCCGCATCGGAGGCCTAGCCGATGTTGGTGAAGACCGCCTGGACGTCGTCGTCATCCTCGATCTTCTCGAGCAACTCCTCGACCTCGCCCATCTGCTCGTCGCTCAGCTCGACCGGTTGGGTCGGGATCCGCTCGAGCTTCGACCGCGTCGCGGCGATGCCGAGCTTCTCGACGCCCTCGTTGAGGGTGGCGAAGGCGGTGTAGTCACCGACCGCCCGGGCCACGCCGTCCTCGACCTCGAGCTCCTCGAGGCCGTAGTCGATCAACTCGAGCTCCACCTCGTCCAGCGCGACGCCGCCGGCGGGGAACTCGACGACCGCCTTGCGGGTGAACATGAAGTCGAGCTGGCCGCTGTTGACCATCTGGCCGCCGTTCTTGTTGAAGATCGTCTTGAGGTTGCCGACGGTGCGGTTGGAGTTGTCGGTGGCGCACTCGATGAAGAACAGCGAGCCGTGCGGCCCCTTGCCCTCGTAGCTGATCTCGACGATCTCGTCGGCACCCTTGCCCTCGGCGCGCTTGATCGCGGCGTCGATCTTGTCCTTCGGCAGGTTCTCCGCCTTGGCGTTGGCGATCGCGACGCGGAGCCGGGCGTTCGCGTCGGGGTCGGCGCCGCCCTCCTTGGCGGCCATCGTGATCGACTTGGCCAGCTTCGGGAACACCTTGGACATCTTGTCCCAGCGTGCCTCCTTGGCCCGGCGGCGGCATTCAAACGCTCTTCCCATGACGTGGTCGTTCGGTGGCGGGTTTCCGGGGCCTCAGGCGAAGCGCTTGACCAGCAGGGAGGCGTTGTGCCCGCCGAAGCCGAAGCTGTTGCTCAACGCGCTGTCCACCTTCGCCTCGCGGGCGGTGTTCGCGGTGTAGTCGAGGTCGCACTCGGGGTCCGGGTTCTCGAGGTTGATCGTCGGCGGGATCACCTGGTCGCGGATCGCCATCAGGCAGGCCGCCAGCTCGACGCCGCCCGCCGCACCGAGCAGGTGGCCGGTCATCGACTTGGTCGAGCTCACCACCAGGCCCTTGGCGGCGTGCGCGCCGAAGCTGCGCTTGATCGCCTTGGTCTCGCAGACGTCGCCGAGGCCGGTCGAGGTGCCGTGGGCGTTGACGTAGTCGACGTCCTCCGGGTTCATGCCGGCGTGGTGGAGCGCCATGTCCATGCAGCGGCTGGCGCCCTCGCCCTCCGGGTGCGGCGAGGTCATGTGGTGGGCGTCGCCACTGATGCCGTAGCCGACCAGCTCGGCGTAGATCCGCGCGCCGCGCCTGCGGGCATGCTCGAGTTCCTCGATCACGACCACCCCGGCGCCCTCTCCCATGACGAACCCGTCGCGGTCGACGTCGAAGGGCCGCGAGGCGCGCTCCGGCTCGTCGTTGCGCGTGCTCAGCGCCTTCATGTTGCTGAAGCCGGCGAGCCCGCAGGGCAGGATGCTGGCCTCGGCGCCACCCGCGATCATCACGTCGGCGTCGCCGAACTTGATGATCCGCCAGGCCTCGCCGATCGAGTGGTTCGAGGTCGCGCAGGCGGTGACGATCGCCATGTTGGGGCCGCCGAAGCCGTACTCCATCGAGAAGATCCCGCTCGAGATGTTGGCGATCATCATCGGGATCAGGAAGGGCGAGACCCGCCCCGGCTTGCCGTTGACGATCTTGGTGTGCTCGTTCTCGAGGGTGCCGAGGCCACCGATGCCGCTGCCGATCATCACGCCGGTGCGGAACTTGTCGACGGCCTCGGGATCGATGCCCGAGTCGCCGAGCGCCATGCGGCCGGCGGCGACGCCGAGCTGGACGTAGCGGTCGGCCCGCCGCGAATCCTTGGGATTCTTGAAATACGGCTCGGAATCGAAGTCCTTCACCTCCCCGGCGATCTGGCACGGATACGGGCTGGGATCGATGTGGGTGACGCGGCCAATCCCGCTCTTGCCGGCCTTCATGGCCTCCCAGGTGCTGTCGAGGTCGTTGCCAAGGGGACTGACGCAGCCAATCCCGGTGATCACCACTCGTCGTTCGTTCATGTTCTTCGCTGGATGTGAGGGAGTTTCGAAGTCTCGCGTAAAGTTTCGGCTGCTTAAGGGCTCTCCCGCGTGGTGGCAAGCCTCATCCAAGCGCCGACGGCCCGCGGCAGTCGGTGCGGGCCCCGCAGACCGGGCAATCCGCGGTTTTCCCGTTGCCCGGGTTGGAAAACACGGCGAGGCAGAGCCGACAGACCATCCGCTTGCGTGCGGCGCGGCGCCGGGCGTTGGCGTGGGTCCAGCGGGAGACCCACTCGAAGTAGACCACCAGGACCATCGCCACGCCGATCACCGCCACCGCCAGCTCACCGAGGTTCAGTTCGATCATCGCTCCATGCGGGTTTCCACCATCAGCCAGCCCTCATCGCCCACCCCGACCCCGCCGTCATCGGCGTCCAGCGTGACGGTGCAGCTGCCGAGCCACTTCATGACCGCCGGGGAGACCTCGCGGGGTTCCCACGGGATCACCCGGCGGATCCGCCCGGCGCGGTCGTGCTCGAGCAGGAAGCGTCGCCCGACGATCTCCGGGTCCAGCTTCACCGAATCGGCCAGATCGGGCACCTCGAGCGCCAGCAGCGAGCCCGAGCGGACCACGAACAGGCCGAGGTGGGCAGGGTTCCCGGCGGCGACCGCCGGCGCCTCGCCGCGGCGCGGCAAGGGTGGCAGGCCGCCCGCGGGGACCGGGTCCGCGCTCGCCCCGCCGGCAGCGACCTCGACCGGGACCAGGCTCGGACGGTAGTCCACGCCACCGCGGCCGACCCGGCGCATGGCGATTTCGAGTTGCTTGCGGTAGGTGGCATCCTCCTCGCGCTGCCAGCGAAACGGGAAGGGACCGCGCTCGCGGGCCTCGCGCTCGAGGTAGGAGGCGGCGGCACCGTCCTCGACGAGGAGCAGCTTGCCCACCGGACGGCTGCGCACGACCCCCTCACCGACGCGGACCCGGACCGTCGCGGCGACACCCACGGCGAGCAGGCCGGCCAGCACGGCGGCCGCCGCCAGCGGGCTCACCTCGCTCACCGGGTGGCGCCAGTGGAACATCAGGCCGCAGTCGCGGTCCTTCTCGCGGAGGCGTTTGCGCGACCGGAACATCACTCGCTCCCCGCCTCCGGATTGCGCCCGACCAGGATCACCCGGTAACCCTGCTGGAGGGCCTTCTCGGCGACCTGGCGCTCGAGACCGGCCTCGATGCTGCGGTCACTGCGCAGCAGCAGCGTCGGCACCCCCTCGCTCGCCTCGCGCCGCTCACGCAAGGCGACGACCAGCCGCCTCAGGTCGACCCGCTCGCGGTCGAGCCAGATGACCGGGGGATTTCCCGGGGTCAGGGTGACCACGCTGGCGTCGGCGTCGCGATCGACGCCGAAGCGCGACACCGGCAACTCGACCGCCACGCCCGACTGGCTGAGGAACGAGGGCCCGAGCAGGAAGAACACCAGCAGCAGGGCGAACAGGTCGAAGGCGGGGATCACGTTCATGAACCCCGGGCGCTGTGGCAGCGTGCTGTGGAGCTTCATCCCTTCTTCTCCCTCCCGCGTGACTCGATCTCATCGCGTATCGAGACGATCCCGGTGTCCGAGCGGGCGTCGCAGATGATGTTCACCATCTCGATCCCGGTCCGCTCGATGCGGTGGAACAGGCGCTTCGCCCGGCCGAGGAAATACAGGTAGAACAGGTAGGCCGGGATGGCGACGATCAGGCCGAAGGCGGTGGTGATCAGCGCCTCGAAAACCCCCGCCGAGAGTTCGCCGGGTCCGGCGTAGCCGCCGCGCGCCGTCATTTGCTGGAAGGTCTCGGACAGGCCGATGACCGTGCCGAGCATCCCGGTGAGCGGCGCCAGCAGCGCCACCGCCAGGATCGCCCGGATGTTCTTCTCGATCCGCGGGACCTCCATCTGGCCCGCCTCCTGGGCGACGTCGCGCAGGTCGGAGCGGTCGAGGTCGTGGCGGAACAGGATCGCGTGGCTGACCCGCGCCACCGGCCCGGGCGCGCGGGCCGCCTCGTGCATCGCCTCGGCATAGGCCTTGCGGCGGACGTGGTTGGAGAGCCCGACGAGCAGGTCGCCGACATTGATCCGGGCGCGGTGGAAGAAGAACATCCGCTCAATCACGAACACCACGCCGAAGAAGGCCAGCCCGAGCTGCAGCCAGATCACCAGTCCCCCCTTCTCGAGGAGGCCGGCGGGATCGAAGAATTCAGTGGGCATCGCGGGACGCTAGAATGCCCGGCGGCACTTGGCCAGTCCGGGAATTTCCCGACCTTCCGCCCCTGCCGGCAGGCCCGGCGGCCGCGAATCCCCCGGACCCGGGGGGATTTCCCGGCCACGGCTCAGACGATCCGGTCGGTCTGGTGCTGGGGCAGGAAAAAGTCGTGCAGCAGGTTGTCGACACAGAGCAGGCCCTCGCGATCGAGCAGGATCCGCCCGTCCTCGACCCGCAGCAGTCCCTCGTCCTGGAGCTCACCGAGCGGCGCGGCGAAGCGCTCGAGGATGTCGACGCCGAACTTGTCGCGGAAGTCGCCCGCCTCGACGTGGCCGAGCTTCATGCGCAGGATGAACTCGCGGATCATGCGCTCCTCCGGCGTGGTCTTGAGCGAGCGCTTGAGGGCCGGACGGCCGGCCTCGATGGCCGCGGTGTAGTCGCCGATCTCGGTGAGGTTCTGGTAGTGGACCCCGGCGACGTGCGAGAACGAGGCGACGCCGAGCCCGAGCAGGTCCGCCCCGCTCCACAGCGAGTCGCGGTAGATGAACTTGGTCCGCTCCGGGTCGAGCACCGCGGTGTAGCCGCTGCTGATCGTGTAGCCGGCGGACTCGAGCTGCTCGAAGGCCTCGCGCACCCAGCGCCGCTTGGTCTCCCAGTCGGCCACCGGGGCCACCAGCTTGCCGCTGTCCTTCATCTCGCGGTAGATCGTCGTGTTGTACGGGATCTCCATCTGGTAGATGGTCACGCTGTCGGGAAGCAGCTCGAGGGTGCGCTCGATGTTGCGGCGCCAGTTCTCCTCGGTCTCCTCGAGCATGCCGGCGATGAGGTCGATGTTGATCTGCTCGAACTCCTCCGCCTTGGCGCGCTCGTAGGCGCGGAACACCTCCTTGGTGCGGTGGGCGCGGCCGTTGATCTCGAGGATCCGGTCGTCGAAGTTCTCGATGCCGAGGCTGACGCGGGTCACGCCGATGTCGCGGATGGCGCTCAGCTTGCCGGGGTTCAGGGTGCCCGGCTCGCACTCGAAGGCGACCTCTTCCGCCGCGTCCCACGGCAGCACCGCCTTCATCCGGTCGGTCAGCTCGACCAGCTGCTTGGCGGAAAGGTACGAGGGCGTGCCGCCGCCGAAGTAGACGAAGCGTGGCTTGCGGCCCTCCATCAGCGGGCGGCGACCGAGGTCCTCGAGCTCGCGCATCGTGCAGTCGAGGTAGTGCTTGATCTCGTCGGCGTTCTTGTCGGTGTAGACGCGGAAGTAGCAGAAGTGGCAACGCCGCCGGCAGAAGGGGATGTGGTGGTAGACCCCGAGGTCGACATCGGCCTCCGGCTTGCGCGCGTACGCCTCCTCGACCTGCCGGTTCTCCTCGTCGGACCAGAACGAGAACGGCGGGTAGTTCGAGATGAAGTAGTTCCCCGCCCTGGTGGCGCCTTTCTTTTCGGTCTTCGTGTCACTCATGGTTTCGTCTGGCTCTGCTCCGCCGGGTTCTCGCTGTGGGCCTCCGCGAGGGCGAAGACGGATCCGTCGCCGCCCCCGATCACGATCGTGCCGCCCGCGAAGGCCGGGGCGGCGACCAGCTCCTCGCCGAGGTCGACGGCGAGGATCTCGCTGCCGTCGGCCGGGTCGAGCGCGTACAGCCTGCCATCACTCGACCCGAAAACCACGGCGTCGTCAAACACCAGCGGCGAGCTCTCGACCCGGCCCCCGGTGGGAAATTTCCAGAGTCCCTCGCCGCTGTCGCGCCCGATCGCATGCAGCGCCTTGTCCCGCGAGCCGATGAACACAGCCTCCTCGCCGACCGCCGGGGCGGAGAAGAACGGAAAATCGCGGTCGGTGTAGACCCACAGCGGGGCCTCCTCGGCGGCCGTGGCCGCGACCACCTGGTTGGCGTAGTTGCCGCTGAAGACCCGGTCGCCGAGCGTCGCCACGGTGCTGGTGATGTAGGCCTCGGTCTCGACCGATGCCTCCAGCTCGCCGTCCCCGATCCCGACCCAGTGCAGCATCGCGTCGCAGCCGCCGAAGACGGTCCACTTGCCGTCGACCACCGCCGGACTGCCGTTGATGTAGTTGGAGGTCGGGTATTCCCAGACCACCGAGCCGTCGGCGAGCCGCAGGCAGCGGGCGATGCCGTCGTAGCCGTTCACCAGCAGGCAGTCCTCGCCGCCGACTTCGACCGGGTTCGCCCCGGAGGTGAACTTGTCCTCGCCCTCGACCTGCCACACCAGCTTGCCGCTGTCCTGCTCGAGCGCGCGCAGCCAGCCGTCGTTCGACCCGAAGATCACCAGCCCGCCGGCCAGGCAGGCTGCGGCCTCGATGCTGTCGCCGGTCTCGAACTCCCACAGCTTGCCGCCGTCCGCGAGGTCGATGGCATGAAACATCCCGGTGACATCGCCGACGAAAACCCGGCCCCCGCCGATCACCGCCTCGGCCGTGACGCCGGCGACGGCCTCGTAGGTCCAGGCGAGCTCAAGGGCCCTCGGGAGCGGGTCGGACACGCGACCGGTGAGGCCGCCGCCACCGCGGGTCACCGTCCACTCGACGGTGTTCCACGCCCTCGGCTCGGCACCGGCTTCAGCGCCACCGACGGACCCTCCGCCCTTCTCCTCCGGGCTGCAGGCCGCCAGCAGGATCACCCAGGCCAGCCGCCTCATGCCCCCACCTCCTTCACCACCAACTCGCCGTAGAGCTCGGCGACGCCCTCGCGATCGAGCGGACGCGGGTTGAACTGGCCGGTCCATTGTTCCATCGCCAGCCCGACCAACTCGCCGAAGTCCTCCAGCGGCACCATCACGGGATCGAGCTGCGCCGCCGCCACCAGTTCCTCGAGCCACTCGTCGAGCGGACGGCCGAGCCAGCCGGAGAACTCCTGGTAGGTCGCCGCCGCCTCGGCCGCGGCCATGTTGAAGCGCACCACCGCGGGCAGCATCCGCGCCACCGCATGGCCGTGGGGCACGCCGTAGCGCGCCGTCAACGGGTTCGCCGTGGCATGGGCCGCACCGAGCATGCTGTTCTCGATCGCCGAGCCGGCCATGGCCGCGCCCAGCAGCATCCGGCCGCGCGAGGCCGCCCCCGCCTCGCCGGCGATGACTTCCCCGATCACCCCCTTGATCAGGCGGAAGGCCTGGCGCGAGGAGGCGATCGACACCGGGTTGCGCCGCGTGCAGACCGCCGACTCGACCGCGTGGCTCAGCGCGTCGAGGGCCGTCAGGCGGGCCACCGCGAGCGGCTGCGAGGCGGTCAACTCGGGGTCGAGGATCGCCACCCGAGCCAGCGCCTTGGGGTCGCCGCAGGCCATCTTCTCATGACTGCCGTCGCGCGACACCACCGCGTACGACTGGCACTCGCTGCCGGTCCCGGCGGTCGTCGGCACGGCGATGAAGGGCAGCATCGGCTCGCGCGCATGGCCGTAGCCGCGGTAGTCGCCCATGCGGCCGCCATTGTTGAGGAGGAAATTGCAGCCCTTCGCCGTGTCCATGCTGCTGCCACCGCCGAGGCCGATGATCAGGTCCGGCGCGAGCTCGGCGGCGAAGGCGCGGCAGGCCTCGATGTCGGATTCGGCGGGATTGACGTGGGCGCCCTCGAAGACCTCGACCCCGATGCCCGCCCCGCGCAGCAGGTCGACCGCCCGCCCGACGTGACCGGCGGCGACAATGCCCGGGTCGGTCACCAGCAGCGGCCGCGACGCGCCGAGCTCCCGCACGCACGCCGGCAGGTCGGCCAGGCGGCCGTCGCCGAAGAGGATGCGCGGGCTGGGTCGTGTCTCGAAGGGGTTCATTTCGTGGGCTTGTGGCGGGCTCCCGGGGAATGGCGATGGCCGCAGGCCCCGCAGGTCCCCCGCGGCCGGGTTTCCCCACCCGCGAAAGTCTGCGAAGCCTGCGGCCTCCGTGCGTTGAAACCAAATTGGGCGGAACCACGCTTGGTTCGGGAAATTAGAGGCTCGGGGCGCGCTAGCATTCCAACAACCGTCCCCGGAGTCCCGGGAAGCGGCCTGGATGGACTACACACCCGCGACATCCCCCTGGATCGCCCGGCGGTGGTAGAGGAACTCGAACAGGTTGCCCTCGTGCGGCTGTTCCCACTGCACCCGGTTGGTCGGGTAGGGCCCGAGGTTCAGGCGCTCGATGTCGGGGCTCAGCAGCAGGTCGGCGATGAAGTCCGGATCCTCCGTGATGGCGCTTACGACCAGGGTCTGGCCGATCTTTCCGAGCATCGCGGCCTGCGGCAGCTCGACGATGCTCGCGTAGGGGAACATGAACTCGGTGTTGGCCAGCGGATGGTCCGGGTCGCTGCAGGCCACCAGGGTTGGCTGGAGGTAGACCTGGTCAAAGGCCTCGACCCGCCGCGGGCCCTCGCGGTGCCGCGCCGTGAAGTCCTCCGCCCCCGCCTCCTTCAGCAGCGACCCGATCCGCCCGTCGATGCCCTCCGCCAGCGCCGCATTGGCGAAGCCGCACAAGAGCGCCTGCTCGTCGTCGCGCGCCCGCGGCTCGATCTTCGCCAGCTCCGCCGCCAAGGCGTCGGCGATGGCGTCGCGGTGCCGCGGCACCAGGATCGCCGAGGTGTTGATGCACGAGCGGCCGCCGTTGGCCGAGACCGACTCGACCAGCACCGGCAGGAACTCCTCCCAGCGGTCGATCAGGTCCTCGCCGATCAGGATCTTCGAGCGGCCGGTGCCGTGCACCGAGATGCTCGGGAAGACGGAGTACTTCTTCACCGTCGCGTCCGAGCCGAAGGCGATCCCCCGCCCGCAGGTGGTCAGCAGGGTATCGCCGCCCTCGTGGGTCGTCGGGTAGAAGCCGAAGGCCTCCCGCGGGAAGCCGGCCGCAATCATCGCCTGGACGATCCGCAGCGGAGTGAAGGGGTCCTCGCGCCCGGGCTTGAGCAGCACCGGGACCTTCATCACCGGGGCCGGGATCCACAGCGAGTTGACCGCCGGCGCGTTGCTCGGCAGCGACACGCCGAGGCTGTCGGTGGTGGGGAAATAGTTCACCGCCAGGTCGCCGAGCTCGGTCAGGCCGCGGTCGAAGATCTCCAGCGGCATTCCCCGGGTCAGCCCGCCGATCACCGTGCGCACCTGCGACATCGCGGCGTGGATCTTCGTCATGTTCATTCGCACCAGCGAGTACGGCAGGCGGGTCAGCGCGGAGAGCGACTCGACATACTCGCGCGGCGACTGGCGGCCGTCGCCGACCGGCAGCTCCGCCTCCATGAAGAGCTCCGCGGCCTTCTCGCAGTATGCGGCCAGGGTCTCCGCCGGGATCGCGTCCAGCGCCGCCCTGGCCTCGCCGATGCGCAGCAGGTCACGGCGGATCAGGCCGGGGTTCGCCGTGTGGGTCACCAGCCCGCGGCCGCCGCCGAGGTCCAGCTCGACCCGGTCGTACGACTCGTATTCGCGCCCGAGGCGGAGGATGGGAATCTGCATGCTCATGGTTGGATGATGCTTCACTTGCCGGGTTGCGGGTTCCTTGAAATCGAGAAGCCGGATCGCAGCAGATGGTGGAGGCCCTCGATCTTGCGATGCTCGGACCGCCGTGCCGTGAGGATCAGCCACCCCTGCTCGTCGATCCTGGCGGGCATCCAGGCGTCGAAACAAATATCATACTTCCCGTAGGCCGCATGAATTTCCTCGGCGGAGGACGCCGGGCCGATTCCGAGCTTGCCCAGCACCGCCTCCGACGGCCCGTGAAGCTCGGGCCACCACGGGTTCGACGCGACCGTCTGGTAGGCGGTTTCCAATCCGGCGAGTCCGTTCTCCACCCGGATCGAACGCCGCGAGGCCGATGCCAGGTGGTCCAGCGCGTCCCACGCCGTCGGGTTGGCGAGGCGCAGCGTGACGATCGTCCCATGCTCGCCATGGGGAAAGTCGAACTCAAAGTCGGTAACCGCGACCGGAAAGTCGCGGCCCGGATGGATCTCCTTCCAGCGGGACTCGAGCCACGCGAATGCCTCATCGAAATGGATCCGCTCGAACTCCACCGGGCCGACCCGCGTCGATCGGAGCAGCTGGTGGTTCTCCTCCATCTTCGGAATCCCGCCGGCCAGCCCGATCCCGGTCGCGAGAGTCGCCAGCACGGCCCTTCCCAGCGCCACAACCCCGGGCCGGGCGAGAAATCGGCAATCGGCAATCATCGATCGGAAATCAGTAAACTCCCTCGATCACCGTCTTGCTCCCGCTCTGGAACGGCCGAACGTCACCGACCCCGTCCCAGGGGAACTCGTCGCAGGGCTCCCGGCGGATCGCCTCGTCGCGCTCGAGGAAGCGCGGCATGAAGAACTCCTTGGTCAGGGTGGTGAGCTCGACCCGGCCATACTCGCCGTAGGGCACGAGCTCGGTGGTCGCCTCGGGATCGACGATCCGCAGCACCGCGCGCGGCTGCGGCGCGTGGTAGGTCAGCGAGTACTCGCCCGGTCCGCGCCGGCGGCTGATCGCCAGGCCCATCAGGGTGTTGCCGTAGGTCGGCGCGAAGTTGATCTTCCCCTCGAGCACCTCCTCCTCGATGAAGCGGACGTACTGCGGGGTCATCGTGGTGCCGCCGGCGAAGACCCCGCGGATGCCGGCATCGGCGAGCGACATCCGCTCGGCGAGCGACTCGAGCAGCTTGGGCGTGGTGAACAGGCAGCCGATGTCGCGGTGGCGGATGATCGTCGCGGCTTGGTCGATGACGTGCTCCTGATAGAGCTTGGCCATGCGCATCTCGCCCATCCCGATCAGGCGCTTCACCCAGCGCGGGTCGAGGTCGATGAAGTAGCATGCGCCGCCGCGGAGGTTGGCGAGGTGCTCGATGGCCAGCCGCAGCCGCCGTGGCCCGGTCGGCCCGACCATCAGCCAGTTGGCGCCCTGCGGGAAGAAGTCCGGCCCGTAGTGCTCGGAGAACTCGGTGTAGTCGGTGCGGAAGTCGTCCCAGCCGATCCGCTGCTTGGGCATCCCGGTGGTGCCCCCGGTCTCGAAGACGTTGTACGGCCGCCCGGAGAAGGCCTTCGGGATGAATCGCGCCGGGTCCTCCTTGCGCAGCACCTCGTCGTCGAAGTGCGGGAACTGCAGCAGGTCGGCGAAGGTGTCGATCTCGCGGGGGTCGAAGGGGAGCTCCGCGGCGCGCTCGAGCCAGTAGGGGCAGCCGGTTTCGGGCGAAAAGTGCCAGGCGACCATCTCGCGGACGTGGGCATCGAGCGCCGCGGCGGCCTCGGCGGGAGTCGGTGGGGTCGTGGCGGGGCTGGTGGTGGCGGTGAGGCTGCTCATGGACGCTGGGATTTACGCTCCGCAACCCCTAGCTCATACGGGAAATGCCGCAAGGGGCGAGTCACCGTCCCAGGCACCTCCATTCGCCACCGAGGCCCGTCGGCCCATCGCCTAACCTGTCTCGACCCGCAAATCCCGCGCGGTCCACAATTCGCCGGCCAGCTCTGACAGCGACCCGCGCGGCTTCCGCGCGCCGCTCTTGCGCCTCGGACCGAAGAACTCCCGGCACTCCGCGAACACTTCGTCCACAAACGAGCGCCCGCCGATCACGGCCCCATCCGTGAAATAGCGCACCCGGTGTCGGATCACCCGCGAGATCCGCAGGTCGCGCTCCGTGGCATCCAGCTCGGCACGCTCGCGCCTCGCCCGTTCCACCGGCATGCCGATCCGGCGGACTTCGCCATTCGCCCGGACTTCCGCCGCCTGCCCGATCAGCACCATCCGATACTGCCGCGACAGCCCGCCCTGCGACCAGCCGCGGGCCGTTCCCGCCACGCCCTCGTGACCACGCCACGCCCGCACCAGGCCGGCACGCGCCTTTCCTCCCCCGCCCACCGCCTCGCCGTAGCTGCTCCAGCGATATTCCGCCGGATCCTGGGAAATGCCGGCCCTTACGGGATTCAGGTCGATGTAGGTGGCCATCGTCCGCGCCGCCGTGCCGTTCTCCACCAGCACGCTCTTGAAGCGCTGCTCCCACAACCGTCCGCGACGCTCGTGCCGGCGGTTGAACCAGCTTGAGAAGCGCTGCAGCAGCATCTTCATGAACTCGCTGAGGTCGTGCATTCGGTAGGCGTAGGCCTCGACCAGCTCGGCGTGCAGCGCCGGCGAGTCCGCTGCCGCCGCGAGCCGTTCCTCCAACTCGGCGACCTTCCATTTCGGATAAAACACCGCGACCCGGCGCAGCAGATCCTCGTCGGAAAGCGCCAGGGCACCCTTGGGTGGGACTTCCAACAGGATGTGGAAGTGGTTGGACATGATGCAGTAGCTCAGCACCCGGCAGCCGGTAAACTTCTCGGTCATGCGCATCAGCGTGCGGAACTTCTCCTTTTCCTCCGCCCCGAAGGCGAAGCGCCGCTCCACCACCCGTGAAATCAGGTGATACACCGCCGGCTTGCTCTTCGATTCGCTCCACGGAGCGATCCACCGTGCCCTCGCCATGCCCCACCCCTACTACCCACCCCAACCACCGGCAAGAATCATTGCCGATTAAAGGTGTGTCCCGATTAAAGGTGTGTCCTGTTATTAGGATCTCGGCTTTCGGTAGCGAAACTTTGGGGAGCAACGCGACGTTGCCGTGGGTGCCGTCACGCCATCCGACCCCGGCCGGGGCGCAGCGGTGCCGGCCAGCCCTTCCCCCCTAGGCAAACACCCCCATCACCGGCGTGCCCTTGTCGGAGATGCGGAAGGGGCGCTGGCTGGGCGACATGACCACCAGCTCATGGGGAATGCCGAGGGCGTGGGCGATGGTGGCGTTGAAGTCCTGCACGCTGACCGGGTCCTTGCGCACCTTGTTGCCCTTCGGGTCGGTCTCGCCGTGGCGGTAGCCCCCCTTCACACCGCCACCGGCAAGCAGACAGGTGAAGGCCGAGGGATGGTGGTCACGGCCGTTGTTGTGCTCGGTCTTGATCTCCGGGGTGCGGCCGAACTCGGTGGCAACCACCACCAGGGTGTCGTCGAGCATGCCGCGCTTGGCGAGGTCGGTGATCAGGCCGGCGTAGGCCTGGTCGAACTCGCGGCAGCGCCCGGCGACGCCGGCGAAGTTGTCGTAGTGGGTGTCCCAGCCGCCGAGCTGGACCTCGACGAAGCGGACCCCGTGCTCGACCAGCCGCCGCGCCAGCAGGCAGCCCTGGGCGAAGCGGCCGTCGCCGTAGAGCTTGCGGGTCCCACCCGACTCCTTGCGGATGTCGAAGGCCTTGAGGTCCTCGCTCTTCATCAGCTTGATCGCCTCCTGGTAGAGCTCCTCGTAGGCCTTGACGTCGGCATTCTCGTAGCGGCCGTGAAACTGGCGGTTGAGCCGGTCGGCGAGGGCAAGGCGGCGATTGAAATCGTCCTCGCTCACGGCCGGCGAGCGATGGCTGTCCTTGAGGCCCTCGCTGGCGCTACCGACCGGGGCGGCGGCATACTTGGCGCCAAAGAAGCCGCCGCCGGTGAGCTCGGGCGAGGAGTCGATCGCGACGTAGCCCGGGATCTCCGGGTTCAGCCGGCCGCCGAGCTTGAGCACCCAGGCCCCGAGCGATGGGTGCCGCACCGTGCCGCGCATGGCGTAGCTGGTGTGCATGATGTAGGAGCCCTGCTCGTGGGCGCCCTGCCGCGAGTTCATCGAGTTGACCACGCAGACCTTGTCCATGACCCCGGCGGTCTTGGGCAGCTGGTTGCCGACAAAGATGTCATCGGCGCTCGACGCGATCGGCTCGGTCTCGCCCATGACGTCCTTCTTGGTCTTCGGGTCGAAGGTGTCGAGGTGGCTCATGCCGCCCGACATGAACAGGTAGATGACGTTCTTCGCCCTCGCCTTCCCCGGTGTCCCGGTCGCGGCGGAGGCGACGCTGCTGCCGAGCATCGGGAACAGGTTGACCCCGAGGTACCAGCGGGCGGCGTTGGAGACGAACTGGCGGCGGGTCAGCTCGTCGTGGCGGTGGATGTCGCGTGGATTCATGGCGGGGTGCGGGTTTACTGCAGGAAGAGGAATTCGGAGCTCATCACGAGGGCGGCGACGATGTTGCGGATGCCCGACTCCCCGGCCGCTCCGATTTCGTCGACCATCCAGCCCATCTCCTCGTCCGACGGCGGGCGGCCGAGCACGGCGAGGTAGAGCCGGCGGACCTTCTCCTGGTCGTCATCGACGCCCTCGAGACTCTTGTAGACGTGGGCATTGCGGTTGTTGACCAGCTGCTCCTGCACGAAGCCGTTCATCAGGGTCAGCACCTGGCCGACGTTCGGCTCGCGGCTGGCGCCCTCGACCACCTCGCGATCCGACTGGCCGAAGAGGTAGAGCAGGTGGTCGCGCGGCGCCGGGCTCGGCAACTCGGAGGCCCGCACCTGCGCGTTGCGGCCGTAGCTCTTGCCGCGCTGCACCGACATCATCATCGAGCTCCCCGCATCGGACGCCGAGGCACCGCCCTCCTTCACCTCGGCGAGCAGGTTCTCGAAGTAGTCCCGGACCTCGCCCTCGCTCTTCAGCTCGAGCACCTCGCGGGACAGCTCCACCATGTCGGTCCTTCCCTCGAGCACCGGCTTGCCGCCGACGCGGACCCGGAGGTCGGCCTTGCGCCGCGGCTTCCCGTCGGGGTCGCCCGAAGCCAGCGTGATCAGCGAGTCCCAGATCTGCTCGGCCGTGAGCCGGCCGAGTTGGCGACCGTGGAAGTCGTCGCCGCCGGCCACCTTCGACGGCTTCGGGTTGGGCACGAACTGGAAGGTCTTGGTGTTGAGGAGGATCTTCTGGAAGGCACGAAGGTCGTAGTCGACCTCGCGCATCAGCACCACCAGCAGGTTCATCAGCTCCGGCAGGTGCGTCTCGGCCGAGGGCTTGTATTCGTCGACCGGCTCGTAGACCCCACGCCCCATCACCCGCTCCCACATTCGGTTGGCGATGACCGAGGCGAACTGCTCGCCGGTCCGCGTGGTGACCCAGTCGGCCAGCTGCTCGCGGCCGTCGTCGGCGTCGTCGCGCTCCGACATCCGCACCGTCTTGCCGAAGGGCGTGCGCCCGCCGACCAGCTCGCCGGGCTGGCCGTCACGGTACTGATAGTCATGCGGCAGCTCGATCCGGCCGCTGCCGCCGCCGCTGAGCGCCATGCCGTAGACGCGGTCCCACAGGATCTGTCCGACGCGGTAGTCGAGGCCGCGCTCGCTGCGCTCGTCGCGCAGCTCGTTCCACAACTCGCGCATCAGGCCCTTGCCGCCCTCGCCCTGGCCGTTGGTGAAGGCGGCGAGCTCGTAGAAGTCGAGCCTCTCGGTGTCACCGAAGGGGTCGTCGTGGCACTGCGCGCACTCCATCCGCGAACCGAGGAAAATCCGGGTGGTGTTGGCGAGGTTGTCGAGCGGCATGCCGCGGTCGCGCACGTAGTAACCGACCGCGGCGGTCTCCGGGTCCCAGCCGCTGCCGCCCGAGGCGAGCAGCTCGCGGGTGAACTCGTCCCACGGCATGTTCGCATCGATCGCCTCGCGCACCCACTGGCGGTACGGCTCGAAGGTGCCGCCGAAGCCGGTCTTGCCATCGGTCACGCGCAGCAGGTCGAAGGCCCAGTTGCTCATGTGGCTGCCGTAGCCGGGGCTCGCCAACAGGTAGTCGACGAGCTGGCGGCGCTTGTCCGCGTCGTCGATCTCGATGAAGAACAAGGCCTCCTCGGCCGTCGGAATCCGGCCGATCGCCACCAGAAAGGCACGCCTCAGGAAGGTCGCGTCGTCCGTCACCTCGGGCACCGCGAAGTCCCTGCTGCGGTACCAGCCGGCGACCAGCCGATCGACCCGCATCGCCGCCTCGCGGATGTATTCCGGGTCCTCGCCCCTCGACAGCTTCGCCGCGGGCTCAAGGGCTGGCAGCCCCCCGCTGAGGGCGCAGAAGGCCAGACTCAGGAAAAAAAATCGCCTCATGGGTTTATTTAAAAAACTTAAGCGACAACTGGCGGCCGGTCAAACCCGTCGCCCGGCACCGCCCGCGCAACGCTCCGATACGCCGACCCTTCCCGATCCTTTCGAAGAGTAAAAAGTTAGGCCCGATTCGGCGATCGTTTTGGCTATTTGGAGTGATAGTAAATCCGGATGGTTTGGGCTCCCGAAAAATTGGTTGCCCCGGATAATTTCCGTCCTAGAACCGGACTCGGTCAACCACTCACCAAGTCCATGTTCCGCATCATCGCCCGCGCTGCCCTCGCCGTCTCCCTGACGGTCTTCGGCCACGCCCAATCCCTCGAGTTCTGGACCGCTGCCGGTTCCTCGTCGAGCGTCGACGCCGCGCTCGACGGCGCCTCGATCAGTGATCACCTGGTCAGCAGCGACTACTCCGGCTTCGTCGGCGAGGTCGGCCTGCTTCCCACCAACCCGGGCGCGCTTTCCTCGGTCGCGCCCGGGACTCCGGGCACCTTCGAGGGCGATCCCGGCGGGCTGTTCTCCGGCACCCGCGGCCTGGTCGGTTTCGACATCGACTCCGAGACCCCCTTCCACGCCTCGGCCAGCCTCGGCGAGACCCACATCTACCAGGCGCTCGACTTTGCCTCGGCCAACGCGATCTTCCAGGCCGACGGCGTGAGCCACTACATCGCCGGCCGGCTGCTCCGCGCCGCCTACCTCCTCGAGAACTACTACGCGGCGGCGAGTTCCGGGAACCGCCTCGATGCCGCGGCCATGCAGGCGGCGATCTGGGAGGTGCTCTACGACCTGGTTCCCGACGTCGGCACCGGCGCGGGCAACTACTACGTCCGCAACAACGTCGGCTCCAGCATCCAGCAGGACGAGGCCAACGCGGTGATCGCCACCGCCAACGCCTGGATCGCCGAGGCCGAGCTCAACAACTGGGGCGGACCGGGCTACGATCCCGGCAACCGGGTGATCTTCTGGCTCGACCCGGACCACACCGCCAACAAGGGCTCGGTGATCACCCTCAATCCCTCGGGATCCAGCCTGATCCTCGTCCCCGAGCCCTCCACGGCGCTGCTCGCGCTGTTCGGCCTGGGCGCCGCGGTGCTGCGCCGCCGGCGCTAGGAGGCGGCCGGCAACGCGCCGGGAAGCGCCCGTCCCCCGCGATCGCGTGGCCGCCGCGTCATTGACGGATGCTTCAGGTTTCTTAAACTCTGCCCGATCTCCGGGTGAGCCGGGGTCTCCCCCGCTCCACCCCGAATGAGAATCGTGGTCCACGACTACGCCGGGCATCCCTTCCCGACATCCCTCAGCCGCGCCCTCGCCGCGCGCGGCCACGAGGTGGTCCACGCCTTCGCCAGCGCCCTGCAGACCCCCCGCGGCGACCTGCGCCGCCGCGAGGGCGATGCCGCCGGGCTCGAGTTCCGCGAGATCCCGATGGATCCGGAGTATCCCCGCTACAAGTACTCCTTCCTGCGGCGCCGCAACATGGAGGTCCGCTATGGCCGGGCGGCGGCCGACTTCATCCGCGAGTGGAAACCCGACGCCGTGCTGTCGGGGAACACGCCCACCGAGACCCAGGAACCGATCAGCCGGGCCACGGTCGATGCCGGTGGCCGGTTCTACTACTGGGTCCAGGACTTCTACAGCCTGGCGGTCGACAAGCTGCTGCGGCGCAAGATCCCGCTCGCCGGCGGCTGGGTCGGCGGCTGGTACCGCCGGCTCGACCGTCGCCAGTTCGGCCGCAGCACGCGGGTGGTGGTGATCACCGAGGACTTCACGCCGATCCTCGCGCGCGAGTTCGACGTCGATCCGGCCGGGGTCGACGTCGTGCCGAACTGGGCGATCATCGAGGAGATCCCCGCCCATCCCCGCGACAACGCCTGGGCCCGCGAGCACGGACTCGACGACAAGTTCGTCTTCCTTTATTCCGGCACGATCGGAATGAAGCACAACCCGGCGCGCCTGCTCGAGCTCGCCGAGCGCTACCGCGACGACCCCGCGGTGCGCATCGTCGTCGTCTCCGAGGGCATCGGCGCCAAGTGGCTCGCCGAGCAGAAGAATAAGACCGCTGCCGACAACCTCGTCCTGCTGCCGTACCAGCCGATCGATCGCCTCCCCGAGGTGCTCGCCAGCGGGGACGTCCTGGTCGGCCTGCTCGAGGAGGACGCCGGGGTGTTCTCGGTGCCCTCCAAGACACTCAGCTACCTCTGCGCCGGCCGGCCGCTGCTGCTCGCCGTGCCGCCGCCGAACCTCGCCGCACGCATCACCCGCGACCACCAGGCCGGCCTGACCGTGGCGCCGGCCGACCGTGAGGGCTTCCTCGCCGCCGCCGACCGGCTCCGCGAGTCGGCGGAACTTCGCGGGCGCCTCGCCGGCAAGGCCCGCGCCTACGCCGAGGCGACCTTCCCCATCGAGCTCACGGCGGACACCTTCGAACGCATCCTCTCGAGCTGATGCACTGCCTCTGGATCACCCGGCAGGACCCGCGACCGGCCGACAGCGGCGAGTTGATCTACACCCGGGGGCTGGTCGGGGCGCTCGCGGCCCAGCCCGACGTCGACCTGGCGCTGCTGGCCCACTCCGCCGGGCCGGCCGATGCCGGGGCCCCGGCGCCGTCCGGCTGGACGCTGTGCGGGCCGATCCCGGGCAAGTCGCCGCACTCCGTCTTCTCGCGCCTGCCGAGCGACGCCCACCGCCTCGGCAATCCGCCGATGCGGCGGATGCTGCGCCAGCTGCTGGCGGCGCGCAGCTGGGACTGGATCCTCATCGACCAGGCTGCCTGCGGTTGGGCGCTCGGCGAGCTGCGCGTCCCGCCGCCGGGCACCCGGATCGCCTACGTCGCCCACAACCACGAGGCAAGCGTCCGTGCCGAGGTCGCCGCGGGCAACACCGGCTCGCCGCTGCTCGGCATCCTGCTGCGTGGCGACGCCCGCAAGTACGGCATCCTCGAGCGGGAGCTGTGCCGCCGGGCCGACCTGGTCACCGCGATCACCCCGCGCGACCGCGACGCCTTCCGCCGCGAGTTTCCCGATCCGGACTACCTCGTGCTTCCGCCCGGCTACGACGCCCCGGAGGAGGCCCCCTCACCTCCCGGCGCCGACACCCCGCGCCGGGTCGTACTCGCCGGCGCCTTCCAGTGGATCGCCAAGCGGCGCAACCTCGAGACCTTCCTGGACGCGGCCGCGGGCGTCTTCCCCGCACGCGGCATCGCCTTCACCGTGGCCGGCAAGACCGACCCGGAATACTTCCGCGAGCTGGCCGCGCGCCACCCCTGGGCGGAGTTCCGGGCGAACGTGCCGTCGATGGACCCCATCCTCGGGTCCGCCCGCATCGGCCTGATCCCCGAGGCGCTCGGCGGCGGCTTCAAGCTGAAGGCGCTCGACTACATCTTCCGCGGCCTGCCGGTCGCCTCGATCGCCCCGGCGCTCAGCGGCCTGCCGCTCGACCACGAGCGCGAGGCCATCGTCGCCGACGACCCCGCCGGGCTCGTCACGGCGGTGGCGCGGCGGATCGACGACGTCGACTTTCTCGCCGCCGCGGCCACCGCGGCCCACGCCCGGTGCCGCGATGCCTTCCACTGGAGCGACCGCGGTGCCGCGCTGGCCGGGGCGCTGCGTTCCTCCTGACCCCGCCGCCATGCCCGCCGCCAGCCATGCCGACGACGACCCCGTGGCGATCCCCGCCGCGCCGGAGGCGAGGTGGATCGAGCGGCTGCTGTGGGTCTTCCTGCTCGCCTTCGCCCTCGACTACCGCGCCGACGAGGCCCGCGCCGGTGGTGGTGGCGCCGGCATCGACCAACTCGTCTTCCTCGCCGCGGCGCTCGGCTCCACCGGCGGCATCCTGCTGCTCGGCTGGCGCCACCTGCTGGTCCGCCCGGGCGCCTGGCTGTTGATCTTCTGGGCCTCCTTCCTCGCCTTCATGCTCGGCAATGCCGTCGTCCAGGGCGTCGCCCCGGGTCGCTCGCTGCGGATCATCCTGCCGCTCTGCCTGTGCTTCGCCGGGATGCTCAATGCCCACATCGCCGCCTGCGCGGGGGTCCGGCCGTCACGCATCGTCGCCCCGGTCTTCGTCGCCGCCTGCACCAACGTGCTGTGGCGCATGGTCCACGGCTTCGTCTTCAAGGACATCACCCTGGAGATCGCCCGGGTCGAGGTGCAGAGCCCGGCGAACAACTGGATCGCGGCGTGGATCGGCTGTTCGCTGATGCTGCGGCCGCGCTTCCACTGGACCCTGCTGGTCGCCTGCGGCGTGCTCTTCACCGGCATCCTGATCACCGTCACCCGCTCGCTGCTTTTTCCCATCGCTGCCTCGGCCGCTGCCTCGATCCTGTGCTTCACGCTCGGGGTGCGCTGGGGGCTGCACCGCTTCGGCGAGGTCCCGCGACGGATGATCCCGGTGGCCGCGGCGATCGGCCTGGCGCTCTTCGCCGTGGGGGTGGCCGCGCTGGCCAAGCCCTTCCTGATCGAGCGCTGGAACGAGCGCCTGTTCCACCATGCCGAGGACCGCAACATCTCGCGCGACGTTTCCTGGCTGACCCGCGAGGCCGAGGCCAAGGCGATCTTCAAGATCCTCAACGAGGACAAGATCCACTACCTCTTCGGTCACGGCATCGGTGCCTCGTACTACTGGGACCCGGCCTACCTGCCGGAGCTCTACCTGGTCTACCCGTCCGACGAGCCGCTCGGCGACGAGGTCTGGTTCGCCGGCCACTCGGTGTGGACCTACTCGCTGTTCTCCGGCGGGGTGATCGCGCTGGGCGCCTACGTCCTGCTCCTCGGCGGGACCATGACCTCGAGCCTGGTCGCCGCCCGCGCCAACGCCGCCCGCGCCGGTCCCGACCAGTGGCTCGCCTTCCTGCCTTTCATCGCCGCCTGCTGCCTGATCAGCGAGTCGGCCACCTCGAACCCCTTCGACGAACGCCTCGCCGGGCTGATTTTCGGCGTGATGGTGGGACTGCCGCAGTGTTTCTTCGTCCGCGCCTCACTGATCCGCCGCTCCCCCAGCCATGGTTGAGAACCTCCAGCCCCTTGAACCGGAGCCCGCCCGCCCAGCCACCGGGGAGCCCTCCCGCCCAGCCACCGGGGAGCCCGCCCGCCCCACCTCTGGGGAACCCACCCGTCCCACCGTGGCGCTGGTCGACACGCTGTGGATCGGCCACCATCCGATGTACTTCGGCCAGTTCACCGCGTCCTTCCTGCGCGCCGGGGCCCGGGTGATCGGCCTCTGCCCGGACCCCGATGCCGCCGTGCGCGAGGCCGAGCACGCCGGGGTGCCCGCGGACCGGCGCGACCACGTCTCGATGCACGAGCTTCCGGCCGGCGGGCGCAGCTGGTTCAACGGCCGCTTCGAGGGCGACCCGCTGCGCACCCTGCAGCGCTGGCAACGCACCGCGGAGCGGCTGCGCGCCGCCGAGAAGGCGACCGGCTGGCACGCCGACCTCGTGTATTTCCCGTACCTCGACAGCTTCCTCCGCTTCCTGCCGCTTTCCTCCATCCCGGAGGTCACCATCGACCGGCCGTGGAGCGGGCTCTACCTGCGCAACCACCACCACCGCCACGCCCCCTCGCTGCTTCACCGCCTGAGGCTCATCGCCAAGGGCGACGCGATCCTGCGCAGTCCGCTGTGCCGGGGCATCGGCGTGCTCGACGAGCGCTTCATCGAAACCATGGAGCGCTACTCCGGGCTGCGGGTCGACGCCTTTCCCGACGCCACCCGGACGGAGCGCCCCGAGCAGCCGCCTGCCCGCGTCAACGAGGTCCTCGCCGCCGCCGCCGGCCGCCGGATCATCGGCCTGATCGGGCTCGAGAAGCGCAAGGGGGCGCTCAACATGATGCGCGTCGCCCGACTGGCCGCCGAGGCGGGCAAGCCCTGGTACTTCGTCTTTGCCGGGACCTTCGGACTGGCCGAGTTCTCCCCCGGGGAACAGCGCTGGATCGAGCGCTTCATCGACGACATGGCCAGCGGCGTGCTCGACAACGTCCACTTCGACCCCGAAGCCCCGCGGATCCCGACCGAGGCCGAATTCAACGCCCTGTTCGCCAGCTTCGACCTCGCCTGGGCCGCCTACGAGGGTTTCCAGGGCAGCAGCGGCACCCTCAGCAAGGCCGCCGCCTTCGAGATCCCAACCCTCGCGACGGCCGGCGAGTGCATCGGCGAGCGCGTCGCCCGCTACCGCATCGGGCTGACCATCCAGGAAGGCGACAGCGAGGCAGCCTTCGAGGCGATCGGACGCCTGCTGGACGGCGCCGACTGGAACCGCCGCCCGCTCGACCCGGACTATGCCAGCTTCCGCGACGATCACAGCATCGGTCGCCTCGACCAACTGCTTGCCGAGATGGTCGCCAGGATGCGGGAGCCGGGCTGAGGGAATCCACCGCCGCCGCGGAACTCGGGCACGGACCCCGCCACCGCCCGGTTCACCACAGGCCGTAGTTCCCGGTCCCCATGATGTAGAGGCCCATGAGGAAATTGGCCACCGCGTGCATCACGACGCAGGCGCCGAGGTTGCGGCTCCACACGCAGAGCGCGTAGGTCATGCTGCCGTAGATGACCGCGGCCGGGCGGTCGACGGCCTGGTGGGCGAAGACGAACATCCCCGTCACCACGCCGTAGCTGAGCCAGGAGGGCTTGCCGAAGGGCTGCTTCCAGTAGTCGCCGTCCCAGTCGAGCGCGTAGCGCATCACGAAGGAGCGCCAGAAGATCTCCTCGACCAGCGCCACCACCACCGCCGCTCGGATGAAGCGCACCACCAGCGAGGTCCACCAGCCGGCGCTTCCCGGGGCGAAGACATCGCCCGGGTTGAAGCCCTCGTTGCGCTCGGCGAGGCCGAGCCACTTGAGGATCCCCGCCGCCTCGCCCTCGAGGCCCATGCGGTCGTAGAGGAAGCTGGGCAGCAGCCAGAAGCCGATCCCCACCGCACCGAACAGCACGCCGACCGCCGACCACTTCCACGACCAGCGGAACTCGTACCAGCGCCACCAGCGGGCCAGCAACGGCAGGCAGACGATCACCTGGAGCGGATAGAGCCACTGCTCCGGCGTCCGCCGCCACCACGGCGCCGACGGGGCCTCGAGCTGGAGGAAGCTGGCGAAGAGCTGCAAGCCGAGCAGCAGCAGCATGAAGGCGCCGAAGGGCACCACCTGGGCGACCGCCCAGCGGCCGGGTTGCTCGAGCCTCAGCTGGTCGACCCGGTCCATGGTGCTCACAGCCGGCCGACGAAGGCCTCCATCTTGTCCATCGCCAGGCGCAGCTCGTCGAAGCTCGTCGCGTAGCAGCAGCGCAGGAAGCCCTCGCCCGAGGCACCGAAGGCGGTGCCCGGGACGGCCGCGACGCCCTCCTCGTCAAGCAGGCGCATCGCGAAGTCGCGGCTCGCCAGCCCGGTCCTGCGGATGTCCGGGAAGACGTAGAAGGCGCCACCCGGCGAGTGACACTCGAGGCCCATCTCGTTGAGCCGGCGGACGACGAAATCGCGCCGCTGGCGGTAGCTCTCGCGCATCCGCGCGACCGGCTCGGCGCCGTTCTCGAGCGCCTCGATCGCGGCCATCTGGCTCATGATCGGCGCGCAGAGCATCGAGTACTGGTGGATCTTCATCATCGCCTCGACCACCGGCTTCGGCGCGCAGGCGTAGCCGAGGCGGAAACCGGTCATGGCGAAGGCCTTGGAGAAGCCGTGGAGCAGCACGGTGCGCTCGCGCATGCCGGGCAGCGAGGCGATCGAGACATGCTCCACGCCGCCGTCGCCGCCATTGTCGTCGTAGCGCAGCTCGCAGTAGATCTCGTCGCTGAGCACCATCAGGTCGTGCTCGATGCACAGGGCGGCGATTTCCTCGAGGTCGGCGCGGTCGATCGTCGCCCCCGTCGGGTTGGTCGGGAAGTTCAGCATCAGCACCCGCGACCTCGGCGTGATCGCCTTGCGCAGTTCGTCGGCCTTGAGGGCGAAGCCGTTGCGCTTGCGGGTCTCGACGGCGACCGCCTTGCCGTAGGCCAGCGCGATGCTCGGCGAGTACGACACGTAGCAGGGTTCGTGGAAAATCACCTCGTCGCCCGGATTGACCAGCGCGCGAAGGGCGATGTCGATGGCCTCGGAGACGCCGACGGTGACCAGCACCTCGCTGAGCGGTTCGTAGTCGACGTGAAAGAAGTTGCCCACGTATCGGGCGATCGACTTGCGCAGCTCGGGCAGGCCGAGGTTCGAGGTGTAGCTGGTGTGGCCCTTCTCGAGGGCGTAGATGGCGGCCTCGCGGATGTGCCAGGGGGTGACGAAGTCGGGCTCGCCGACCCCGAGGGAGATCACCCCCTCGCGGCCCTGGACGAGCTCGAAGAAGTCGCGGATCCCCGAGCGGGGGATCTCCGCGACCTGCCGCGCGATCTTCTGCGTGTAATCCATGAGTTTCGGTGGCCCGTCGCCGGGCGGCGCATTTCAGGGGCAAGGCCCGGGCGGCGCAATCCTCAATCGAGGACGGAGGCCCCGGGACGGCTCATTTTGCTCGCCTTCCGGCCGCGTTGAGCCCATACGGTCGGGACGACCGGCGCCATGCCGCCGTGCCGGTGGCCGCCACCTCGCCACCTCGAAACGCGATGCCCTCCGAGCCGCATCCCCCCCCGCTTTCGGCCCCCGCCGGATACCGACCGGGTGGCGACCCGACGATGCCCTACGACCGGATCGTCGCGATCGCCCGCCTGGGTCGCTCGGCCTTGCGCACGGGCGTCCTCGCGCCGCTCTTCGAAGAGGCCCTCGAGACCCTCCGCCAGGTGCTCGACGTGGAGCTCGCCAAGATCCTCGAACTCCAACCCGGCGGCGAGTCCCTGTTGTTGACCGCCGGCGCCGGCTGGCCGCCCGGGCTGGTCGGGTCCGCCGCGGTCTCTTCCGGGTGCGGGTCGCAGGCCGGCTACACCCTCGGCCGCCGCGGCGCGGTGGTCGTCGAGAACCTGGCCGAGGACGAGCGCTTCCAGGGTCCCCCGCTGCTCACTGAAAACGGCGTGGTCAGCGGCATGAGCGTGATCATCGGCAGCGACCGCGATCCCTGGGGAGTGCTCGGGGTCCATTCCCGCCAGCATCGCGCCTTCACACCCGACGACGTCCACTTCCTCGAGGCCGTGGCCAACATCCTCAGCGAGGCGATCGGACGGGTGCGCAACGAGGGGGAACTGCGCGATCGCGAACACCGCCTGCAACTCGTCACCGACGCCATCCCGGTGCTCATCGCCTACTGCGACCGCGGCGAGGTCTACCGCTACTGCAACGCCCGCTACACCGAGTGGTTCGGACTCGGGCAGGAAGAGGTCGTCGGCAGGACCGTCGCCGAACTCGTCGGGCCCGAGGCCTACGCGACGGTCGAGGCCCCGATCGGCCGCGTGCTGTCCGGGGAACCGGTGAGCTTCGAGGCCCACCTGCCGTATCGCCACGGCCCGCCGCGCGACGTGCAGGTGGACTACATGCCCCACCGCTCGGCCGGCGGCGAGGTGGTCGGCTTCTACGCCATGATCGTCGACATTTCCGAGCGCGTCCGCGCCGAGGCGCCGCGGGCGTGGCTGGCGTCGATCGTCGAGCACTCCCACGACGCGATCATCGGCAAGGACCTCGACGGGCGCATCACCAGCTGGAACGCCGCGGCCGAGCGGATGTACGGCTATCGCCCGGAGGAGGTCGTCGGCCGCTCGATCGACCTGCTGTTTCCGGACGACCACAAGGACGAGCTGGACTCGATCCTCGCCACGATCCGCCGCGGTGAGGCGGTGCACGCGCGGGAGACGATCCGCGTTCGCAAGGATGGCCAGCGAGTCGAGGTGATCGTCACCGTCTCGCCGATCCGCGGGCCCGGCGGACAGCTTCTCGGGGCGTCGGCGGTCGCCCACGACCTCAGCGTGTTCCGCCGCGCCGAGCGGGCGATGCGCGAGAGCGAGGAACGCCTCCATGTCGCCACCGAGGCGGCCGAGATCGGGATCTTCGACTGGGACATCAGCCGCAACGAGATCCGCTGGGACAACCGCACCCGGTCGATCTGGGGAGTCGCCGAGGACGAGGACGTCGACTACGAGCGATTCCTGGCCGGAGTCGAGGCGGAGGACTTGGCGGCGCTGGGGGCCGCGGTCGACCGCTCACTCGACCCGTGCGGAGGCGGCCGGTTCCATGCCGAGTACCGGGTCCGCAACGACCGCGACGGCATCGTCCGCTGGATCGCCGCCACCGGCCAGGTGAGCTTCGTCGCGGAGCACCCGCAGCGCATGGTGGGCACCGTCCAGGACATCTCGGCGCACAAGCGCGCGGAGCGGCAGCGGGAGGAGTGGGCCGAGCGACTCGCCACCCAGCTCGAGCTGACGCGGAAGACCGAGAGGGAACTGCGGCGCAGCAACCGCGACCTCGAGGAGTTCACCGGCATCGTCACGCACGACCTGATCAACCCGCTGGGCAGCGCGATGTTCACGGTGGAGCTGATGCGGGAAAGCCTGTCATCCGGCGACTCCGCGCCGCTGGAAAAGCAGGTCGAGGTCCTCCACGGCGCGCTCCGCCAGATGGACCAGCTGGTGAAGGAGCTCCACTCCCAGGCGATGAGCCGCCGCAACGACGAGGAGCTCGAGGACATCGCGCTGGACGCGGTCCTGGCCGACGCCCGCAGGAACACCTCCCACCTCATCGGCGAGCACGGCGCCCGGGTGGAGGTCGACGGCGGGCTGCCCACCGTCCGCGGCAATCCGGTGCTGCTCGTCCAGCTCTTCACCAACCTCATCGACAATGCCGTGAAGTATCGCGCCGATGAGGTTCCCCTCATCCGGATCGAGTCCGCGGACGACCCGGACTGGCACCTGCTCCGGGTCGCCGACAACGGCCGCGGCGTCCAGCCGGAGGACCGCGAGAAGATCTTCCAGCCCGCGACGCGTGGATCGAACGCCTCCGGCACGCCGGGAAGCGGCCTGGGCCTGGCCTTCTGCCGGCGGATCATGGAATCCCACGACGGGACGATCTCCGTCACCGACGGATCCGACCCGGGCACCACCTTCGAGCTGCGCTTTCCCCGCTAGGAGCCGGATCGGTGCGTTGCGGCACGCGACCATCCCGCGACCCGGCGCCCCTCACCTGCGCCGCCGCCGCAGCATGGCGCAGGCCGCGCCCATCCCGAGCCAACCCGCGGCGGCCGGCTCCGGCACCGGCGCGAAGGCACCTGAGCCGAAGGACACCTGGAAGTCGACGCACCACACCGACACCGCGCCGTAGCCCTCAAAGGTCTGCCCGGCCGGGAGGTCGACGGCGAACGACGCCTGGCTGCCATCGAAGACCGTCCCGGAGAGCAGCGGGCCGATCGGGATGCCGGAGCCGAAGGCCGCGGGGCTGTCGCTCTCACCGAGGTAGAAATAAACCGCCGGGCCGCCGCCGTCGTAGGTGAAGTTCTCCACCATCAGGCTGTCGCCGTCGATCACCCGCAGGGTTCCGGAAACCTCGTGGAACTCGGTCGAGAGACGGGCCTCCTCGCCCGGCTGTGGAAACAGGCTCGCGCCGGTCGCCGGCAGCACCGTGAGCAGAAGGACCGGAAGCCCGGCGAACCGCGGATTCATCCGGCCATTGAAGCCGTCCGGAGAACCCCGCTCAAGGTTCGAATCAGGCGCCCTCCGCCACCCCGCCCCGCGAGCCGAAGCGGCGTCGCAGCCGCCCGGGCAGGCGGCGGACGTCCTCGAGCAGGAGGTAAATGCTCGGCACCAGGAACAGGGTGATGACCGTGGCGAAGAGGATGCCGAAGCCGAGCGAGACCGCCATCGGGATCAGGAAGCGCGCCTGCATGTCGGTCTCGAGCAGCATCGGCATGAGGCCCGCAAAGGTGGTCAGCGAGGTGAGCAGGATCGCCCGGAACCGGCGCCCGCCGGCGGTCACCGCCGCCTCGCGGATGGTCGCCGACTCGCTGCGGTGGCGGTTGACGTAGTCGACCAGCACCAGCGAGTCGTTCACCACCACCCCGGCCAGCGCGACCAGACCGCACATCGACATGATCGACAGGTTCATGCCGAGCAGCACGTGGCCGCCGATCGCGCCGATGATGCCGAAGGGGATCACCGACATGATGATCAGCGGCTGCCAGTAGGAGCGCAGCGGGACGGCGATCAGCACGTACATGATCACCAGCGCGCCGAGGAAGCCGGTGCCGATCTCGCGCACGCTGTCGGCCTGGTCCTTCTGCTCGCCCTCGAAGGCGTAGTTGACCCCGGGAAAGCGGGATGACAGCTGGGAGAGGGTGTTCGCCTCCAGGTCGGCCGAGACCTCGGTGCCGTTGGTCTCCCCCACGGTGTCCGCGGTGATCTTGATCGAGCGCCGGCGGTCGGTGCGATTGATCACCGCGGGGCCGCGGCCGAAGTCGTACTCGACGACCTGGCGGAAGGGGATCTCCTCGCCGAGCCGGGTGCGGATCTTCATTTCCTCGAGCGAGTCCAGCGTGCGCCGGTCCTCCTCCGGGAAGCGGATCATCACCTTCACCTCGTCGCGGCCGCGCTGCAGGCGCTGGGCCTCGTCGCCGTAGAAGGCGGCGCGCACCTGCGCGGCGACGTCGCGCAGCGTCAAGCCGGCGGCGCGCCCGGCCGGGGTCAGCCGGATCAGCTGCAGCTCGTCCTTGCCGACGCGGTCGGAGTCGGAGATCTCGACCACGCCCTCGAAGTCGTCGAGGCGCTGCTTGACCCACTCGGTCGCCTCGCGCAGGCGGCCGAGGTCGTCGCCGGTGAGGTTGAGGTCGATGGCATTGCCCCCGGCCGCGGTCTCGGTGGTCACCGTCAGCTCGGCGAGCCCGGGGATGTTGCCCATCTTCCCGCGCCAGATGTCGATGAACTCGTCGGAGCCGAAGTCCCGGTCGGCCGCCGGGATCAGTTCCACGGTGACCTCGCCGAGGTGGGTGCCGCGCGGCGGGCCGTCGGGCGCGAAGCTGGTGATGAAGGGCTGGTTCCCCGCGCTGGTCAGGAAGTGACGCAGCGCCGGCTTGCCCTCGAGCTCCCCGAAGTGCGCCGCCGCGGCCTCGGCCGCCGCCTCGATCCGGCGCGCGGCGTCCTGCGTGTCGGCAAAGGGGGCGCCGAGGCCGAGCTCGAACTTCGCCGAGACCACGTCGCCCTCGACGTCGGGGAAGAACTTGAACTTCATCCGCCCGCCGGCGACGAAGCCGAGCGTCGCGAAGAGCAGCGCGATGAAGCCGGCGATGGTGACGTAGCGCCAGTTCAGGCAGAAGCCGAGCGCCGGGCGGTAGACCTTGTCGATGAAGCGCTCGAGGCCGTCGGCGACGTGGCGCTGCAGGCGGAAGATCGGGTTGCGCGGGCGCTCCTCGCGGCGCGGTGCGAGCAGCGCGAGGTGGGCCGGAAGCACGAACTTCGACTGCACCAGCGAGAAGGCAAGGGTCGGGATCACCACCAGCGGGATGTTCGGCCAGATCTTGCCGCTCACGCCGCTCAGGCCGAGCATCGGGGTGAAGGCCACCATGGTCGTGAGCACGCCGAAGACGACCACCGTGCCGACCTCGTGGGTCCCCTTCCAGCTGGCCACCTGCGGGTGTTCGCCGTGCTGAATCCGCGAGTAGACATTCTCGCCCGTCACGATGGCGTCGTCGACCACGATCCCCAGCACCAGGATGAAGGAGAACAGCGAGATCATGTTGATGGAGATCCCGAGCATCGGCATCAGCCACAGGCCGCCGGCGAAGGACACCGGGATGCCCAGCGCCACGAGAAAGGCCAGCGAGGGCCTCAGGAACAGGGCGAGCACGAGCAGCACCAGCAGCAGGCCGAAGCCGGCGTTCTTGAACAGCAGGTCGAGGCGCCCCTGGAGGTACTCGCTCTGGTCGTTCCAGATCGACAAGGTCACGCCCTCGGGCAGCCGGCCGGCCGAGGTCTCGATGTAGTCCTCGACGACCTTCACCAGCCGCAGGGTGTCCTCGTTGCCGACGCGGAACACGTTCACCAGCGCGGTGGGCTTGCCGTCGAAGCGGGTCGACAGGTCGACGTCCTCGAAGCCGTCGATCACCGTCGCGACCTCCTCGAGCAGGATCCGCGAGCCGTCCTCGCGGGTCGCCACCGGCACGGTGCGGAACTCCTCGGCGGTGAAGCGCTTGCCGAGCGCGCGCAGGATGATCTCGCCGCCCTCGGTGCGGATCGACCCGCCGGGCAGGTCGACCGAGGTCCGCCGCACGGCCTCGGCGACCTCGGCATGGCTCACGCCGAGCTCGCGCAGGCGCTCCTCGGACACCTCGATGGAGAGCTCGTAGTCGCGCGTGCCCGAGACCTCGACCTGTGAGATCCTCGCCTTGCCGGCGAACAGGTTGGCGAGGAACCCGAAGACCCCCTCGGCCGGCGGCATCTCGTGGACGAGGAGGTCGTCGCGGATCTGCTCGGCGAGGCGGTTCATCGTCATCTCGTCGGCCACCCGGTCGGTGGTGATGGCGATCTTGAGCACCGGGCTCTTCACCACGATCTCCTCGATGATCGGCTTCTCCGCCTCCTCGGGGAAGTTGTCGATCGCGTCGACCCGGCTCTTCACCTGGTCGAGGAGCTTGCTGACGTCGGTGCCGGTCTCGGCCTCGATGGTCACCGTTCCGATGTTCTGCGCCGCGGTCGAGCTGATCTTCTTGATGCCGGCGAGGTCGGCCACCGCCTCCTCGACCGGCACGTTGACGCCGCGCTCGGCCTCGACCGGGGTGGCGTTGGGGTATGGCACCGAGACCAGCACGGCGTCGATCGCCAGCTCGGGGAAGATCTCCTTGCGCAGCTGGAACCACGACGAGAAGCCGGCGAGGATCACCGCCAGCATCAGGAAGTTGCCGGCGACGTGATTCCGGCTGAACCATCGGATTGCCCCTTCCATCGCCTACTCCTCCCTCCCTCCGTTGCCGCCGTCCGCGGATGGTGCTCCCTCCCCGCCATCCGTCTCCACCGCGACCTCCATCCCCACCAGCGGGGCGGCGAGGCGGGTCAAGACCAGCATGTCGCCGGGGGCGAAGTCGCCCGTCACGATCAGCTCGTCGCGTCCCGAGCGGAGGATGTCGACGCGGCGCTTGGCGAGCACCTTGCGGTCCCCGTCCGCGCCCGATTCATCGCCCGGCTCCCCGGTTTCGCGGTCGCCGACGACCCACACCTCGTTGCGTCCGCGCACCGCGGCGCGGGGCAACTGGACGGCGTCCTCCAGCGTCCTGCCGGGGACCCGGGCCTCGACGAAGAGGCCGACCGGCGGCAGTCCGCCAGCCTCGTTCGGCAGCACCCGGGCGATGCCGTAGCCGGACAGCGTCGATCTCTCGACCTCGCCCTCGAGCCGCTCCATCCGCGCCGGCCAGCGCTGCTCCTCGCCGCCGATCCGCGCGCTCACCGAGAACTCGGGCGCGCCACCGGGGTCGAGGTAACCGTAGTCGAGCAGACTGAAGGGCAGTCGCACCTCGAGTTGGTCGCCGGAATACAACTCCGCCACCGGCGCGCCCGGCGAGACCACCGCGCCCACCTCGACCTGGGCCCGCCGGACCCGGGCGTCGAAGGGCGCCTCGATCGAGGTCCGGCTCAGGTCGCGCTCGGCACGCTCGACCTCGGCGCGGGCCGAGTCGATGCGCGCCTCCGCGGCGATGATCTGGGGCTTGCGCAGGACCAGATCGCCGGGCTCGCCACGGCCGAGCTTGGCCCAGTCGAGCTCGGCCTGCTTGCGGCGGGCCTGCTCCTGGGCCAGCGCCAGCTCGGCGTCGGCGAGGTTCGAGCGGGCCCGCGCCACGGCGGCCTGGTAGTCGGCCGAGTCGATCTCGACGAGGACCTGCCCCTCCTCGACCCGGCCACCCTCGATCAGCTGGGGGTCGATCGCGACGACGCGACCCGCCACCTCCGCCGCCAACGAGACCTCGCGCACGCTGCGCACCACGCCCTGGGTCTCGATCACCACCGGGTGGTCGACTTCCTCGATCGGCCGCGCCCTCACGGTGGGCACCAGTTCGGTCCCCGGGTTCTTCTCGGGCTCCGGCTTGGTCACCACGAAGGCGATGATCGAGCCGATGCCGGCCAGCAGCAGCGCCAGCGCGATCACGAAGGAGAACACCGCATGAATCGCTCCGGTGCGGCTCTCCTCGTGGTTGGTCACTTCCTCTTCGTTCATTTTCGGATCTTGTAGTCGCCGCCGAGGGCGAGGTGCAGGTTCACCCGGTTGTCGAGGCGCAGCCGCCGCAGCGTGATCTGCTGGGTGGCCAGGTCGATCCGCCGGTTCTGCGACGCCAGCAGCGTCAGCACGTCGCCGGTGCCGAGCGAGAAGTCGCGCTCGGCCGACTCGGCGCCGTCGCGGGCGAGCTCCAGCGCCTCGCCGATCGCCTTCTCCCGGGCGGCCAGGTACTGCTCGGCCGCCAGCGCGGTCTCGACCTCGCCGAAGCCGTTCAGCACCGTCTGCTGGAGGTTGGCGAGCGCCTCCTGCTCCTCGGCGCTGCGGGCGTCGAGCTGCGAGTTCAGCTGGCCGCCGGTGAAGATCGGCTGCGCCGCGCGGCCGGCGATCGACCAGACGCCGAAGTCGCTGTCGAGGATGCTGCGCAGGGCACTGGTCGTGGTCCCGCCCGAGGCGGTCAGCGGGAAGCTCGGGTAGAACGCGAGCCGCGCCTCGTCCTCGCGCTTGCCGGCCGCGGCCAGGCGGCGCTCGGCGGCGAGCAGGTCCGGGCGCCGCAGCAGCAGCTCGGAGGGCAGCCCGGCCGGAGGCACCGCCGGGACCCCCGGTAGCTCCGCGGCGCCACTGAGCGCGGCCGAGGGGTAGCGGCCGAGGAGGATCTCGAGCTGGCGCCGGGCCTGGTCGCGATCGCCGCGACGCTGCTCGAGCGCCGCCCGCGCGGTGGCCACGTCGGTCTCCGCCAGCCTCAGCTGGGACGCCGAGCCGCTGCCGTCGCCCACCGCGCTCTCGAAGCGCCCACGTACGAGATCCGCCGTATCCTGGCGCACCTGCAGGGCCTCGCCGGCGAGCCGGATCTGCTCGTTGCTCTCGGCGAGCAGCAGCCACGAGCGGACCACCTGCGCGGCCAGCGAGGCACGGGCCGCGCGGTAGCTCCACCCCTGGCCCTCGAGCTCGGCCACGGCGGCCTGCTCGCCGGCGCGGATGCGCCCCCACAGGTCCGGCTCCCACGAGACGTTGAGCGAGGCGCCGTAGGACTCGGCGATCGAGCTGAGGACGGCGCCGGCCGGCGCGCCGCCGATCGGCAGGCCGATGAAGTTCTGCTTGCGGCGGCTGGCGTCGAGCGCGGCGTTGACCTGCGGCTTGGCGGCCGCCCCGGCACCGCGTGCCACCGCCGCGGCGCGCTCGACGCGGGCGGCCGCGGCGCGAAGGTCGCGGTTGGACTCGTAGGCTTCGCCGACCAGTTGCCCGAGCCGGCGGTCGCCGAAGCGGTCGACCCACTCGGTGTCGATCCCGCTGGAGGCCTGGCGGGTCGCCGTCCAGGCACCCGGCGCCGCGCCGGCCTCGTTCATCCGGCTCCCCGGCGGGGTCACCACGCAGGAGGCCAGCAGCAGCGGGACGATCCCGGTGGCGAGGATTCCGGGACCCGCGAGGGTGTGGGGGACGCGCGCCTTCATCTGCCCTGGTTCATGCCGGCGACGGCGAACTGGATCAGCCGGTTGAGAATGGTTTCGGTGGTCGGCGACCCCGCCGCGCCCTGCGAGAAGCGATTCAGCATCTCCCAGTGCGCCATGCTGTGGAGCATCGCCCCGACGGCGAAGTGGATCCGCCAGGTGAGTTCCTCCTCGGGCACCTCCGGAAGGCAGCGCCGGAAGGCGGCGCGGAAGCGCGCCAGCATCGTCTCGAACCCGCGCTCGACCTCGGCCGGCAACTCGGCGAGCTGGTCACCGCAGACCCGCGCCATCAACTTGAAGAACAAGCGCTCGGACAACTCGCTGCGGCTGACCTGGGTGGCGAAGGGCCTGACGAAGGCATCCATCACCTCCTCGAGTGGTGGCGGTGAGTCGCCATGGCGGGCCTCGATCTCATCCAGCAGGCGCAGTCGCTCCTCGTTGATCGGGTTGATGTAGCGGGCCATCACCTGGCCGACCAGGCCCTCGCGGCTACCGAAGTGGTAATTGATCGCCGCGACGTTGGCCGAGGCCCGCTCGGTGATGTCGCGAACCGAGACGCGCTCGAAGCCCTCCTGTGAGAACAACTCCTCGGCCGCCTCGAGCAGCCGGCGGCGGGTCTCCGCCCCACTCTCCCGGCGGGTCGCCCCGCGTTGTTTTCCCTGCGCAGCCTGCCTCGTCACGACTCCGCGACCATCCATGGCTGCCACCAGCTGTCAAACACTTGATTGAAAAACTTGTTTCACCCGACCTAAAGGGTGTCAATCGGGCGCCTTGGTCGCACCCGCCACTTCTTCGCAGCGGACCAGCCGGTGGGCCTCGGGGCGGCTCTCGTGGTGGCTCTCGGGGTGGTCCTTGGCCGCGCCCGTCGCCGGTGAACGAATCCACGCGACGGCAACGTTGATAGGGCATGAACGCCCGCTGGCTCACGTTCGCCGGATTGCTCGCCACCGCAACCGCTTCGTTCTTCCTCGGCCGCAGCACAGCTCCCCCGGCCAACCCGGACGACGGACCCGCCATCGCCACGGGAACTGCCAAGCTGTCGCGCGAGCGCACTCCGCCAAGAGCCACCGCAGCCGGGCGCGAGGGCGGCTCGCGCATCCGTCCCGCCGCCGGCGAGAGCCATGAGGAGGCGATCCAGCGGCGGATTTCCGACCTCCTCGAATCGCCCGATGCGATCGCCCGCGCGGAATCGTGGCTCGCCTTTCTCGACGGGCTCGACGGCGCCGAGCTCGAGTCGGCGGTCGACGCCTTCCGCGACCTCGGACTGCAGGACTCGCGCGCCTCCGAGTATCGCATGATCCTCACCGCTTGGGCCAAGCTCGACCCCTACGCCGCGCTCGACTACGCCAAGGAGAATACCGGCGGCCCCTTCGCCCGCAACACCATCCTCGAGACCTGGGCATCAAGCGACCCGGAGGGCGCGATCGCCTGGGCCGAGTCCAACCACGAGGGCGACGACGCCAACCCCTGGATGATCGGGGTGATCCGCGGCCTCGCGCCCGACGACCCCGCCCGGGCGACCGAGTTGATGGCCGCCATGCCCTACTCGGAACGCCGCGGCGAGGCGCTCGGCGCGATCCTCCCGCGGATCCTCCGCGACGGTCCCGAGGCGACGAAGTCCTGGGTCGCCTCGATCGATGACAGCCGCCTGCAGGGCGGCGTGATCCGGCGCGCCGCCGGCGAGCTCGCCAAGGACGACCCGCGCGGGACCGCCGACTGGGTGGTCAACCAGCATCCCGAACATGCCGGCGGCGTCATCGACGACGTGATCGGCGGCTGGCTCCGCGAGTCCGAGGGCGAGGCCCTCGCCTATTACCAGAGCCTGCCAAGCGGCGACATCCGCAGCAGCGCCCTGCGCGGCATCACCAACAGCATGGCCACACAGGACCCGCGGGCCGCCGCCGACTTCCTCGACCGGCACGCCGCCGATGCCACCGACCGGACCTACAACCAGTTCGTCTGGCACTCCTTCCGCGGCGACCCGGAGCTGGCGGTGAGCTACATCGACCCGATTCAGGACAGCGGCGCGCGATCGTCGACCTACCGGCGGACGCTCGAATACTGGATGCGCCAGGACTTCGACGCCGCCACGCAGTGGATCGACTCCAACCCGCTGCCCGACGACGTCGCCCAGCGGGTCCGGTCCCGCCGCGAACAGCTGCAGGGAGAACGGCGCTGACAGCGCCTGCATCTGCTCTTGGCGCGCCGCCCCGCCCCCCTACACTGCGCGCATGTCATCGAGCTTCGGGCAGGCCTTCCGCATCCACACCTTCGGCGAGTCGCACGGCGGCGGCGTCGGCGTGATCATCGACGGCTGCCCGCCGCGCATCCCGCTCGAGCCCGCGGACATCCAGCGCGACCTCGACCGCCGCCGTCCCGGCCAGAGCGACATCGTCACCCCGCGCAAGGAGAGCGACACGGCCCGCATCCTCTCGGGAGTCGCCGACGGCGTCACCCTCGGCACCCCGATCGCGATCCTGGTCCGCAACGAGGACCAGCGGCCCGGGTCCTACGACGAGATGGCGACCAAGTACCGCCCCTCGCATGCCGACTTCACCTACGACGCCAAGTTCGGCGTCCGGGCCCTCTCCGGCGGTGGCCGGGCCTCGGCGCGGGAGACCATCGGCCGTGTCGCCGCCTCCGCCGTGGCGCGCCGGGTCCTCGCGGTGCTGGCGCCGGACATCGAGGTTCTGTCCTGGGTCGGCGCGATCCACGACATCGTCGCGGACGTGGACCCCTCCCGGGTGACCGCGGACGACATCGAGGCCAACCCGGTGCGCACCCCCGATCCGGAGACGGCCGAACGGATGATCGCCCGGATCAAGGAGGTGCGCGCCGACGGCAACTCGATCGGCGGCACGGTCGAGGGACTGATCCGGGGGTGCCCGCCGGGGCTCGGCGAGCCGGTCTTCGACAAGCTCGAGGCGGAACTGGCGCGGGCGATGATGTCGCTGCCGGCGACCAAGGGCTTCGAGGTCGGATCCGGCTTCGCCGGCACCCGCATGACCGGCCGCGAGCACAATGACCCCTTCCGCATGGTCGATGGCAAGGTGCGCACCACCAGCAACCGCTCCGGCGGCATCCAGGGCGGGATCTCGAATGGCGAGGACATCTTGTTCCGCGTCGGCTTCAAGCCGACCGCGACCATCATGAGCTCGCAGGAAACCGTCACCTCGGCCGGCGAGGACACCGAGCTCAAGGGCAAGGGCCGCCACGACGCCTGCGTGCTGCCGCGCGCGGTGCCGATGGTCGACGCGATGGCCCTGCTGGTTGTCACCGACCACCTGCTGCGCCAGCGCGGCCAGTGCGGCGGCTTCCCGGCGCCGGAGCTCGGATCCGTGCGCCAGGAAACCGTCTGACTCGACAGGGTTCGGATTGGGAAACCGCAGATGAACGCAGATGGACGCAGATCAGGTGGATTCCTCTGCTTCCATGTGCGGTCATGCATCGCGATCCGGGGCGTCAGGTCGGTTCCCGGACACGGCATGAGCCCGCGGCACCATCCGCCGCGCGGCAGCGGACCCAGCCACCGCGCCGCGCGACGTTGTGGGTGCCTCAGCGTCCGCCGGCGAGTGCCCGCAGCCGCTCGATTCCCTCGCGTGCCCGGTCGGCCATCAGGGGATCGAAGCGCGGGTTCAGGCTCAGCGCCTGGTTCCAGTGGCGGATCGCCCCACGGGTGTCCCCCGACGCCTCCAGGATGGCTCCGGCGTGGTAGTGGAACTCGGGCTCGGCGGTCTGCCACCGAAGTGCCCGGCGGATCATCCGGCGCGCCTTCGCGAGGTCGCCGGCCTGGTAGGCGCACCAGGCCACGGCATCGGCCACCTGGATGTTCGGATAGGTCTCGTAGTCGTGCTCCGCGAGGTGCAGGGCCTGCCCGGGATCGATCCCCCGGTCGGCCATGAACTCGGCCAGCTGGGCATTGCCCCCGCCGTGCGAGTGACCATGGGAATGGCCGTGGGAATGACCGTGGCCGTGCGAGTGATGGCCGTGGCCGTGGAAGCGGAGCAACTCGCCGCTCCGCGTCTTCGCCGTCGCCTCGTCGCCGGCGGCAAGGTGCAGGCGGACCAGTCCTTCCAGCGCCTCGTGGGTGGTGCTCACCGCGAGTGACCTTTCCAGCAACTTCACCGCTTCCGCTGCCCGACCCTGTGCGGCACGGATGCGGGCCGCCGCCACCAGGACCCGCGGGTTCTCCGGGGCAAGCTCGAGGGCGAGCTCGGCCTCCTGCTCCGCCGGCAGCATGGCACCGGTCTTGAAGTGCATCCCGGCGAGCTCCGCCCGACACCACGCGACGTGCTCGGGCGCCGTTCCGCCGGCGCGGATGGCCCGCGCCATCAGGACCTTGGCCCGGTTGGGGTCGCCGGTCAGCCACAGCAGGTGGGCGGCCCGGCTCAGGGTCGACAGGTCGGTGCGGAGGTCGAGCGCCTGCTGGAGGTGGTCGCGGGCGAGGTCATACTCGCCGAGCTCCATCGCCCCGTCACCCAGCAGCGCGTGGGCGCGCAGGCAGCGCGGATCGGCCTCGAGCGCCCGCTCCGCCCACTGGGCGCCAGCCGCGAAGTCGTGCTCCGAGTTGCCCACCCAGGCCATGCCGACGAGGCCGTCGAGGTTCCCCTCGTCGTGCTCGAGGGCCCGTTCGTAGGCCTCGCGGGCGGCGCTGAAATCGTGGTCCTGGGTCTCTCGCGAGCGCTGCATCAGCGCATCGCCGAGCCTCACCCAGTCCGCCGCCCCGGCATTCGGAGCCGCGGCGGCACGACGCAACCCGTCCATTCCCCCGGCGCGGTTCGGCACCTCCCCGGCGAGCGGGGAGATGCCCAGCAACCACACCATCAACCAGTGCTTCGTCTTCATGGTCTCGTGTCTTCAGGTGATCGGTCTGCCCGATGTTCCTTGCTCAGTCAGCAACCACGGGTGCCTGGCGCTGGTCGACGGCAGGACCGGAATGCGGCGTTCCGAGGTACGGGAACACCCGGTTGTAGAGCTGGTCGTTGGCATTGACGTTGTCGCCCACCACGGTGATCGGGTCGTAGCCCGGACCGCTGGCCACGGCCGAGAGCGCGATGTCGACCACGTCGTCGCCGGGGCGGCGGCCGTTGGGCCAGCCGGCCGTGTCACCGCCCAGCAGGCTGAGGCGGCTGAACGCCTCGTCTCCCGGCAGCGGCACCGGGCCGGTGTTGAGGTCGACCCGGATGACGTCGGGCAGGAAGATCGCGGCCAGGTCGGTTCGCCCGGTGGTTGCCAGCGGCCCGCTGCCATCGGTCCCGAACAGCACCGCGTTGATCAGGAAGGCCACCTCGGGATTCTCGGCATAAGTCCGATAGTCCTCGTCGCTCGCGGGGGTGGACTGGTTGTAGTTGTCCTTGTCCCGCAGGGCCACCAGGACCTCGTTGAAGAGCGGGTTGCCGAGGCGGTTCACCTGCACCCAGGGGCCGGCGCTGCGCGCGCCCTGGCCGGTGCGGCGGAGGGTCAGGCGGGGACGGCTGACCGAGGCGTAGACCCCGACCCCCTCCTGGGCGCCGAGCAAGGGGTTGTTGTAGGCGACCGGGTCCAGCTGGCTGAGCGGGATCTGCACCGCGAAGCTGAGCACATTGAAGCCCATGAAGCCGTCGATACCCCCACCGGACTGGCCCAGCCCGTCCGGGCTATCGCCGCCGATGATGCGAGGGTCGAGGAAGTCGAAGATCCCCGGGGTATCGGCGTAGAAGCCGTCCTCGCGCGGACCGGCCCAGACGACCGTGCCGTCCGAGAGTTCGGCGATCCCCTGCGCGGTGAGGTCGTCGAGCTCGGCGAGGCTGGCCGCCCCGGAGACCGCCCGGCCGTCCGGACCGTTGTAGGCCGGGGTCGTCCGCGGGCCGACATTCGGCGGCGGCACGGGCAAGCCGTCCTCGACGAGGACCGGGCGGGCCCGCGCGGCGAAGAAGCGCGCCGCGAAGAAGGGATTGTTGAAGCGGAAGGCCGGCCGCGTCACGACCGACTTGGTGACCTCGTAGCTCTGGGTGAAGTTCTGGCGGGCGTCGCCGATGTCCTGGATCGGCCCGACTTCCGCACCACGCCCGTAGGACAGGATCGTGTCGGGATTCTTGACGTTTTCGTCGACCGCGGAGAATTCGAAGTCGTAGCGCATCGTCTCCAGCCCGGTGACCGGATCGGTGAGGTGGATGCTGTAGCGTGCGTCGTCGGCGAAGCGCTCGTAGATCAGGCCGTCGCCGGGATCCGAGAAGGGACGGACGCTGACGATCACGTTGAGAACCTCGGTCGCGTCATCGTCATACTTCGTGCCGACAAAGGCATAGACGTCGGTGAGGTTGGCCTGGGGGTCCTGCTTGATCAGCGGGGCGTCGCTGTGGCTCGAGGCCGTCACCGGGGTGACCGCGCAGGCCGCGAACAGGAAAAGGGGTGCCGCAAGGGGCATCGGATTGTGTTTCATCGTTCTCTTGGAGTTGCTTGGTCGGAGTGCGCGACGGGTGTCGGGGGTCCGCCACACGCGGCACTTCATCCGATGGCAACGGGCGCCGTCCGGCTTCGGATGCATGGAATCCGAAACAATTTCCGCGACGTATCCCCGATGATGAAGCCCTCCAACCGACTCAACCTCGCCGCCAGCCTCCTTGTGGCCGTGGCCGCGGCGCTCTTCTGGGTGACCTCGGACCGCAGCGACGACGGCGCCACGCCGATCGACCCGCGCGACCCGCGCGACCCGGAGCTCCGTGTCGAGCGCCCGCGGCCGCGGGCACAGCCCGCCGTCGAGTTGCCGCCGCCGGCATCGCTCCGCGGCATGGACAGCGGCGATTGGAGCGAGCTGTTCCGCGCGGCGAAGGTTCCCGGGGACATCCGCGAGGAGGTCCTCGGACTCGTCGCCGAACTCGACCAAATCACCGAAGGCGGCGCTGCCAACGAGGAACAACTCGCCTACGTCGAGGCCATCCAGGTGCTGCTGGCGGACCACGCTCCCGGCATCGCGCGACAGCCGCCCGACGCCCCGGGGACTCAGTAGCGCCGCGTCACCCCGAGCCCGAGCACGTGGGCCGTGAAGTCGCTCTTGCTGTTGGCATACTCGCCGGCCCGGTAGCCGCTGGCGAGCACCTTCGCCGCCGGTCCGAACTGGTACTCGTAGCTGAGGTCGACCCGCCAATTGCCGCGTTCCCAGCCCAGGCCGGAGGTCAGCGCGTGCTCGAGCAGCGAGCCGTTCAGCGGCGTCACCCAGGGGGTCGCCACCGGCGACTCGCCCCAGCGCCAGCCGCCGCGCAGGGTCAGGCAGTCGTTGAGCCGATACTCGCCACCGACCGCGATCATCCACACGTCCTTCCAGCGCACCGGCACGCGGTCGGCGACATTCGCGCCGATCGCACCATTGATCGCCGGATTCGAACCTCCCGCCAGCCCGACCTCGAGCTCGTCGAAGGCACGCGCCCAGCCGATCCAGTCGACCCGCAGGCCGGCGCTCAGTCGATCGGTCGGCTGCCAGGCCAGCGCCGCGCCGATCACGTCGGGCAGCGCATTGCGGGTCGTGGCGGCGTAGTTCGCCAGCGGCGGCGTTCCGCCGAGACCAAGCGGCGGGAGCTGGGCGGAGAAGTCGACCGCTGCAGTGCCGTCGAGTTCGAGGTCGATCCGCGGGCGGTAGTGCAGGCCCACGCGGAATGACTCGGACGGCCGCCACAGCATCCCGAGCTGTGCGCTCGGCTGCCAGCCATCGGTCTCGAGATCGAGGTTCACCTTGGCGCCGGCGAGTGCCGGGTTGCTCTGGAAGATGAACGGGGCGTCGAAGTCGACCCGGCTGTAGACCGCGCCGACACTGGCACCGACGGACCAGGCCGGGTTGATCTCGACGGCCAGGCCGGCATTGGCACGCAGCGCCTGGAAACCGCTCGAGTGGGCCAGCGCGTTGCCGTAGGAGATCCCGCCGATGCCGCCCGGCGCGTCGGCATAGACCCAGTCGGTCGCCGCGGCTGCGATCGGCGCCAGCGACATGCCGAAAGTCGTGGCCTTTCCCGCCCGCCAGGCAATCCCGAGCTCCGGGAAGCCTCCGAGCACGTCGCCGTCGCTGCGGATCCCCGCGCGGGTGAACTCGCCCTCGACCCGGCCACCGCGCAGCGCGAAGGTCCACTCGTCCCCTTCGAGTCCAGCCAGCGCCGCCGGGTTCGTCTGGAGGGCCGCCAAGGCATCCCCGGAAGTTCCGGCCAACGCACCGGCCGAGCCGGCGTCGCGGGCGCCGAATCCATGGCGCAGCACCCCGTTGGCCTCCGCATGCACGAGGGCGAGGAGCGAGATCATCATGGCCGCCGGGCGGGCCTTCACGGAAGCGGGCAGGCGGGACATCGGGGGCACCCCCATGACCTCTCACCGGCGCCCTCCCCTTGTCGAGCCCCCGCTTGGCGACGGCGGTCCGCCACGGCAGGCACCCCGCCGGCGGGACCTGGAGGGTCCCGCGACGGAGACCTGCCGCAGCGGTGGGTTTTTTGGTCCGGTCGCGCCGCCCGAGGCGGGCTTCCGGTCCACCGGGGAGAGAGTCAGCGGCCACGTCGCCCGCCGGGCGGCCGGCAGCGCAGCTTGAGCAGGAATTGCGGCACCATCAGGTTCATGGCGAACGACGGGTTGCGAAGATTTTCTAGGGATCTCCCTCCCCCTGCGATGGCCCGACGCGGTTCTCCGCCCCCCCAGGAACGATTGAGTTCCGCGGGGGCCACCGGGGAAGGGATTTCAGTCCTTCATCCGTAGCAACGCCGCGGGGCTCCGGTCGGATGCACAAAAAAGGTTGGCGGTCCATGGACAGCGCGGGCAGCTTCGCACGCGTCCCCCAAGATGAGCGAAGCCAGCCCCGAGGACCTACTCAGCGCCATTGCCGGTGGTTCCCGGGAGTCGTTCTCGACCCTCTACGACCGGTTCAGCGCCTCGCTGTTCGGCATCGCCTACGGCGTGACCCGCAACCATGCCGAGGCCCAGGAGATCCTCCAGGAGGCCTTCCTCGCCATCTGGAACAAGGCCGACCGCTACGACCCGAAGCTCGGCAAGGCGACCACCTGGATCATCCAGGTGACGCGCAACCTCGCCATCGACCACCTGCGCAAGCGCCAGCGCCAAGACGCCGGCCGCGAGCGGCTGCGCGACGAGCCCTCGCACGAAAGCAGCCCGAAGGACCCGGTCGGACGGTTGATTTCCAAGGAGGCCGCCGCGAGGGTCCGCCGGGCGCTGGCGGACCTGCCGGACGACCAGCGCATCGCCCTCGAGCTTGCATTCTACCGAGGAATGTCCCAATCCCAGATCGCCGAGCACCTGCACGAACCGCTGGGAACGGTGAAATCACGCATCCGAAGAGCCATGGAGCGCGTTCGTTCTGTGGTGACCGACCTCGCCCAAGACGTGCCATGACCGAAGCATCCTCCAACCCCGGCCCCCGCGACCTCGCCGCGGAGTTCGCCGCGCTGACGAGCCTCGAGGCTCTCGACGGCGCGGATGCCGCCGGCATGGAGCACTGCGACGACTGCCCCTTCGGCCAGCTCGCCCGCGCGGCGCTCGGCTTCGACGAGGCCACCGCCGCGCTGACCGCGGCGAGCTTTCCGCCGATCGAGCCGCCGGCCGAGCTGAAGGACTCGATCATGGCCAAGGTCGACGCCCAGGTGGAAGCCGAGCAGGCGGAAAAGCAGGGCGGCTACTTCTTCATGGGCGAGGACGAGGGCGAGTGGACCCCCCTCCCCGGCGGCAAGGTCCGCCTCAAGGTGCTCTCCGACCTGGAGGAAAGCGGCCACACCCTGGTGCTGCTCGAGGCCGACCCCGGCGGGGTTTTCTTTCCCCACGCCCACAAGGGCATGGAGGAGGTCTTCCTGATCCGCGGCGACCTCGAGACCGAGGGCCGCACGCTGGGGCCCGGCGACTACATGCGCGCCGCCCCGGGAACCCGCCACCACAAGGCCGTCAGCCGCCAGGGCTGCCGCGCGCTGATGGTGACCGCCCGCGAGAACCACCCGCGCAAGGCACTCGGCCTCTACGACGGCCTGGTCCGCTCGCTGCGCTCGCTCGGCGGCAAGGACAAGAACTGAGCGCACGGTCGGGCGCCATGGCGGCTTGCCTCGACCGGCGGATGCCTCACGCTCGCGGCCCCGGCGGCCTTGCCGCCCGACCCCATGAGCCCGCTCGCCCTGAACCTCGAGAGCATCCCGGACATCAGCCTCGGCACCGCCGCGCTGCTGGTCTTCGGCGCCATCGCGAGTCTTGCGGTGCTGCGCGGGCTGTTGCGGATCCTGTGGGGTACCCTGGTTCTCTGCCTCGCCGGATTCCTCGCCTTCCTGGCCTGGCGCCACACCCCCGCGCTCGCCCACGAGATCCTCGGCAGCGAGGCCCGCTGGCCGTCGATCGTGGTCCCGGCCGTTGTCTTCCTGCTGGCCTTCTTCCTGCTCCGCGCCATCGGCCGTTTCCTGGTCCGCCCGCTGGGCAGCCCGGACGAGGAGAGCGCCGAGAAGAACCGTCGCTCGCCGGCACGCTGGGCGGCCACCCTGCTCCTCAGCCTCATCCCGACCGCCCTGCTGTGGTTCTCCGGCGCCACCCTGCTGCGCCACTTCGGCTCGATCGCCGAAGTGAAGGCCTTCGCCTCGAGCATCGACGACCAACCCGTCCCCGACCGCGCCGCCTTCCTCGCCAAGCTCAAGGACCGCATCGAGCAATCGATCCCCGCCGAGTGGTTCGAGGCGGTCGACCCGCTCAGCGACCGGGCCCGGGTCAACCTGGCCAAGCTCCTCGCGCTCGGTGACAGCGAGCCACCCAAGGCGATCCCGGTGATGGAGGAGGACGAGGTCCGCGCGCTGGTCCTCGGCGACCCGGGGCTGCGCCGCCTCGCCGCACAGGGCCGCTACTCCGAGATCCTCCGCGACCCGCGCCTCGACCGCGTCCTCGAGAACCCCGACCTCCGCGAATTGCTGGCAGACACCGAGCTCTGACCACCCCCAGAAGCCGATTCCTCAAAGTTTCAGCTTTTCAGCTTTTCAGCTTTTCAGCTTCTTCCCCACATGTCCTACCTCGTCACCATCGGCCTCGAAGTCCACTGCCAGGCGAAGACCGAAACCAAGATGTTCTGCGCCTGCCGGACCTCCTTCGCCGACGAGCCCAACACCCACACCTGCCCGGTCTGCCTCGGCCTCCCGGGTGCCCTGCCGGTGCTCAACCGCCACGGCATCGAGAAGACCCTGCTCGCCGGGCTGCTGCTCGACTGCGACTCGCCGGAGGTCTCCAGCTGGGACCGCAAGAACTACTTCTACCCGGACATGCCGAAGAACTACCAGACCACCCAGATGGAGGCCCCGCTGTGCCTCGGCGGGTCGGTCCCGCTGTACGACTTCTGCTACCCGACCGACGTCCGCAAGGACATCCCGCGCCCGGGCCACCGCGTCCGGCTCAACCGCATCCACCTCGAGGAGGACGTCGCCAAGTCGACCCACCTCGGCAACGCCTCGTTGATCGACTTCAACCGCGCCGGCACGCCGCTGATGGAGATTGTCAGTGAGCCGGACCTCGAATCCTCGGCCGAGGCCTTCGCCTACCTTCGATCGCTGCAGATGATCCTCCAGCAGGGCGGCGTGTCGGACGCCGACATGGAGAAGGGCCAGCTGCGCTGCGACGTGAACATCTCGATCCGCCGCCGCGAGGAGGACCCCTACGGCAACCGCATCGAGCTCAAGAATCTCAACTCGATCTCGGCGGTGCGCCGGGCGATCGACTACGAGGTCGAGCGCCAGTCGGCCGACCTCGACGAGGGCATCGAGCAGGTCCAGTCGACCCGCCGCTGGGACGACGACCGCGGCGAGTCGCAGCTGCTGCGCACCAAGGAGGACGCCCACGACTACCGCTACTTCCCCTGTCCCGACCTGCTGCCGATCCGTACCGGGCCGCTGCTGGAAAAGGTCCGCGAGCTGGTCACCGAGCGTCCCCACGAGCGCGCCGCGCGCTACGAGAAGGACCACGGAATCACCGCCTACGATGCCTCGGTTCTGGCCGCCGACGTCCCGCTGGCGAACTACTTCGAGGCCCTCGCCGCCAATCCCGCCGTTCCCGGGAAAAAGGCGGCCAACTTTCTGATCAACACCTTGCTGGGAATTCTGAACGAGCAGCAGACCACGATCGCCGACTCGCCGCTGCCGGCGGCCCGGGCCGGGCAGCTGCTCGAGCTCGTCGAATCGGGCCAACTCGCCCTCAACCAGGCCAAGGAGGTGCTGCTGGTGCTGCTGGAGTCGCCCGACAAGGATCCCGCCGCAGTGGCCAAGGAGATGGGCTTCGAGCCGGCCGAGGCCGGCGAGATCGAGGCCTTCTGTGACCAGGCGATCGAGGCCAACCCGAAGCAGGTCGAGGAGATCCGGGGCGGCAACGAGAAGCTGGTCAACTTCCTCACCGGCCAGGTCATGAAGCTCTCCAAGGGCAAGGCCAACCCCAAGCAGGTCACCCAGATCCTGCGCGACAAGCTGCTCTAGCCCGTGTCGCTGGCGCGCCCCGCTTCCGACGACCACCCCGATGCCCCGCCACCAGCTCCTTCACGGCGACTGCCTCGAGATCCTCCCCACCCTGGAGGCGGGATCCTTCGACCTCGTCGTCACCTCGCCGCCGTACAACCTCGGCATCGACTACCGCAGCTACGACGACACGGCCAGCCGCGACGATTTCCTCGTCTGGTGTCGGCGCTGGTGTGCCGAGGTCCGGCGGGTTCTTGCCGACGACGGCTCGTTCTTCCTCAACGTCGGCGCCGCGCCCTCGAACCCGCTCTTCCCCCACCAGGTGATCCTGGCCCTGACCGGCGGTCCGGAGCCGCTCTTCGTGCTGCAGAACAGCTTCCACTGGATCAAGTCGATCAGCGTCCGGACCCGCGGCGGGGAAACGGTCAGCGCGGGTCACTTCAAGCCGATCAACTCGAAGCGCTTCGTCAACGACTGCCACGAGTATGTCTTTCACCTGAGCAAGACGGGGAAGGTCCCGCTGGACCGCCGCGCCGCCGGGGTCCCCTACCAGGACAAGTCGAACATCGCCCGCTGGGGTCACACCGGCGGGGTCGACCGGCGCTGCCGCGGCAACACCTGGTTCATCCCCTACGAGACGATCAAGTCGCGCGACTCGCAACGCCCCCACCCGGCGACCTTCCCGGTGGCACTGGTCGAGCAGTGCGTCCTCATCCACGGCAAGGGCGAGGCCACCCGCCTGCTCGACCCCTTCCTCGGCATCGGCTCCTCGGCCGTCGCCGCCCGGCGGATGGGGCTCGCCGGGTTTGCCGGCATCGAGCTCGACGAGCATTACCTCGGCGTCGCCCGAGAGCGCTGCGAGGGCCTGCTGTAGGGGTGGGCGGCGGAGCGGCACGGCTGGGGTGAGGTGGCGGCTGAAAAGCGCTGGTTGGGCAGTGAGCGACTGGGGAGTGAAGGCGTCGTGAGGCGTGTTGGCGGTGCGGACCGGCTGGAAAGCGCTGGTTGGGCAGTGAGTGGCTGGGGAGTGAAGGTGTCGTGAGGCGTGTTGGCGGTGCGGACCGGCTGGAAAGCGCTGGTTGGGCGACTTAGCGGCTGTGAAGAGGTCGCGGAGTGCAGGGAATAGGACAGATGGGACCTATAGGACCTATGGGAGCACCTCTTGGGCTCCGCAGTGTCGGTCCCTGCGCTCCGAAGATGGGCGAGGCGCGAGCTTGCCGTCCGGCGGCGACCTGCGCTCAAGGGTGAGGCGCAGCCTCACGCCATATCGGTCCCATCGGTCCTATAGGTCTTATGCCCTGTGCTCCGCTTGTTCTCTTCAGCCGCTTGGTTGCCCGCGCGGCGCTTTCCACCCGGCCCGCGCTGCCAAACGGCTCCGCCCCCCTGCCCCCAACCCGAAAATCCTCCAAATCGCTGGGATTTATGCTTTAGTTTTCCGAAATATTGCGTCACAACCCCTGGCGTCCCGCTTCGCTCACCCTTTCATGCTCAGCGGCTTCGTCCGTCATCTCCTGGTTTCCTCCCTGCTCGCCACGTCGACGCCCGCACTCGGGGCCACGGCCGGCACGCCCGGCAGCGGCGAGATCACCCTGGCAAGCTGGCATTGCCTGTCGCCGGACGGCAGCAAGGTCGTCTTCGAGTGGCGCGATGACCTCTGGTCGGTCGGAATCGACGGCGGCCGTGCCACCCGGCTGACCGCCCACCCGGCGCGCGACAGCTACCCGATGTTCTCGCCCGACGGCAGCACCCTGCTGTTCTGCAGCACGCGCGAGGGCGTCCTGCAGTTGTTCTCGATGCCCGCCGGCGGCGGCCCGGCGACCCAGCACACCTTCCACTCGGAGGGTGCCAACCTCGAGTCGATCTCGCCGGACGGCACCACCGCGCTGGTCCGCGGCAAGCGCGACGCCCCCGGCTTCCGGCCCTGGCGGCTGATCGAGATCAACCTCCAGCGCGAGGCGCCGGAGTCCTACCTCTTCGATGCCACCGGTCACTCGGCGAGCTACTCGCCCGACGGCTCCCGGGTCCTGTTCTGCCGCGAGGGCGAGCAGCTCTACCGCAAGGGATACCGCGGACCGAGGGCATCCTCGATCTGGCTCCACGACGTCGCCAGCGGCAGCTTCGTGCCGGTGGTCAAGGAGGAGATCGAGGCCCGCTCGCCGGTCTGGCAACCGGACGGGGCCGGCTTCTACTACGTCTCCGAGCGCGACGGCTGCTTCAACCTCTGGCAACGCGAGCTGGGCACCGGCGCCGACCGCCAGGTCACCGACTTCGAGGGCGACGGCGTGGTTCGACCTACCATCTCCCGCGACGGCGGCACGATCGTCTTCCGCCGCGGCTTCCACCTGTGGCGCCTGCGGACGACGGACGGGGCCGAGCCGGAACGGATCGACATCCACCAGCGCGAGGACCTCGCCGACACCAGCAGCGAGCTGCGCAAGATCACGGGCACCGTCGACTGCGACTTCTCCGCCTCCGGCCTCGAGATCGTCTTCAAGGCCGAGGGTGAACTGTGGGCGATGGACACCGTCCTGCGCGAGCCGAACCGCATCACCCGCACGCCGGGGAACGAGGACGACCCGGTCTTCTCGAAGGACGGCCGCCATGTCTACTTCCACTACGACGACGGCATCGAGGCCAACATCTGGCGGCTCTCGCGCAGGGATGACGAGGAATTCTGGTGGCGCGCCGACTCCTTCGAGCGCGAGCAGGTGACCCACGGGCCCGAGGCGAAGAGCCGCTTCCAGCTGAGCCCGGACGGCAGTCATCTCGCGTGGGTCGCCGGCAGCGGCAAGCTCACCGTCGCCCGTGCCGACGGCAGCGAGCCGCGGGTGCTGTTCTCATGCTGGAACCCGCCGACCTACGACTGGTCGCCCGACGGGCAGTGGATCGTCTTCGCGGCCCAGGACCAGAACTTCAACCGCGACATCTACATCGTCCCGGTCGACGGCTCGCGCGAGCCCTTCAACGTCTCCCGCCATCCCGACTTCGAGGGCTCGCCGCGGTGGTCACCCGACGGCCGCCGAATCGCCTTCACCGGCCGCCGCCTGAACAACGAGATGGGCCTGTTCTTCGTCGACCTCCGGCTGCGCGAGGCCGTGCGCAGCAGCCGCGACCGCAAGGAGCTCGAGGCCGAGGAGATGATGCGCGAGGACCCGCTCTACCAGGAGCACGAGACCAGCGAGGGCGACGACGAGCCAGACGATGAGCCGGACGACGGCGCGAGCGAGATGCTCGACCTGCCGGAGCGGGAGGAACCGCTCGACGTCCGCCCCCCGCGCAGCCGGCTGCAGATCGACTTCGCCGGCCTCAGCGACCGCATCGTCCGGCTCAACACGCGGGGCATCGAACCCGAGCGGGTGATCTGGTCCCACGACTCCGAGAGCCTGCTGTTCCAGAGCAAGAACAGCAACAACGAGAAGCTCTACCGCATCGAGGCCAGCCGCAAGGGCGACATGACGGTCGTGGCCAAGCACCGCGGCCTGCCGATCCGGGTGGACCGCGACGGCACGCTCTACTGGATCGTCAGCCGCGACCCCTCGATCCTCCGCAAGGGCAAGCTCAGCTCGTTCCGCATCCGCGCCCGGATGGAGCGCGACCGGGTGGCCCACCAGCGGCTGTGCTACCGCCTGGTCTGGCGCACCCTGCGCGACCGCTTCTACGACGAGCATCTCAACGGGCTCGACTGGAAGCGGATGCTGGCGAAGTACGAGGAGGCCGCCGCGACCGCGCCCGACTCGGCGAGCTTCGACGTCATCGTCAGCATGCTGCTGGGCGAGCTCAACGCCTCGCACCTGAGCTTCGACTCCGAGGTCTGGCCGCGGCCCTGGGAGAACGAGGGCGCCGAGTTCCAGCACACCCGCCACGTCGGGATCCGCTTCGCCCGCAGCGGGCCCGGCGACCCCCTGACCGTGGCGCACGTGATCGCCGACAGCCCGGCGGCCAACGCCTCCCCGCCGATCCGCGAGGGCGACACCATCGTCAAGGTGAACGGACGCCGCGTCGACGGCTCGACGCCCGTGCACCGCTTCATGAACGGACGCCTCGACCGCGACATCGAGCTCGTCGTGCGCGATGCGGAGGGCAGGACCCACGGCCACCGGCTCGAGCCGATCACCTACAACAAGGCCACCCTGCTCGCCGAGGACGAGATGATTTCCAACAACCGCCTGCGGGTCGAGGAGCTCTCGGGGGGACGCCTCGGCTACATCCACATCGAGCGGATGAACTGGGACGAGTTCGAGCAGTTCGAGCGGCAGATCTACGCCGCGGGGCACGGCAAGGAGGGCCTGGTGATCGACATCCGCGACAACGGCGGCGGCACCATCACCGACCACCTCCTCACCGTGCTCTGCCAGCCGCGGCACGCGGTGACCATCCCGCGCGACGGCGGCCCCGGCTACCCGCAGGACCGCAAGGTCTACGCTTCCTGGCACAAGCCGCTGGTGGTGTTGTGCAACCAGAACTCCTACTCCAACGCGGAGATCTTCGCCCATGCGATCAAGACCCTGGACCGGGGGAAGATCGTCGGGGTGCAGACCGCCGGCGGGGTGATCTCGGCCGGCAAGGACCGGATCCTCGACGCCGGCACGCTGCGCGTCCCCTTCCGCGGCTGGTTCCTCGCCTCGAGCGGCGAGGACATGGAGATGAACGGCGCGATGCCCGACCACGTCGTCTGGCCCCACCCCGGCCAGCTCATCCAGGGCGAGGACCCGCAGCTGGCCAAGGCCGTCGAAGTCCTGCTCGCCGATGTCGAGTCCGTCGAGCGGAAGCCGTTCAAGGCGAACTACAGCGGCCGGAAGTAGGGGCCGGTCGTTCCGCGGAACTCCCATCAGGCCCGGAAGTAGACCTCTTCGGTCCCGGAGCTTGTCGAGCCCGGTTGTTTCCCGGGACACGCATCAGGAACAGCGAAATGTCTCTTCGATCCCGGATGACAGGCACCCTTCTCTTCCCACTCCGGAGGGATGACAGGCAGCCCTTCTCTTCCATCCCGGAGGGATGAAAGCCATTAGCCGGGGGTTGAGGAGCACCGCGACGACACCCCCGGGCATGGAGCACCCCTCTCATCCCGACCCCGGCAGGGGTCGCAGCCAGCGCGCCAGCAGGCTCGACCGGTCCCGCAAGGGGTGAGATGGACGCGACGTCTGGTGGGCACCCCGGGCCCGGCTGGCCTCCCTCCAGGATGCGCTCGCCTTCGCGCCTCCTTCCGGGGGTGTCGCTGCGCTCGACCCCCGGCTAATGGCTCCGATCCGGGATCGCGAACCGGAGCGAACCGGAGCGAACCGGAGCGAACCGGAGCGAACCGGAGCGAACCGGAGCGAACCGGACATGGCCACGAGGGATCGCGAAACGCGGCGGTCAATTGGCGCCTTGCTGGCGCCAACGCCACGGACCGGCGGATCGACCGCCCCGGATCACTCGACGACCTGCGCCACCGGCTCTTCCGGGCTGTTGCGCTCGATCGCGGCGTCGGACTGCTGCTTCGCCCACTCGCGGTAGTTGCCGTCGGAGATGACCTCCATCTGTCCGGCCATGTTGCCGTGGCCCTCGCCACACAGCTGGCCGCAGACCACCGAGGTCTCCAGCTCGCTGTTGGCGGTGAACCACATCGGGATCTCACGACCCGGGATGGCATCCTGCTGGATGCGCATCGGGATGATCGCGTAGTTGTGGATCACGTCGTTCGAGGTGATGTTGAGGATCGAAGGCCGACCCTTCGGCAGCCTGAGCACCGAGGTGGTGAAGTCGTCGAGCGCGTTCGGGTCGGTCAGGTCGATGCCCGGGTCCGAGTTGCTGGCCTTGAGGCGGTGGTCGATGCGGCCGAACTTGCCGTCCTCGCCCGGGTAGTGGTAGGTCCAGCCGAACTGCCAGCCGATCACCCGCACCCGCGCCGGGTCGAGCCGCTGCACCTGCTCCCAGCTGTCGGTGCGCTCCTTCCACAGCGGGAAGGCGAAGCCGAGCAGGAGCACGGCCTCGAGGATGATGATGCCGATCTCGAGGTGGCTCGAGATGTGGTTCTTCACCCCGACGTAGCTGGCTTTGGGATTCGCCGACTGGCGGAAGCGGAAGAGGGTGAAGAGGAAGAACAGCGTCCAGCCGACGAACAAGGCGATCATCAGCCAGTGGACCACGTCGATCATGTGATCGACCCGGCCGCCGTGGGCCGCGTGGTTCTCCGGGATGCTGAGGAACTGGGATGGGCTCAGGGGATTCATCTGAAATCAGTGGGGGTCGGGCAGGCCGGGGTGGTAGTCGTCGCGAAGCTCGGGATCGAGGTCGGCCTGCTCGCGGCGGGCAATCCGGACCATGCAGAAGATCACGCCGAAAAGAACCGGGACGATCACCGCGAGCAGGAACAGGATCGACCAACCGGCCGCGTCCGTCTCGCCATCGATGAAGTTGTTGGCGCAGGTCGAGCAGGAAAGGATCAGCGAATCGAGCATGGCTTCTTCGGGTCGGAGTTCAGGGCAGGGTCGGGGAAGGATCGAAGCAGGGTCAGAGCAGGATGTTGCGGGCCTTGCGGTAGAAGTAGACGCCGTAGACCGGCATGCCGAGCGCTCCGGCGACGCCGATCACCCCGAGGGCCGTCACCAGCCCCCCGCGGTCCTCGGCGATGACGAAGGACCAGACCGCCAGGAAGGCGAACATCAGGGTCACCAGGGTCACGAAGACGATGTGGAAGGCTCGCAGGGACATGTCGGAAAGGTAGGCGGGAGTTGGCCGGGCGCAACCGGCGTCAGTCGCCGATCACGGCCGCCGAGGGCTCGCCGGTGGAGAAGTTGTCGTAGTGGATCGGGTCGCCCTTCGCGAGGAAGATCAGGGCGACCATGGCGACGCCGAAGAACAGGCCGGTGGCGAAGAGGAAGTAGACCCAGCCGCGCTCGTGGTTGAGGTGCATGAAGACCAGCGCCACCAGCGACGCCTTGGTCGTGGCGATCGCCAGGCCGAGCCACATGTCCCAGTGGTCGAATCCGTGCCCGCCGATGTCGAGCGCGGGCACGGTCGCCACCATCACCGTCGCCACCGTGCCGGCGAACAGGATCGCGCCGATGATCAGGTAG
>JAUIJB010000003.1 GCA_030430455.1 Verrucomicrobiia bacterium | reverse complement strand
GTCGGAAGCTCGCCGTAGATCAGCAGCAGCGCGGTCTCGATGAAGGTGGACTTCTCGGCGAGCTGCTCGATCGGGATCCCGCGGTAGCGCAGGATACCCTCCTCGCCGTTGATGAAGGTGATCGCGGACTTCACCGACCCCGTGTTCCGGTAGCCCTCGTCGTAGGTGATCATCCCGGTCTCCGAGCGCAGCCGGGTGATGTCCACGGCGCGTTCGTTCTCGGTTCCGACGATGAGCGGAAGCTTCACCGACTCTCCTTCCACGACGAGCTCGGCAGTTTCTGGGGAATTCATGGATTTGCTGGGTTCGGGCGGACCGGCAGGGGCCGGGACGAGAAAACCACGGGAGCAACGTCTGTGCCAAGCGGGTCCGGTGCGGCGGGCGCGCCCGATGCGGCTTGCGAACTCGGTCGCCCGGCGGGTGACGGGTCCGGTCCGGGGAGACCGGCTCCCGGGAGTTTCAAAGTCCGACTTCTTCTGGCATCATCCCGCGGATGAGGTTCGTGAGATCGGTCGTGACGTCGGCGCGCCTGGCCGCCCTGGTGGTGTTGGCCTGCGCTTCGGGGGCCCGCCCCGCTGGAGAGGACGACGCGACGCCGGCCGCGGCGGAGGAGACGCCGGGCATCGATGCCGAATTGGCCGAGTTGGACAGCCCGGACATGCAGCGGCGCATCGCGGGCCTGCGGGCGCTCATGACTTCCCTCGACCCGCGGATCCCGGAGGCCCTGTTGCCGCTGCTGGAGGACGAGGGCAACTCGATCCGCCGCCTCGCCGCGCGCTCGATCGGCAGCCGCTGGTGGCAGATCCCGGAGGATCGCGTCGCGGCCTTCGTCCAGGCACTCGGGAAGAACGCCGCCAGCGAGTTGGCGGGTGAGGCGAGGATGGCGAAGCGCTCGATCGGCCTGCTCAAGCGCGACTACGGCGGGCCGATGCTCCCGCGCAGCAGCAACCGGCGCTGGGTGGTTTACGAGCGCCGCGGCCTGCCCTGCCTGATCGACACCCGCGACGGCAGCGAGGAGCTGCTCGGGTGGTCGCCCGAGTCGAGGGCCTGGCTGCTCTGCGCCTTGGGCAACGAGGACCTGGACAGCTGCGTCGACTGGCACCCGCGCCGGGAAGCGGTGGCGATGGGGATGCTGCTGCACCGCAAGGCGTCGACCGTCTGGATCTGGCGCCACCCCCGGGGCCTGGCGAAGATCTCGATCGACGACTTCACGAAGCTGCTGGATCCAGCCGACCGCAAGATCATCATGCCCGCCGGCTTCTTCGTCGACGGCGTGGGGTGGAACAACGGGCGCTACGAGATGGAGCTGTCCTGCCAGGTCGATGAGGGCAACCGCTACTTCCCGCTTGTGGCCCGCTTCGCCTGGGACCTGCCCACCGCGACCCTCCAGCTCGTTTCGAGCACGAGGGGAGAAGGAGAGTGAGCCGGTCGGCTCCCTTCGCCGCGGCGGAAAAGGACCCCGAAAGCAATCAGTGCGCAGCTTGTCGCATCATTGTAGTAGTTCTGGGCGGATAAGGGGTGCTGGCTCATCAACGGGCGATTCCGCCCGCGAACCATCACCAAGCCGATGCCTGCCAGCCTGTCGAAGGGGCGCCTGCCCCTTGCCGCCGGAATCCTTTCCGTGGTCCTGCTCGGCGGGACGCGGGCCGGCGCGACCGTCGCCGATCTCGAGGCCCTGCGCCTGCTGGATGCCGACCTGTTGTTCCAGTATGCCTTCGAGGGGGCGGACGACACGACCCGGCTGGCCGACGACGGCCCGGGCGGCTACGACCTCCAGCGCGTCGCCGGCGGATCCGGGGGGAGCGTCGACGACATCGGCTTCGTCGCCGGCTACCAGGCCGGCGTGGGGGGGACGACCGCCTACCAGCCGGCGTTCGACCTGTCGGACCGGCAGGCCGGCGCGGGCCTGTGCTCGATCGCCAGCGACATTCCGCTCGGCAGCGAGGTGACCCTCGAGGCCGTTGTCCGGCTCGATCCCTACCAGGCGGTGAGCGGAACCACCAACGGCGGCTACCTCCTCGCCGCGCGCGGCAGCGGCGACGCGGCCGGGCGGGCCTACCTGCTCCGCCAGGGCGGGGGCAACGCCGACGTGATCGGCACCACGCTCGGCGACAGCTTCGCCGACTACGTCACGGCACCCTACGACGGCGGCGACTGGTATTACCTCGCCCTGGTGGCGAGCCGCGACGCCGGCGGCGATCTCACCACGGCGACGCTTCACGGCGCCAATCTCAGCGACTCGGAGACCCTCCTCTCGGTCCTCTACAGCGACGCCACCACCTTCGAGGGGCCGTGGGACGGACCCACCCGGGTCGGCGTCGGCTGCTTCCTCAACGGCGCGCAGGAATACTTCCAGGGGGCGATCGACAGCATCGCGCTGACCAACCGGGCGCTTGCCCCGGAGGCCCTGCAGGACCGGCTCGACACCCTTCTCGCGGAGGCGCCCGACAGCGACGGCGACGGCATGCCGGACCACTACGAACTGGCGAACCAGACCGCGCCCTTCGCGCTGGACCCGGCGGTCGATGACGCCGACGCGGACAACGACGGCGACGGCCTGACCAACATCCAGGAGTACGATCCCTCCCTCGGGCCGAACCCGCTGAGCCCGCCGACCCGTGCCGATGATCCCGACAGCGACGACGATGGCCTGCCCGACGGGGTCGAGGACAACAGCGGCAGCTGGGCCGGCGCCGGCCGGACCGGCACCGACCCGACCGTCGCCGACAGCGACGGTGACGGGCTGTCCGACGGCGACGAGGACTTCGGCCTGGGTGCCTACCCCGGCGCCGGGGTGACGCCGGCGTGGAGCGACCCGAACGATCCCGACACCGACGGCGACGGCCACGGCGACGGCGATGAGGTGCGGGTCTCGCGGACCGATCCGGCGGACGGGGACTCGTTTCCGGTCGCCCCCCAGCCGGCGGGGAAGACCCTGGCCGAGCGCTTCGCCGACTCGATCATCGAGCAGCACCCGGACCTCAACATGGAGAACAAGGGCTGGGAGTACAACAACGGCATCATCCTGCACGGCATCGGCGAGGTTTACTCGATGACCCGGGACCCGCGCTACCTCGACTACATCCGCCGCTACATCGACAACTTCCTCGAGCCGGACGGCAGCCTGCCGGACAAGGTCTACGAGCTCCACAGCATGGACCGACTGCAGCCGGGCATCCTCCTGTTCAAGGTGCACGCGGCCACCGGCGACGACCGCTACCGGGTCGCCGCCGAGCAGACCCGGGCGCGCTACGACAGCTACCCGCGCACCCTAGGGGATCCCGACGGCGGCTTCTGGCACAAGACCCACTACCCCGACCAGATGTGGGTCGACGGGACCTACATGGGCATGCCCTTCCTCGCCGGTTACGGCCGCTTCATCGGGGACGCCGACTGGTGCTTCGACACCGCCGCGGAGCAGGCCATCCTGCTGGCCGACCACGCCCAGGATCCCGCGAGCGGGCTGCTCAAGCACGGCTGGGATGCCTCCGCCGAGGCCGCCTGGGCCGACGCCACGACGGGCCTGTCCTCCGAGGTGTGGTCGCGCGGCACCGGCTGGTATGCGATGGCGCTGGTCGACATCCTGCGCTTCCTCCCGGCGGACCACGCCGACCGCCCGCGCCTCATCGAGATCCTCCGCGACCTCGCGGCGGGGATCGAGGCCCACCAGGATCCCGCCACCGGGCTGTGGTACCAGGTGCTCGACAAGGGGCACCTGGCCGACAACTGGCTCGAGTCCACCGGCAGCGGGATGATCGTCTACGCGCTGCGGGTCGCGGTGGATGCCGGCCACATCGACAGCCACTACCGGGCGGTGGCCGAGGCGGGCTGGGCGGGCCTGCTGACGATGGTCGACCAGACCGACCCGGAGCATCCAAGGATCACCAACGCCTGCCAGGGGATGGGCATCCAGACCAGCTACGCCGGCTACGTCAACAAGGCGCGCCTGACCGACTCGACCCACGGCCTCTGCGCCATCCTGCTGGCGGCGAGCCGGATGGAATCGTTCCCGAAGTCCGCGATGCTCGCGATCGAGGCGAGCGGTCCGGGCGAGGTCACCCTGGAGTGGCCGGCCCGGTATGGCTGGTGGCGCCTGCGCGGCAGCACCGGGCTCGATCCTTCGCCCTGGCCGGAGCTGCTCCCCGAGCCGGCGCTCGAGGGCGGCCGCTTTCGCCTCACGCTGCCGGCAGCCGGGGCCCGTGGGTTCTTTGCGCTTGGCGAGTGACGATAGTCCCGGCGGGAACCCCGGCAGGGAGGATTTGACGCCGCCACCTTCTCCTCCATCATGATGGGGATGACGATTCCGGCGCCCGTCCGACCCCTCCTCCTCCTGCTTCCTGCCATCACCCTCGCGGCGGCCGAGGACATCGTCTTCGACCTGCGCTACGACGTCCGCGTCAAGGAGGACTCCCCGATTGCCGAGGTGGCGATGACCCTGGCGATGGAGGACTCGCTGATCGAGTCCTTCCGCTTCCGGGTCGATCCGGCGCGGCAGACGGGCTTCGCCGGTGACGGCCGCATCGAGCCCGGCGATCCCTTCGTCACCTGGTACCCGCCCGCGGAGGGCGGGCGGCTGGAGTGGAAGGTCAACCTGGTCCACAAGCGCAACGCCTCGGGCCACGATTCCTGGGTCGGCGAAGACTGGGCGGTCTTCCGCGGCGACGACCTGATCCCGGCGGCGAAGACCGAGATGCCGGACAACGCCCAGGCGGATGCCGAGCTGCACTTCGACCTGCCCGAGGGCTGGTCGGAGGTGACCCGCTTCCGCCGCTCGCGCGACGGCGGGTATGCGATCCGGACCGAGCGGCAGTTCGACCGGCCGACCGGCTGGATGGCGATCGGCAAAATCGGTGTCCGCCGCGAGCGCATCGCCGGCATTCCCTTCGCCGTCGCGGCACCGGTCGGCGAGGGCTTCCGGCGGATGGATGTCCTGGCCTTCCTCAACTGGACCGTGCCGGAACTGAAGCGCGTGTTTCCGGACTTCGATTCGCGGATGCTCATCGTCGGTGCCGGTGACCCGATGTGGCGCGGGGGACTTTCGGGGCCCTTTTCGCTTTTCCTGCACTCCGACCGGCCGCTGATCGGCGAGGACGCCACCAGTCCGATCCTCCACGAGCTCACCCATTGCGCCATGAGCATCCGCGGCGAGCCGGGCAACGACTGGATCGTCGAGGGCTTCGCCGAGTACTACTCGCTCGAGATCATGAGGCGGACCGGGACGATCACCGCGAAGCGCCACGAGATCGCGATGGAGGACCTGCGCAAGCGGGGCACCAAGGTCGACAACCTCTTCGTCAAGCGCTCGTCGGGCGCCGTCACGGCCCGGGCGGTCGTCGTCCTCGCCGCCGTCGACCGCGAGTTGAAGAAGAAGACATCCGGGCGCAGGGACCTCGACGACCTCGCGCGGGTGATCGTCGGCGACGGCGACCTGACCTACGCCCGCCTGGTCAAGGAGGCGGAGCGACTGGCGGGTGGCCCGCTGGAGAGCCTCGCGCCCGCGAAGCTCCCGGGCGCGCCCGGCGGCGGGGATTGAGCCGGCGAACCGGACCCCCGCGCCTGGCGATTCGTCACGGAGCCCTCGTCGCCACGCGGATGTGCTGGCGGCGTCGGGCGTCCTGGTGCTGTGCGGGTTGTGGGAAAGTCCACGAGGGACGAGCAGCTCGCGGAGGCCTCCTCGAGGATTGCCAGGCGCGAAGTGGTCATGGGTTGGCCGCGAGGCGGACCTTGCGGCCGGGCGGGTCCGGTGAATACGGTGGGGCCTCATGTTCAGCGAGACGGATGGCAGCCGGAAGGCGATCGGCGATGTGGACATCCTCTACCACGACGGGCTCTACCACCTGTTCCACCTGGTTCTGCCCAACCACGACTTCATCGCCCATGCGGTGAGCACCAACGGGGTCAACTGGCGGCGGGTGAGGAACGCGCTCTTCATCGGCGACCCGGGGAGCTGGGACGACCTGATGCTGTGGACCGCGCACGTTTCGCCCGACCCGCACCAGCCGGGGCGCTGGCGGATGTTCTACACCGGACTGACCCGCCGTGACCGCGGCAACATCCAGCGCATCGGGCTGGCGGTCAGCGACGACCTCTACTCGTGGCGCAAGGTGCCGGTCCACTGGGAGGACGGCCGCGGGCCGGCCGACCCCGCCCCGATCCTCGAGGCCCGGCGCCGCGGCGCACGGACCGAGGCCAACGAGATCACGGCGCTGGTCGACCCGTCGAGCTGCTTTCCGCTTTCCCCGGACCCGGACCACTACGAGGCGGGCCTCGACGAGGGGCGACACTGGATCAGCTTCCGCGATCCGTTCTGGGTCGAGGAGGACGGGCGGGGCTGGCTGCTGGCGGCGGCCCGGGTCAAGGAAGGGCCGGTGGTCCGGCGCGGCTGCGTGGCGCTGATGGAGGAGACCGACGCGCATCACTTCGAGGCCCGGCCGGCGCTGTGCCATCCCGAGCTCTACGACGACGTCGAGGTCCCGAATCTGATCCGGATCGACGGCCATTACTACCTGATCGGCAGCATGCGCGAGGACGCCAAGATCCGCTACTGGCACAGCACCGAGATGCTTTCCGGCTGGCGCAGCTACCATGACAACGTGCTGATGCCGCAGGGCAACTACGCCGGTCGCGTGTGCCGCGACGAGGGTGGCTGGCTGTTGTGGTGCTTCTTCGCGATGAACCGGCAGGACCGCACCGCCGACAACATGATGCCGCCGCCGAAGCGGCTGAAGCGCGACCCGTCGGGGCTGCTCTACCTCGAGACCTTCGAGCAGCTGCTGGAATACCAGGGCGATGAGATCGACACCCGCTGCGTGCGCTCGCTCAAGCCCCACGTGTCCGGCGACCACTGCCGCGCCGACCCGCACCGCTGGGCGATCTCGAGCGACTTCGGGTTCCAGGCCTTCGTTTTCGAGGAGGAGCTCGAGAACTTCCGCCTCGGCTGCCGCCTCAAGCTGCAGGGACTGGGCAAGTGCGGCCTGCTGTTCCGGGTCGATCCGCAGAGCCACGACGGCTACTACCTCTCGCTCGACCTCCTCAAGGGGGTGGCCCAGCTGAGGGCCTGGGGGACCGATCCGGAGCGGGACGCGGAGCACATGATGAACTTCAACACGCTGCAGAGCGCCTTCTGGCACAACGAGACCCCCGGGGAGGCCGAGATCTCGCTGCTGACCTTCGGCTCATACATCGAGCTGTCGATCGGCGGGAAGGTCGCGCTGTCCCTCGCGGACCGGCGCTACTCGAAGGGCTACGTCGGGGTCTACATCGACACCGCCGAGCTGGTCGTCTCGGACATCCGGCTGAACCGGATGGACCGCCCCGACCAGCACGAGGACCACCTGGTGGGTGCCTGATACCGTGTCAGTGAAGCAACCGGACTCTCCTGGTCGGTGAGATGGCCGCAGATTGCGCAGATGAGCGCGGATGGATCTTGAAATCTGCCTCAATCTGCGCAATCCGCGGCCTCCCTTCCGTGGAACCTCACAGGGGCGGATCGATTCTCAGCACTCGCATGAGGCGGGCGCGCGGCTAGGGTTCAATGAGCCGCCGCCGGACGAGGTAGAATCCCCGGTCGCCCTGCGCGAGGGCATCCGGGTCGCTGAAGCGCAGCGCCGCTCCCGTCCCGGGCATCGCTTCGCCGACGGCGCGGAACCCGCCGAAGCGGAGGCTGCGGTTGCGGAACAGCTGGTACTCGAAGCCGGGGCTCGTCGCGACATCGAGCACGACCTCCGAGCCCACGAACCCGACCTCGTCGACCACCTGGAGGTCGAGCAGCTCGGCGAGTGGCTCGGGAGTGGACCGCAGCACCGCCTGGCGCCCGTCCTCGAGTACCACGGCGACCGCGCACTGGCCGGCGTGGTTCAGCGCGTAGCCCTCGATCGAGCCGGTCGGAAGCAGTTCGACCACCGGGCTTCCGTCCACAGAGCTCCCCTGGTCGTCGAGGATTCCGAAGACGCGTTGTGCGATCGGCTGGTAGCGGTAGAGGCCGGTCGAGAATCCGGTGCCGGAGGACGCCGCGATGAAGGTGACCTGGCCGGCGTTGTTGGTGCGGATCTGTTCGAGGCTCGCGAAGGTCCGGGTGTCGCCCGGGATCGGGTCACCCGTGCCGACCAACTCGACCCGGGTGCCGTCGGGATCGATGCGCAGGATGCCGCTGCCGGAACCGCGCCGCACCAGCACGAAGACCTCGCCGTGGTCGTTCATCGCCCACTCGGAGACGACCGTGACGAACGGCCCCCCGGGTTCCAGCATCTCGCCCAGCCGGACGACTTCCGTGAGCTCACCCTGCCGGTCGACCTTGAAGAGCGCGTTCAGGCGGCCCGCGAGTCCGTCGAAGACCGCGTAGAAGAGCGACTCGCCCGCCTCGTTCAGCACCGCCAGCCCCGGCTCCGCAATGCGGACGAAGGTGCCGAGCCCGTCCGGCGTGACGTCGCCTGCCGCCCCGTAGATCCGGGTCCTGCCGTCCTTTCGGAGCAGCAGACCGCGGGTGCTCATCACGGCGACATTCCCCGCTGAGTTCGCCGCGAAGCCGATCGTCGACAAAGGGGTGCTCGCGACCAGGTCATCGAGTTCCCCCTCGAGGCCCAGGCGAACGACCTCGCTCCGGGTCGGGTCCGAGAATTCGCCCGAAAAGACATCGAGGCTCCCCTGGATCGGCCCGTCCGGATCGACGTAGCGGCCGAGGTGATGATAGCGGCCGTCCGCTGCGGCGTCGTAGGCGCCGGGGAAGCCGATCAACTCGACCGCATCGGCCGGCCCGACAGATTCGCCGGGAATCCCCGCGACGAACTTGGTGGTCCCGAGGACCAGCCCTGCGTTGGAACTGCCGATCGTGCCGTCCTCCGTCTGGAGCAGGGTCTCGGCGATTCCGTTGCCCCCGGCATCGACGAACACATCGACAAAGGCGCGGTCGAGGGTGGGGGGAGAGTTCGGGATGACGAAATCCAGGCCCTTGAAGGCGAAGCTGTCCCCGCTGCGGCACAGCACGTCGCGCTGGTCGTCGGAGAACCGGAACAGACCCAGGGTGTCGGCCGGCGGGGCGGCGGTGGCGACCAGGCCCGCGGTGAAGACCACCGTGCCGTCTTCCTGCAGCATCTCGACATCGTAACCGCTCGCCCCGAGCGACCCGTTCTGAAAGACCCCGTTGCCATCGGGTGAGGATTCACCGGTGGCGACGACCAGCTCCAACACATCCGCATGGACCGTCGGCCCGACCAGGAAGCTTGCCGCCACGATGGCGAGTCCGATTCCGGCTGCCATGCCGCCGCCGAGGGGCGTGGTGGCGTTGCGTGGGGAGACTGCGACCGAATCGGCCGACGGAGAAGGGGGAGTCATGCGGGAGGGGGAGATGGGTGGGACAGGACCTGCGTGGGACCGCGATGTTCTAGCCGGGGCGGAAAGCTCATGGCAAGGGGCGATCCCCGACGAACCCGCCACGCCGACGCGGGGTCGCCGGAAGATCACCGACCACGGAACCCGGCACGGGCGGTCGAGATGCCGGAGGATTCCCCCGAGTTCGAGGTGCTGCGTTTGCTCGGTCGCGGCGGGCGTCAACATGAGCCGATGAGCTTCGACTTGGCGGGTACAGCCGCTGTCAGGCCAGCGGCAGGCGTGGCTGGAGCTTCTTCCAGAAGTTGAAGAAGCCGGCCGTGGCGAGGGCGCGGGTCTCGAGGTCGGGCTGGCGGTCGACCAGCGCCAGCCGCACCCCCGCCTCGCCGAGCGCCGCCTCGATGGTGGCGAGCTCGTCGTTCAGCGGGCCGACTTCGGGGCGCAGGGTGACGAGCTGTTGCAGGCCTTGTTCGCGGGCCCAGGCCACCAGCCGCCCGGCCAGGTCGTCGGCGGTGACCACCGGCACGGGCAGCCCGAAGTGCTGCGTCGCGCGCGCGGCGGCGTCGCCGAGGGCGTTCTCGATCCATGCCACCTTGCGGGGAGGAAAGGCATGGCGACTCCAGCCCGCGCGGTGGCCGGTCACGATGGCGGCGGCGGCCGCGCCGCCGGCGAGCGGGCTGGTTTCGGGCGAGAGGTCCTCCTCGTGGATCCAGATGCCGGTGGTGGCTTCCGCCCGGGGCGGGACTGCCGGCAACTCGCGCCGCGTGATCTCCGGCTTCGGCGGCAGCTCGGGCAGGTGGGCCTCGGGCTGCGCGAGGCGTTCCAGGCCGTGCCGCTGCGCGTCGAGGATCCCGGGGTCGAGGTAGCGTTCGATGTTGCTTCGACGGGGCAGGTAGGTTTTCCCCGGTGTTTGCAGGCCCGCCACCCAGCGCCAGGACAGGGTGTTGCTGGCGGGATCGCCGTCGAGGAGGTGGCGGAAAAAGAAGTCGGCGCCGAGTTGCCACGGCAGCCTCTCGACGTGGATCCACCACCCGGCGAACCACATTCGGGCGTGGTTGTGGAGGTAGCCGGTGGCGACGAGTTCCCGCGCGAAGTGGTCCATCACGGCCAGCCCGCCGGCGCCGCGCTCGCACTCGCCCGCCCGCCGGCGGGACGCCTCGTGGGCGGGGTCGCGGCGCAGCCGGTCGAGCTCGGCGAGGTATTCCCCCCACACCTGGGGGCGGAGGGAGAGCCAGGACTTCCAGTAGCGCCGCCAGTAGACCTCCTGGGTGAACTTCTCGACGCTGGCCGCCGCATGGCGCTCGAGCGGGGCCGCGGCGACCTCCTCCTCGGTGAGCAGCCGGTGGCGGATCGCGGGCGACAGGCGCGAGACGTTGTCATGGCCGGCACGGACGTGGTTGCGCTCGTCGCGGTAGCGGCCGGCGCGGGGGACGAAGGCTGCCAGCTGCTTCAAGGCCCCCGCGCGGGTCGGCGGGAGGTCGGTGGCCGGGGTGGCTGGAGAAGAAAAGAGTGGCATCAGGGTGCCAGGCCGGAGCGGCCGTGGCCGGTTTCGGGTGGAATCTTCGGATGCGGGGGGCAGCTTCCGAGGTCGGATCGAAGCCCTACTTTCCGCCGTGGAACTCGGCGAGGACCTGGAAGAAATGGCTCGCGACGCTGTCGTCGGGATTGACCGCCAGCCGCTCCTTCATCCGCAGCTTCTCCACTTCGGTGACATCGCGCTGTTCGGCAACGTAGTAGGCGGGACGCTCGGCACCGCGGAAGATGGCGTAGCAGTACCAGTTCATCATGAAGGGTTCACCCGACTTCCGGTAGTTCCAGGTCTGGCCTTGGAAGACCCGACCTTCCTCGAGGTCGCGCCGCAATCGGGAGAGGACGCTGCGGTCGCTGTGCTTTCCCTGGAGGAGGCGGGGCGTCTTGCCCATCACCGCGTCGCGGTGGTAGCCGGTCATCTCGATCCACGCCTGGTTGGCGTAGAGGATTCGCGGTCCCCTGGGGCCCTCGAGCTCGACGTCGGTGACCAGCACGCCCACCCGCAGGTTTTCCAGCACGATTGACCAATCGAGAGTGAAGTCCATGATGCCTGATGGTGACACGATCTCATGATGCGGCAAACAAAAGCGTCCGATTGTTGGAGCGGGACCCCCGGGGGCGCCTGACGATCGCCGGGGGCGCTCTTCTCGCAGGGGCCCGAGCGATGAAGCCCTCGGGGGGCGGTCGCCCGGGTGACCGGAACCTCCGGCGGCACTGGCGGGGCCATCGCCCGCCGCCACGCCGCGGCCGGCGCGAAGTTGGTTGACCGATACCCCTCGCAGGCGGAGGACGCCCGGCGCCGGCGGGACGCGGGGGACGGGACGGGGGATCCTCCCGCCGGCTTCCGGTTTCGACGCAGACGAAACCGATGATTTCCCCACTGGCGGGCCCGCCGGTGCTGGCTATGCTGCTTGCCATGCAACCCACTCCCATCCTCGCCGCGGACGGTCCCCTCTCCTTCGTGATCCTCGGGATCGTGATCGTGATCCTCGGGATCGCGTTCCTGGTCCTGTCGATGTTCTTCAAGACCTGGCTGCGCGCCCGACTTTCGAACGCCCCGGTTTCGTGGGGCAACCTGATCGGGATGCTGCTTCGCAAGGTCCCCTTCGGCCGCATCGTCGACGCCCGGATCACCGCGGTGAAGGCCGGCCTGCCGCTGACCGCCGAGCAACTCGAGGCGCACTACCTCGCCGGCGGCGACGTCGAGAACACCGTCCTCGCCTTGATCGCCGCCGACAAGGCGAAGATCACCCTGCCCTTCGACCGCGCCTGCGCGATCGACCTCGCGGTCAAGGGCACCGCCAAGACCGTTCTCGAGGCGGTGCGCACCTCGATCAACCCCAAGGTCATCGAGTGCCCGAATCCCGAGTCCGGGGGGCCGAACAAGATCACCGCGGTCGCCAAGGACGGCATCGCCGTGAACGTCCGCGCCCGCGTCACGGTCCGCACCAACCTCGACTCGTTCATCGGCGGCGCCACCGAGGAGACCGTGATCGCCCGGGTCGGCGAGGGCATCGTCACCTCGGTCGGCTCGGCCGAGACCTACAAGCACGTGCTCGAGAACCCCGACTCGATCTCCAAGCTGGTGCTCGAGAAGGGGGTCGACGCCTCGACCGCCTTCGAGATCCTGTCGATCGACATCGCCGACGTCGACGTCGCCGACAACATCGGCGCCCGGCTGCAGACCGAGCAGGCCGAGGCCGACAAGCGCGTCGCCCAGGCCAAGGCCGAGATGCGCCGCGCCGCAGCGGTCGCCGCCGAGCAGGAGATGACCGCGCGGACCCAGGAGATGCGTGCCAAGGTCGTCGAGGCCGAGGCCCAGGTGCCGCAGGCGATCGCCGACGCCTTCCGCTCCGGCAACCTCGGCGTGATGGACTTCGCCCGCTACCGCAATGTCCTCGCCGACACCGAGATGCGCTCGTCGATCGCCGGCGACGAGGACCAGAACCCCGACGGAGAACACTCGTGATCCTCGCCTTCAACATCGACGACCTGCCCGCCGACGCCATCGGCGTCCTGATCCTCCTGCTGCTGTCCCTGGCCAGCTGGATCAAGAGCCGCTTCTTCGACAAGAAGGAGGAAGAGGCCGCGCCGCCGGTCGAGGAGGATCCGATGCGCGAGGTGATCTGGCGCCGCCAGACCGAGGGCCCGCCGAAGCTCGAGCGCCGGGCTCCTGTGTCGCCGCCGATGCCGCCGCCGATGCCTCCGCGCGAGAAGGCGCCGCCAGGCTTCGACCAGGCCGCGCGGATCCTTTCCCGCGAGGCGCCCGAGGTCTCGGCGCGCCAGGCCGAGTTGGCCCGCGAGTTCGAGCACCGCGCCGGAAGCCTGGGTCGCCGGAGCCGGCGCTCGCCGCATCGACGCCGCGTCGAAGCCCTGCTGCGCAGCCCGATGGCGGCGCGCGAGGCGGTCGTGATCCGCGAGGTGCTCGGGCCGCCGCTTGCACTCCGCTCCGGCCACGACGAGTTTTCCGAGATTTCCTGATCGAGATGCGATTCCTGTTCCTGCTTCTGATGAGCACCCTCCTCGCGTTCGGCGGGGAGACTCCCGAACGCAAGCTGCTCGGCCGCTCCGGAGAGGAGAGCCTCGCCGGCAAGGTGGTGATCCTCCAGGTCGGGCAGGACGACCTCGTCAACCGCCAGTCGTTCCGCTTCTGGCAGCGGATCCTCGACCGCGCCGAGGCCGAGGAGGCCCGCGCGGTGCTGCTCGAGATCGACACCCCGGGCGGGCTCGCCTTCGACACCCGTGCGATCATCATGGACGAGCTGGCCAGGCTGGAGATCCCGCTGCTGGCGTGGGTCAAGCGCGAGGCGATCAGCGCCGGCGCCCTGATCGCCTTCGCCGCCGACGAGATCTACATGGCCTCCGGCACCACCATCGGCTCCGCCGGGCTGGTCAACAGCACCGGCCAGCAGATCGGCCCGGTGATGCGGGCCAAGCTCGAGAGTTCCTTCGAGGCGACCATGCGCTCGATCGCCGGGAAGAAGGGCCACCGGATCGACGTGCTGCGGGCGATGATGATCGTCGACGAGGACGAGGACCGGACCTTCGGATCGGTGACCGTGCCCGCCGGCGGACTGCTCAACCTCACCGCCAGCGAGGCGACCGAGCTGGTCGACGGCGAGCCGCTGCTCGCCAAGGGCATCGCCGACAGCATCGACGAGGTGCTTCGGCTGGAGGGCTTCGGCGACGCTCCGACGATCCGTCCGGAGCCGACCGGCTTCGAGCGGATCGCGTGGTGGATCGCCGCGTTTTCGCCGTTGCTCATCGCGGTCGGCATCGGCGCCGCGTGGCTCGAGCTCAAGGCCCCCGGCTTCGGCGTCTTCGGCGCCGTCGCGCTGGGTGCCTTCGCGTTGTTCTTCTTCGGCAACAACCTCGCCGGGAACCTGGCCGGCTACGAATTGATGGCGGTCTTCCTGCTCGGCGTGGTGCTGATCCTGCTGGAGATCTTCGTCGTCCCCGGCCTGATCGCCGGCACGATCGGCGGGCTGATGGTGCTCGGCTCGCTGTGGTTCGCGATGGCCGACCGGATCGACTTCGACCGCGCGCTGGAGACCGACGGGTTTTTCGCCGCGCTCGACGACCTGCTGCTCAAGCCCGGCCTGATGCTCGGCCTCGGGTTGCTCGGCGCGCTGGTCATCTTCTACTTCTTCGGCCGCTACCTGCCGAGGATCCCGCTGTTCCGCGGGCTGATCGCCGAGGAGAACCTCGCCCCCGGCGTGCCGCCGGAAGCGGCTCGTGAAGGCAGCGTGGTCGGCGTCACCGGCACCGCTCTGACCGCCCTCCGGCCCTCGGGGACGGTGATGGTCGAGGGGCGGAAGCACGACGCGATCTCCCGCCACGGCCTGATCGAGGAAGGCGCCAGCGTGCGGGTCCTCGAGGAGGGCATGACCTACGTCGTCGAGCCGGTCGAGCCCGTCGAGCCGCTGGAAGAAGGCTGAATCAAGTCCACGCCTGACACGGTGACGGCCGGGCGGATGCGGGGTGCCGGGAGGGCGAGACCTCGGCGGGTGGGCCGGGGCGCGCCCCTGGGCCTTGACCGCACCTTTGGCTCCGCGACGGCTGGGATCGCCGTCACACCCCGGCCGCGATAAAAAAACCGCCGTGGTGCGGGCACCACGGCGGTCTTGAAGCTTGGATCACGGACGGACGGTCCGCGGAGGATCAACGGCGGCGACGCACGAGCGCCAGCAAGCCGAGGCCACCGAGGAGCGCCACCGAGGGTTCGGGCACCGCTTCGGTGTTGAAATAGATGTTGTCCGCGTGCGCGCTGCGGTCGGGATCCTGGTTGTTGGACAGGGTCGCGAAGGTGACCAGGTCGGCCGACTGGGCTCCGCCCGCGCTGTTGCGGAAGGTGTAGTCGTCGGCGAACTTGGTGCCGAGGACCTCCGGATCGCCGGAGGTTCCCCAGTAGGCGTCGTAGGTGTCGGTGGCGTTGTCCACGACAACCCAGATGTCGTACCAGGTGTCGACGGTGAGTCCGGTGACGGTGTCCGGGCCAAGGGCGTCACCATCCCGCGCCGCCAGGGTGAGGCCACCGGAGTTGCCGAGCAGGGCGATCTGAATCTCGAAGTCACCGAAGCCGAAGGCGTTGTCGAAGCCGAGGTAGGACAAGCCCGAGGAGTAGTCGGTGTTGCCTCCACCCGCCGAGCGGACCTGCCAGTAGTAGGTGGCGGAATCGCCATCGGCGATGGTCGGCGAGGTGCGCTGGACGCCGCGGAATCCGAAAGCCCAGCCAAAGTCGACATACTGGTTCCCCGCATCATCGGAAATTCCGACCAAGCCGGTGCCGCCGCCATTTTCATTGTACTCCCAAGGCCCGCCGTTGGCCGTGAACGCCGTCGAGCCGCCGTTGAAGGCCCCGGTGGTGTAGCTTTCGAAATCATCGACGAGCGTGTAGGCCGCGTTCGCCGGCTGGAAACAGAGCGCGAGCCCGGCGATGGCCAAGCCGCTCATTTTCAGGAGATCGGTCGGATTCATGGGGAGGATCTTGGATTGGAGACGGTGCGAGCTTCTCTTGATTTCGAGCATTCTGCTGGCTCGAGAAAACCATCGCTCCGCGCCTTTCTTGCTAAATCTCACCGGGTCTTTCAAGGAGGAACTCTTGGTGTCGGAGAATGACCGGCAAGCCGGTCACCGGGCGGGCGCCGCCGTCGTTGCCCCCGCGAGGGAGCCGGCGACGGCGCCCAGGCCCCCAAGGGCGCCTCGCCCCGCTAGCGGTCGCGGAATCCCTCCCAGGCCGCCTGGATGGTTTGGACGAGTTCGCCCGGATAGGGCTGCTTTTCGTCGCAGGCCCACACCGTGCCGGGCCACGCCGGATCCTCCGTGCGGCGCCCGACGACGTGGATGTGCATCTGGCGGACCTGGTTGCCGATGCAGGCGACGTTGAGTTTCTCGGGCTTGAATTGCCGGCTGACGAACTCACTGGCCTTGCGGATCAGGGCGGTCACCTGGCGGTATCTCGCTTCGTCGAGTTGGTGGAGGTCCTCGATGCCGTCCGGGACCTCGGGGACGATCAGGATCCAGGGGAAGAGCGCATTGTCCTTGAGCAGGATCCGGCAGGCCGACTCCCGCCCGAGCGGGAAGCTGCCCCGGGCGAGGCGGGGGTGGAGTTCGAAGTCGCTCATCGGGGCGACCCTCGGCGCCCGGGAGGGGTTCGTCCAGCACCCGAGCCGGATCGGGTCACCGCACGGACCCGGATGGGTCGCCGCAGCTCAGGCTCCTGCCGGCGTTGCCGACGCGAATGAGCTTCCCTTCGTCCACGTCGTGCCCGAGAACGTGGCCCTTGTTCGCGGTCGGCGTTCCCGCGTCACGCCGCGTTCGCAAGTGCCCAATCCGCCATGTCTCTTCCCGGGTCTCTTCCCAAGTCCCTGCTTCCCGCCATCACCGCCCTCGCGCTGTCGTGGGCGGCATCGCCCGCGGCCGATGCCGGGGATTCGGCCACGGCCTCTCCCGATTCCGCGGAGGGAAATCCGACCTCCGAGCCGGCGGTCCGGCTCAGCGAGGTGGAGTGGCGCGGCGTGGGTTGCTACCGGATCGAGATGGCGATGGGGACGGTCTACTTCGAGAAGGATGATGGCGTCTCCGGCTTCAAGAGCTTCATCGACAACGAGGGCAGGGACTGGATCGCCTCCTACCTGCCGCCGGGGCCCAACGGGGAGTTCCGTGGCTTTCCCAACAGCGTCGGCAACTTCGGTCACGCCGGCCGCGACAGCGGATCCGTCACAACGGTAGTCGGCGGCGTGACGGAGGGCGACGTGGTCGTGCTCGAGTCGACGAACGGGACCTTCACCTTCCAGTACTGGTTCCTCGCCGACCGGGTGGCGATCAAGGTGCTCGAGTCCGAGGGGGACTACTGCTTCCTCCTCGAGACGGTCATCGGCGGCAGCTCGGAGGAGGAGGACTACTTCGTCCTGGCCGATGGCCGCAAGCGGACCCCGAGCGGGGAATTCCGCGACATCTCGCCCGAGTGGTTCTACCTCGGCGACCCGAAGGTGAGGAACGTGATGTTCCTCGCCAAGTCCCCCGAGGACGATGCTCCCAACGAGAACCACCGGCAGATCCGCCCCAACGGCATGCACAACATGGACCTCTTCAGCTTCGGTCGCGCCGGCAAGGAAGATGGCTACGAGATCCGCGGCATGAGCGGGACGGATGCCGTCTGCGTGATCGGGTTCGCCCCGGCCGAACGACCCCACGAGGCGATGAAGGCATGGATCGAGGCCTACCTCGACCAGCCGTTCACGCCCGGGGTGCAGCCGTCGCCGTCCGCGCCGGGCCCCGGGTCGCCCGCGGCGCCCTCGACCGGGCCGGAGGGATGATCGACCCGCTCCCACGAATCGACGATTCCGCCCCGGGGACGGATCAGAGTCCGCCGGCCTGCACCCCGGAAATGTGGAAGACCGCCGGGTTCTCGAGGGGCTTGTCTCCGGTCGTGTCCGTGCCGCGATTGCGCGCCGGGGCGGGGCGCAGGGAGCCGGTGCGGAATTCCAGCCGGCAGAGCGACTCGACATCCGCGGCGCCCTCACCGGTGAACGACAGCCCTTCATGCAGCTCGCCGTTGACCTCGACCCGGTAGCTTCCCGCACTGCAGTCGGCCGTGATCTCGATCTCGATCGGTCGGGGATCCCCGAAGGTCCCGAGCTCGACCGGCGCGTCCCCGTCGAAGGCCACCAGCCTGCCGTCCGGCGACATCACCAGCTTCACCGGGCGGGCCAGGCCGAAGCCGGGGCGGAGCTCGATCTCGAGGTCGCCCGGCTCGCGGGCCTCGAGCGTGAAGCGGACCCTGGCCTTGCGGCTGACGGGGAACACCCGTGCGGCCTTGGCGAAGTCGTGGGGTGAGGCATCCGTCAGCTGCAGCGCCCTGCCCGGGGCGTCCTCCCGGTCGACCACCCGCACCGGGGCCCACAGCAGGCTGTGGAGGTTCCAGTCGGGGACGTAGGTCCCGTCGTCGCGTGCGTTCGAGAAGTCGTCGTTCACCGGATCGACGACATCCGGCTTGAGCGGGACCGGGATTCGCGAGACGAAGACATCCTCCTTGTTGGCGCTGTTGGCCACGAACATGTCGCGGATGTGGTCCAGCGAGCCGTCGTTGGAGAAGATGGAGACCCCGCGGGTGTACTGCAGGCCCGGCGCGCGCATCGCCCCGGCGTAGCGCTGGAAGGAAAAGTCCCCGCTGAACAGGCGCATGTCGTCGAAGACCATGCCGTCGTCGCTCGAGAGGACCACCATGGGGAAGCGCATTTTTCCCGTCGGCTTGGGAATGTGCACCATGGCATACCTGCCGTCGGAGGTCCGCTGGACCCAGGTCTTGGCATCGCCGGTCTGCAGGGACGTGGCCCGCGGCAGCGCCGAGAAGGTCCTGCCGCCGTCCCTCGAGATCATCGCGTAGCCGAGCTTGCCGATGCCGACCAGGGCGCCGTCCTTGCGAAAATAGAAGCAGGGCGACCGGCCGAAGTCCTCGCGGTCCTCCTGGGTCACCATCTCGTCGTAGGCGGCCATCCTCCGGTCCTCGCCGAGCAGCACGCCCAGGTCCTGCTGCTCGAGGTAGACATGGTTGGCCAGCAGCTGCCCGCAGGCCTCCAGAAAGCCCTCGTCGTCCGAGGTGGTGTAGTCCGGCCGGGGCATCAGGGCCTCTGCGCCCTTGGGGTCCGGAATCAGGGTGAACACCGGCCCGAGACTGTGGTCGGCATGGACCTCCCGCACCAGCAGGCCGCCCTTGTCCTTCTCCAGGGTGCGGTCGTTGCGGACCCTCATCCCGGCGGTGGCCAGCATCCGGCCGTTGGGGGCGAGGAAGAAGTACATCCGCATCGAGATCGAGGTCCCCTCGGGGAACAGCTCCGCGGGTTCCGACCAGTGCATCCCGTCCGGCGAGGTCACGAAGACCTCGCGTGCCGGGGCGATGTCCTCGTCGCGCTCGCCATTGGTCCAGGCGACGTAGAAGCGGCCCTTCCAGATCGCCATGTCGACGTGGTGGTTGTAGGTGTAGCCCTTGCCGAGGGTGTCGGCCGAGATCACGTGCGTGGCGTGGTAGACCTCCATGTGGTGCACCCCCACCAGCGGCGGGATGCCGCCATGGCGCGAGGTCCGGATCAGCCGGTCGTGCTCGCTGCTGACATCCGTCAGGGTCGGGGGCTCCGCGGCGAGGGCGGTCGACGCGATGGCCAGGAGGAGCAGCGGCGGAATGGTGAGTGGGTTTATCATCGGGACGGGGATTGCGGGAAACCCTCGGCCGGGCGGTCCCGCACAGGGGCTTAACGCATCCCGCCATGCGATGCTTTCAAACCGGGAGCGAGATGACGGGCCGGGTCAGGTCAGCTTGGACAGCACCGAGGAGGCGAGGTTGAGCACGAGGAAGAAGCCGCACATGTCGGTGCAGGTCGTGAGGATCGGCCCGGAGGCGAGGGCGGGGTCGACCTTGAGGCGCTTGAGAAAGAGCGGAACCATGCCGCCGAGGAGCACCGAGAGGATCGTGTTCAGGCACAGCGCCCCGCCGACCACGAGGCCGAGGTAGACATTGTCCTTCCACAGCCCGGCGATGGTGCCGAGCAGCAGGCCGAGCACGGCGCCGTTGACGACGCCGAGGATGCCCTCCTTCCACACGATGCGGAGGTACTCGGTCGGTCGGATCAGGCCGAGGGTCAGCTCGCGGATCGAGACCGCCACCGCCTGGTTGCCGGAGCAGCCGCTCATGTCCGAGACGATGGGGAGGAACACCGCGAGCGCGATGACCGCCTCGAGGGTGTCCTCGTACATCGCAATCACGCTGGCGGCGACCAGGTTGAGGATGATGTTCGGACCGAGCCAGGCGAGCCGCCGGCCGCAGCGCGCCGCCATCGGCATCGAGCGGAGCTCCTCGCCGCCGAGGATCCCCTGGGTGTGCAGGAAGTCCTCGGTCTGGTGCTCGGAAGTCGCCTCGCGCACGGCCTGGCGGGTGATCACGCCGACCAGCACGCCGTCCTCCTCGACCACCGGCAGGCCGATGTAGTTCTTCTCGTCGAACAGCTGGCGCAGGCTCTCGAAGTCGTCCGAGACCTTCACCCGGACCGGGTCGGCGATCATCACCCGCGACACCGGCGACGGGCGCGGTGCCATCACGAGGTCGCGCAGCCGGAGCACCCCGCGGAGCACGCCCTCGGTGCCGGTGACGTAAACGTACTGGACGTCCATGTCGGCGTAGGTCTCGGCATTCTCGCCGAGGTCGGCGAGGACGTCGCCGACGGTCGCGGTCTCGGGGAACGAGGCGAGGCGCGAGCGCATCAGGCCGCCGGCGGTGTCCCACTCGTATCCGGACCGGGTCCTCAGCTCCTCGGCTTCCTCGGGGTCGTCAAGCTCGGCGAGGATCGCGGCGGAGTCCTCGGCGTCCATTTCCCGCAGGAAGTCGGAGCCGGTCGAGCCGCGCAGGACCTCGAGGATGTCGGCGGCCGTCTCGGAGGGAAGGTCCTCGAGGATGTCGACCGCCTGCGCCTCCGGCAGGACCTCGAGGACCTCGGCGGCATCCTCGGGTTGCAGGGACTCGACCAGGGTGGCCTGGGAGTCCGCGGAAAGGTGCGCCATCGCGAGGCGCTGGGCCTCGACGCTCAGGTCGGCGAGCTCCCTGGCGGCGCCGGCGGCGTCGCCCGCCTCGAGCATCTCGGCGAGGCTTTCCCAGGGTCGCTCATCGCGCAGCTCTTCGACGGGATCGGCGGTGGATTCGGGCGGTGGCGGGGGCATGCGTCCTCCATACAGCCAGAACGGCGGGATGGCGAAGCATGATGGCCCGAATTGCCGGGTTGGCCGGATTCACTGCCGGCCGGGCAGGCGGATCCGCGTCAGCGGGCGGCAGCCTCGAGGGGGGAGTCCAGGATGTAGGGGGTGACGATGATGACCAAGAAGCTCTTTTCCTTGCGCCTGCCATCGGCGTGGAGAAACGGGGATAGGAAGGGAAGCTGGAACAGCATGGGCCCGTTGGTGCCGCGGGTGGGGGAGGTGACCGGCATCCGCCCGCCGGGCTGGACCTCGGGAATGCTGAGCTGGCTCACCGTGTCGCCCTGGAAGACCTGGTACTGCATCTCCGACGAGCTGTTGTTGAGATTCAGCCGGATGTAGCTGCCATTGTCGTCGACGTAGGGTGTCACCTCGATCTGGACGCCGATGTCGTCCGGGTCCAGGATGGTGGCGGCCGGGTCGACGGCGCCGGTCGCGGTTGTGGTGCCGCGTCGGTTGCCGAGTTGGTCGGTAACCAAGCCGCCGATGGTCAGTGCGACGTTGTCGATGGCCACGCTGGTTTTCAGCGGCCGGAGCGAAAGGGTGGGGCCGCCATTGTCGGCGAGGGTGCCGAGCAGCGGGTTGTCGCCCAGGTCGCCCAGGCCCGGATTGGCGATCGCGAACGGGCTGGTGTCGCCGAACACGTTGTGGCCGGCCGAGGTGATGCCGTTGCCCGCGGCGTCGGTGCCGCCGCCGTTCGGGAGCACCGTGTTGCCGTAGAGGATGGAGTTCTTGACCGTGATGACCGGGGTGCCGGTGTTGGCGTGGATGCCGGAGCCGTAGCCGTCGAACGACGCGCCCATGCCGGCGGAGTTTCCGGTGATGGTGCAGAACTTCAGCGACAGGGTTCCGAGGGTCGAGTCGAGGGCGCCGCCGCTGCCGCCGAAGCCGGAGTTCAGCCCGGCGTGGCCGGCGTGGTTGTGGGTGAAGGTGGTGTTCTTGATCGTGGCCGTGTCGTAGTTGATGAGGCCGCCGCCGAATCCGCCGTTGGCGCCGTCGAGCGCGGCGCCGCCGTTGCCGGCGCAGTTGTGCAGGAAGAGGGAGCTCTTCACGAAGAGGTTGCCCTGGTTCGAGATTCCGCCGCCACTGCCGCCGAAGCCCGGGTTGCCGTTGCCGGCGCGGTTCCCCTCGAGGGTGCAGAACTTGAAGGTTGCCGGGTCGCAGTCGGGGCCGACGTAGACGCCGCCGCCGATGCCGGCCGGGCGCGTCTCCGTCTGGTCGCCGGCGAAGTTGTATTCGATGTCGGTGTTGAGGATCGTCGCCGAGCCACCGATCAGGGCCAGGCCGCCGCCGTTGCCTCCGCCCGGTGCCTCGTTCTGCATGATGGTGCTGTTGGTGATGGTGAGGGCCCCGCCGGCGTTGAAGATGCCACCGCCCCCGAACGACCCGGAGGCGCTGCGGTTGCCGCAGATCTTCACGTTGTTGAGATAGACATGGGATCCCAGGTTGAGGCATCCCCCCGCCTTGCCGTCGTCGCCGAAGCTGCCCGGTTGGCCGACCCCGTTCTTGAGGGTGAGGCCGTCGATGTAAATCTGGTGGCCCGTATTGAAGGTCGAGAGCCGATGGGTCGCCGTGCCCGGGGTCTCGGCGCCCTGGAAGATCGTCAGGTCGGGCCCGGCACCCTGGATGGCGATGCTCTTGTCGATCAGGAGGTTGCTGAGCGTGTAGGTGCCCTCGGCGGCGTGGATCCGGCTGCCCGAGGTGGCGGCATCGAGGGCCTTTGCGATGGTCGCGAAGGGGCTTGAGGGATCGGTTCCGTCGGGTGAGTTGTCGTCGCCGTCGGGATCGACATAGTAGGTCGGCAACGCGGCGGCATGGAGGTGAGTGGAGAGGGCCAAGAGGCCGGCCAGAGAGAGGAGGAATTTCATCGGGCGGGGAGGTTGGAGCGTGGATGGGCGGGAGGGAGGAGGGATGGGCGGGGAGGGAGGAGGGATGGGCGGGGAGGGAGGAGGGATGGGCGGGGAGGAGGGCCCTTGGCGGGTTTCCGGAAGGTACATTGTCCATCCTATGGACGACCGCGCCGTGGCCAAGTACATTCAGAGGGCCGACAAGCCCGGTGGACAGGCGAACCATCCTGTTGGAGGCTCGCGACGCGAGCAGGAGCTGCGTCCCCGCGTCCTGCATCGGCCTCACGTATTTCGACCGCATGCCTGACTCGACCATCACGACTGTCAAGGAACCCAAGCCTCGCCGGCACCTGCGCCGGGTCCTGCCGGTCACGGCGGCCCTTTTTGCCGTGATCTTCTTCGGCGGCTGCGCCATTTACGATGGCGTCGTGAAGAAGCGGGCCGTGGCCTGGGAGGGGCGTCAGGTGTTCGACGAGGATGGCGTGCGGGAGGGATTCCAGCCCTACAGCCTCGGCGGCGGACGGACGGCCCTGCTGTTCGTGCATGGCTTCGCCGACACGCCGGAACTGTGGCGGCCGATGGCCCGGGAGTTGGCCCGGCAGGGCTACCGGTGCCGTGCCATCCGCCTGCCGGGATTCGGCGAGCGGCTCGAGCGTCGCCGCCAGCGCGGGCTCGACGACTGGACCGCGACCGTGGCGCGCGAGGCGGCCGCCATGCGGCGCGACGCGGACCGCCTGTGGATCGTCGGCCATTCGCTCGGGGCCGCGGTTTCGATCCGGGCGACGCTCGACGGCGAGGTCGACCCGGAGGGCCTGGTTTTGCTGGCCCCGCTGGTGGAGGTCGGGGACGAGCGCAGCCCGCTGCTGGCCCCGCGGCACTGGTTCGGCTTGTTTCATCGCCACATCGAGCTCACCGAAACCACCTATGACCCGGACATCGTCGAACCGCTGCCGGACGACTACCCGGACGCGGAGCGCTTCATCCCGGGCAACCTCCACCACGCCCTCTTCGAACTTCTCGACGCCAACCGCAGCCAGGCCGGCGACCTTGAAGTTCCCGTGTTCATGGCGGTGAGCCCGCGCGACCAGGTGGCCGACGAGAAGGCCGCGGAGGACTGGTTCGACCAAGCCGTCCGCGTGCCGCGCAAGGAACTGCTGCGCTGCGGGAACTCGGCCCATGTGCTGCCCCGCGATGCCGACGCGGAGCGGCTCACCGAGGCGATTCTCGAGTTTGTGCGGGCGGGGGACTCCGCCCCGGGCCGGGACCGGGCGACCGGAAGGGCGGGGGAGTAGCGGTCGTGCCGGCGGCACCCGCGTGCTTCCCCGGCAGGTGGACGGGCTCGACGACCCCGGCCGGATGGTATGGGCTGCTCCTGGAATGAGCAGCTCGCCCCAGTCAAACGCGCCGTCGCCCGCCGACCTCGAGATCAAGGACGCCCAGTTGATCTTCAGCCGGGTCTGGAGGGAGTTGGAGAACTCGCTGGGACACGACCAGCTGCGCTTCCCGAAGGAGCTGATCCTGCTGGGCGGGGCGCCGGGCTCCGGCAAGGGCACCAACACCGACTTCATCCGCAGCCTGCGCGACATCACCGCGGAGCCGATCGTCATCAGCGGCCTGCTCAACTCGCCGGAGGCCGAGCGGATCAAGGCGTCCGGCGGCATGGTGGGGGACGAGGAGGTCTTCCGGCTCCTGCTCAACGAGCTGCTCAAGCCGGCTTACCGCGACAGCGCGGTGCTCGACGGCTTTCCTCGGACCAAGGTCCAGGTCGAGTGCCTCAAGCTGTTCTACGACCAGATGATCCAGCTCCGCCGCGAGTTCTCGGCGACCGCGCAGGCGCACCTGTTCCGCCAGCCGACCTTCCACATCATGGTGCTGTTCGTCGACGAGGCCGAGAGCATCGCCCGCCAGCTCAAGCGCGGCGAGGAGACCCTCGAGCACAACGCGGAGGTCCGGCAGTCGGGGGTCGGCGAGCTGTGGGACGAGCGGCCGACCGACTTCGATCCCGAGCTGGCGAGGAACCGCTACCGCACCTTCAAGGAGAAGACCTACGACGCGCTGGTGTCGCTGAGGAAGATCTTCCACTACCACTTCATCAACGCCCAGGCGCCGATCGAGGTGGTGCAGCGGAACATCGTCCGCGAGCTGGAATACCAGAGCTCGCTCGAGCTCGATCCGAGGACCTACGACTCGCTGCGCCGCATTCCCCTGGCCGAGGAACTCGTCAAGGGTGCGCGCCAGGAGCTGGTCCGGCGCCTCGACGGCTACCAGGTCGAGTGCCCGGAGCTGCTCGCCTCCGTGGTGGAGTTCATCATGTCGAAGATGATGCCGATCGTCGGCAGGTATGCCGTCGCCGGCCGGGCCGTCATCAACACCGAGTCGCCGCTGTTCGAGGATCCGCTCGCGCTGGCGATCCTGATCGACGTCTTTTCCGAGCGGGGTTTCCGCACCACCGTGGACATCCACCGCCAGGAGATCCCGCAGCGCATCGACCTCCGCAGCGGGGCGATCGAGACCCGCACGAAGCGGGTCTACCGGATCACCGTGCGGTTCACCGGCTCGAAGATCCGCCGCGGCTGAGCGGCGGCCAATCGGATACCGCCCGGGAAACGGGCGGTGTTGGGTCGAAGGTTCAGTCGGAAACTGCCGCAGGCGGGCGTTCCAGCCAGTCTTGCGGCACCGGGACCAGGCAGAGGTTCATGGCGCTGTCGTCCTCCGAGAGCATCGCCGACTGGATCACCACCTTGGTGCCGTCCGGCTTGAAGCTCGGGTGCGGGTGGTCGTCGGCGCTGCGCTTGTGGCCGGCGGAGACCCGTCGCATCTCGTGCGTCCGGCGGTGGATCATGTGGATCTCGCGGGCGAAGTTGTCGCCGGCCAGGAAGCGCCCGTCGGGCGATCCGGTGACGTGCCAGAAGCCGCTGCCGTACGGGATCTGCCCGGCGAGGGTCATCGTGCCGCTGGCGATCTCGACGACACCGAGCCCGGTCGGCTTCTCGCGGGTTCCGGCCGGGCCCCATGCCGGGTCCTGGCCGGGTCCGTCGGCGCCGGGCTGGCGGTGGCCCATGATGGCGAAGGCGGCCTCCTTCGGGGTGATCACCGCCTCGTGGGTGACCCACTCGTAGTCGGCCTCCGGATAGAGCGGACGCAGGCCGCTGCCGTCGGCCTGGACGGTCCAAGTGCGCTGCGGTGACTTCCCGCCGGTTTCCCAGCAGAAGACGATCTGCGAGGGGACCCACGGGTTCGACTGGATGTGGCCGACCTGGAACGGGACCGACACCACGTGGCGGAGTTCGCCGCTCGCCACGTTCATGCCGGCGATTCCGCCGGGTCCGGCGCCCATCCCGCGGGGCCCGAAGTCGTCCTTCACCTCGCTGCCCTCGGGCAGGTGGCGGGCGGCCTCGTCGCGGCCGACCCGGAACCAGACCCACTCCTCGCCGCCGTCCAGCGCCATGTCGCCGCCGGCGCCGATCGCGGCCGGGATCGTCCCGCAGACCCGCTCGCAGGAGGCCGCCGGGGCATCGTCCGCCCCGGGCTCCCCGGCCAGCAGGCGCCCCAGGTCGACCTCGACCAACTCCCGCGGACCGCCCCGGCGACGTTCTCCGGCCGCCCTGAGGTAGTAGAGTTTCATCGATTTCCGCGCCACGCAGAGGGTGCTGCGGCCGGCGCCCTCGGTCACCTGAACCATCTCGCCGGTCTCCTCGTGGACCGCCATGCCCTCGCCGCGGATCTTGCCGGAGTGGAACACCACCCACTTGCCGTCGGAGGTCCACTGGTTGTGGGTCGGGTAAATCTTGCGGTCGCCGTCGGGCCGGCTGGTGAGGAAGACGAGCTCGGCCCCGGTGACCGGGTCCGGCACCACGCGCCGCTCGGAGGGAAAGCGGGTGCCGAGGGCGCCCCGGGCGGGGGGTGCCAGCAGCAGGCCGCCCAGCAGGAGCAGGGCGGCAAGCGGTCCGCGGCGGGTGGCCGCCGGCCTACTCACCGACGCGGAAGATCGGCTCATCCGTCTGGATCTCGACATCATAGAACTGGATCGCGCTGTCGTTCATCCGCGGGTGGGTGCGGTCGAGCAGGCGGATCATCTCGGCGCCCGCCAGCAGGACCGGCCCGTAGCCGTGCGCGGCGAACGCGCTGACCGGGCGGTGGTAGTAGAAGGCCGGGTCGAAGCCCATGCCGGTGCCGACGCAGGTTCCCTCGACCTGGCCCTTGCCGTTCACCTTCGTGGCGAGCCCGTTCCAGGCCAGGCAGGCCATCGGGCCGTAGGCCTTCGCGTCGACGTAGCCGCGGTTGATGGCGCGGGCGATGGCGTAGGTGTAGATGGCCGTGGCCGAGGTCTCGAGGTAGGAGTCGTCGCGGTCGAGCAGCTGGTGCCACAGGCCGGTGGAGGACTGCACGGCGGCGAGCCCGCGGAGGTGGTTGCGGAGGATGCCGAGCACCTCGCCGCGGCCCTCGTGGTCCTCCGGGAGCACCTCGAGAAGCTCGATGATCGCCATCAGCGCCCAGCCGTTGGCGCGGGCCCAGTGGAACTCCGGGTGCGGGTCCATGCCGTCGATCCAGGCGTGGATGAAGAGGCCCTCGTCGCGGTCGAACATGCGCTCGGAGAACTGCGTGACCTGCCGGACGGCGTCGTCGAAATAGCGCGCCTCGCCGGTGTCGGCGCCCATCCAGGCGAGCGCGGGCACGCTCATGAACAGGTCGTCGAGCCAAAGCGAGCGCGGCTGCGGGCGGTTGCGCGCGAGGGTGCCGTCCTCGAGCCGGAACTGCTTCTCGTGGATGTGCCGGATGTAGGTGTCGATGACCGGCCCGAGCTCGGCCTCGAGCCCGGCGCGGCGCGCCTTGATCATCGCCGCGCACATCGCGCCGGCGTCGTCGAGCGAATCCGGGTGAAGCATCGAGCCCAGCGGGTGGCGCGCCTCCGGGCGGCGCTTCTCGAGCTCGAGCACGTGGGGCCGGATCGTGGCCAGGAAGCCGAGGCGCTCGAAGGCGTAGCCGGCGTATTGCGGGTCGCCGGTGGCCTCCGTGGCGAGCAGCATGCCGGCGTAGGTCACGCCCCATTCGTAGCTCATGATGCGGAAGTCGCCCTGCTTGAAGGCGATCCTCTCCATCTCCGGGATCGCCGGGAAATCCTCGACCGGCTCGCCGCTCGCGGCGTCGACCAGCTGCGCCGGGGTCGTCTGGTCGAGGTAGTCGTGGACGCGGTCGAGCACCGCGATGATGGCGTCGCGCTCGGGAACGCCGTAGGGGGTTTCGTACTCCGGCTGCAGCAGGTGCAGCGGCGTGTTGGCGTCGGTTGCCTGCTGGGCGCCGAGGGGCGACGACGGACAGAGGGCGAGCAGGGCGGCGAAGGACGGGCCGACGAAAGACGGGGCGACGAAGGGCAGGACGGATTTCACGGGAAGGGCAACGGGATTGAGGATGGGCGGGCAGAGGGGAGGGAGGGCGGGGCGGCTTGGAGCACCCTGCGCGGGATCCACCCTAGATTCCACGGCAGCCTCCCGCAAGGCCCCGACGGCGGCATCAGTGGCAGCGGGATCCGCGCGGCGCCGGGCGTTCGCCCGGAAGCACCTGCCCGCGGCGAAGGTCCGGCTCGACGGCGCCTCCAACCACGGCGTTCGCCGCGCAAATCCCGGCAATCCCCGCGCATCTCCTTTCGGATCGTGAGTCGCTGCTTGTGAGTGGCTCACGGCGGCCGGATGGTGCCGGGTGATGGCCGCCATGCACCGTTGGCCGACCGTGCTCGCGCCGCTCGCCCTCGCGCTGGCGGCGGCGGCCGCGTTGGTCGTCGCGCTCCGGGCCGGACCGGCCGAAGTGCCGCGGCGGGTTCCCGCCGCCGGCACCCGGCTGGCCGGGGCCGACGCCGGACCCTCGCCGCTCGAGTCGGCCACGACCACGACCGGTCCCGGCGTGGCGGTCCCCTTGCCGGGATCGTGGCCCGGCTTTCGCGGACCGGCGGGCGACGGGGTCTCGCCCGAGCCCACGGCCTTGCTCGGGGAGTGGCCGGCGGACGGCCCGCCGCTGCTGTGGTCGGTCGAGGTCGGCGAGGGCTACGCCGGCCCGGCGATCCACGCCGGTCGAGTCTTCCTGATGGACTACGACCGCGAGGCCGGGGCCGACGCGCTGCGTTGCCTGTCGCTCGCCGACGGCCGGGAAATCTGGCGCCTGTCGTACCCGGTCGAGGTGAAGCGCAACCACGGGATGTCGCGCACCGTGCCGGCCGTGGCGGGCGGCCGGGTCGTGGCGCTCGGGCCGATGGGCCACGTCAGCTGCGTCGACATGGCCAGCGGCGGGCTGTGCTGGAGCGTCGACCTGGTCCGCGAGTTCGGCACCGACATCCCGCCCTGGTACGCCGGCCAGTGCCCGCTCATCGACGGCGACCGCGTGATCCTCGCGCCGGCCGGGACGCCGCCCGACGGGCCGCTGCTGTGTGCCCTCGACCTCGCCACCGGAGAGGTGGCGTGGAGCTGCCCGAACACCCCGGGGTGGAAGATGACCCACTCCTCGGTCGCGGTGGCGGAGGTCGGCGGGACGCGCAGCTACATCTACTGCGGTCATCGTGGTGTCGCCGGCGTGGCGGCCGATGACGGTCGCCTGCTGTGGACGACCGGGGAATGGCGGATCAGCATCGCCACGGTGCCGACGCCGGTGCCGCTGCCCGGCGGTCGCCTGTTCCTCTCCGGTGGCTACCGGGCCGGCAGCCTGATGCTGCGGGTGCGCCGCGACGGGGCGGACTTGGCGGACTGGGCGGTCGAGCCGGAGTATCGGCTCGATGACGCCACCTTCGGCGCGACCCAGCAGACCCCGATCCTCCACCGCGACCACCTCTTCGGCGTGCGCCCGGACGGCGAGCTCGTCTGCCTCGCCGCGGACGGCACGCCGCGCTGGACCAGCGGGCCCGCGAACCGCTTCGGGCTCGGGCCCTTCCTGGTCGCCGACGACAAGCTGCTGGTCATGGACGACCACGGCGAGCTGAGCATGGTCGCCGCCTCGCCCGCCGGGTTCGAGCTGTTGGCCCGTGCCCGGGTGCTCGACGGCCACGACTCGTGGGGGCCGATGGCCATCGCCGGCGGTCGCCTGCTCGTGCGCGATCTCACCAAGATGCGCTGCCTCGACCTGGCGGCGAGGAACGAGACCGCGGCGGGCCACGCAGTCGGCAGTGAGCGGAACTCCAACCCCGAGGGACCATGAAAGCGGAAATCTCCCGTCGCGAAATGATGCGCCGCTGCCTGCGCTGGGCCGGGCTGGGAGGCGTCGGAGGCCTCGCCACGTGGCTGGGCCTCCGGCCGCGCGGCGCCGAATGCCGGGCCAGCGGCCCGTGCGGCGGCTGCCCGCTTCTGGAAGCATGTGCGCTGCCCAAGGCAAGATCCGCCAAGGGCGGGGAGGAAACCCGAACGTATCCCGGTGAAGATGGCTGATGAAAAGTCAGGCGCCGACCAGCATCGGCGCAAGGTGCTGCGCGCCGCCCTGTGGGGTGGCGGGCTCGGCGGGCTCGGTGCGCTCGGCGGGATCGCCGCGCGGAAGACGGCGGGTGACCCGCCCGCGGCCCGCAAGCCGCCGCTGGGTCCCGAGTTCAGCTACGATGTTTCCCGTTTCCAAGCCTCCGACCCGGAGCTGGTCCAGTGGCATGAGGTGACCCGCTTCGACGCCGGCTTCGAGCGTCCCCGCAACCTCGCCCTTGCGCCCGGCGGGGACCTGCTGGTCTGTGGCGACGGCGGGGTGCGGCGCTTCGATGCCGGCGGCGGCGAGCTCGGCTTCGTCGCGATCGACGGTCCCGTCCACGCCGTGGCGGGGCTTGCCGACGGCGGCCTGCTCGCCGGGCGCCCGGATGGCGTCGAGAGGATCGGCCCGGACGGCGGCCTGGCCGCCGTGTGGGAACTCGACGGCGTGCTGCCGGTCTCGCTGGCGGTCGCGGAAGGCCGGGTCTACCTCGCCGACGCCGGCGGCCGGGTCGTGCGGGTGCTCGACCACGACGGCCGGACGCTCGGGGTGATCGGCGAGCGCGACCCCGACCGGGGCGTCGAGGGCTTCGTCGTGCCGAGCCCGTACTTCTGCGTCCGGCTGGCCGCGGACGGCCTGCTGCGGATCGCCAACCCGGGCAAGCACCGGATCGGGGCGTGGACGCAGGACGGCACCCTGGAGCTTTCGTGGGGCCGGCCGTCCTACGCGGTCGACGGCTTCTGCGGCTGCTGCAACCCGGTCAGCTTCGCCCTGCTTCCGGACGGCGGCTACGTCACCGGCGAGAAGGGCCTGCCGCGGGTGAAGACCTACGACGACCGCGGGGACTTCACCGGAATCGTCGCCGGCCCCGGGGACTTTCCCGACTACCTCAAGGCCGCCCAAGCCGGCAGGCCGAAGGCAGCGAGCGCGGGGATCTACGTCGAGGCCGACGCGGCGGGGCGGGTGTTCGTGCTCGACTCGCTCGGCGGCACGCTGCGGGTCATGCGGAGGAAGGAGGAGTCCGATGGCTGAGGGCGGATCGATGAGCCGCCGCGAGATGCTCTCCGGCGGGCTGCGCGGGCTCGGCCTGCTCGGGATCGGCGGCGCGACCGGCGCGCTGGCGACCCGCGAGCGGCGCGACGACGAGGTCTGGCAGATCGACCCGGACGCCTGCATCCAGTGCGGGCTTTGCGCCACCGAGTGCGTGCTCGAGGTGTCGGCGGTCAAGACGGTCCACTCGCACGGCATGTGCGGCTATTGCGAACTGTGCACCGGCTACTTCGAGCCCGACCCGGTCGCGCTCGACGAGGGTGCCGAGAACCAGCTCTGCCCGACCGCTGCGATCGAGCGGACCTACATCGAGCACCCCTATTATGAATACCGGATCCTGCCCGACCTCTGCGTCGGCTGCGGCAAGTGCGTGAAGGGCTGCAACATGTTCGGCAACGGCTCGCTCTACCTGCAGGTCAACCACGACCGCTGCGTCGACTGCAACCGCTGCGCCATCGCCGGCGCCTGCCCGGCGGGGGCGTTCCGGCTGGTTCCGCGGGCCACCCCCTACCGACTGCGTGGAGAGGAGGAAACATGAGGGCGCTGATCCTGCTGGCCCTGCTCGCCTCGGCGCTGCCGCTGCTCGGCATCGAGCGCTTCCCGCCGCCGGACTTCAGCGGCGGCCACGAGATTCCGCAGACCGTGGTGCCGGAGTCGCGGGCGCGCACGCAGGCGTGGGTCGACGTCGCCGCCTTGGCGCTCGGCCTCGGGCTGGCCTCGTGGATCTCGCTGCGATTGCGCTCGCGCAAGGGCCTGGTGATCCTGTCGCTCGCGGCGCTCGCCTACTTCGGGTTCTGGCGCCGCGGCTGCGTGTGCGCGATCGGCTCGGTGCAGAACGTCGCCCTCGGCTTGGCGGACCCGGGCCATGCGGTCCCGCTGGCGGTCATCGCCTTCTTCAGCCTGCCGCTGCTCGTCGCCCTGGTGTGGGGCCGCGGGTTCTGCGCCGGGGTCTGCCCGCACGGCGCGATCCAGGAGCTGGTCCTGCTGCGCCCGCTCAAGGTGCCGCACTGGCTCGACCAGTCGCTGCGCCTGCTGCCGTGGCTCTACCTGGCCCTCGCGATCCTGCTGGCGGCCACCGGGGGGCTGTTCATCATCTGCAAATACGACCCCTTCGTCGGCATCTTCCGCATGGGGGGACCGCGCGGCATGCTGCTGCTCGGCGGTGCCCTGCTGCTGCTGTCGATGTTCGTCGGCCGGCCCTACTGCCGCTGGCTCTGCCCGTACGGAGCCCTGCTCGGGCTGCTGTCGCGGGTGTCGTGCTTCCGGCCGTCGGTCACGCCCGACCACTGCTCGCGCTACCGCCTGTGCGAGGATGCCTGCCCGCACGGGGCGATTCAGCCGCCGACGGGCGGCTTTCCCCCGCGCGACCCGGACGCCCGTGCGCGCCTGTTGCTGCGGGTCGCGCTGGTCCCGCTCGCGGTGCTGGTCTTCGGCTGGCTGGGGGGCAAGGTCGGCCTGGCGAGCGTGGCCTGGCATCCGACCGGCAAGCTCGCCGAGCAGGTGGCCATGGCCGGGGCCGGCACCCTGCCGGATCCGGCGCCGGACGAGATCGTCGCCTGGCGCCACGCCGGGGCGGACCGCAACGCGCTGGCAACGGCGGTCGCCGACCTCGAGGAGCGCTCGTTGCTCCTCGGCCGGCTGCTCGGTGCCCTGTTCGGGGTGGTGGTCGCGGGGCACCTCGTGCGTGTCCGCTTCCCGCGGGCGACCGCCGACTACGAGACCGACCCGGCCGACTGCGTGTCCTGCGCCCGCTGTTTTTCGGCCTGCCCCTACGAGCGCGTCCGGCGCGGCGAAGTCGTCGACCTCGGCGAGGAAGGAGGTGCCCGTGCCTGAGGGTTCACGGCGCAGGACCCTGCTGGTGGCCACCCGGCGGGTCGCGGTCGTCGCCGGCGTGTTCTGCGCGGTGCTGGCCGGCCTGTTGTGGTTCAACGGCGCGCGGATCGAGCACGGCGACGAGCGGATCCGGCTGGTCGAGGCCGAAGTTCTCGCCCCGCTGAAGGCCCGCCTGCGGGAGGACCCGGGGAACGCGGCGCTGAAGGAGGAGATCCGTGCGCTCGACCAACAACTGCGCCTGGAGTACTTCCGTCGCGAGGGCTTCGCCGGGCGGGGTGGCTATCTCCTGCTCGGGGGTGCGGTGTTGTTCATCGCGGCGCTCCACCTCGCCCGTCACCTGCGGGGCGATCGACCTGCGGGGCCGGCGCCCGGGCCGATGGACCGCCGCAGGTCGGCCGGTCGCGCCGGCGCCGCGGTCGGGGGCAGCCTGGCGCTGCTCGTCGGCATGGCCGCCACGATGGTCGGCGGCCGGACCCGCCAGTGGTGGCCGCCCGCGGCGGTAACGCCCGCCGGCGACGACCCGGCTCCGTCGGCGCAGATGGCCGGAATGGGCCGGGCGGACGAAGCCTGGTGGCCGGAGCCGGCGGCCTGGGCGGCCAACTGGCCGCGCTTCCGCGGTCCGGAGGGAACGGGCGTGGCGGAGATCGCGGACCTGCCGCCGTCGTGGGACGGCGGCAGCGGCGACAACGTGCTGTGGAAGACGGCCATCCCGCTGCCCGGCGAGAACTCGCCGGTGGTGTGGGGCGAGCGGATCTTCCTCACCGGTGCCAGCGCCGACGAGCGGGTGATCTACGGCATCGATGCCGCCAGCGGCGCGATCCTTTGGGAGGCCCCGGTGAGCACCCCGCAGGGCAGCCGCGGCGAGCCACCGCAGGTGATGGAGGAGACCGGCTTCGCCGCGCCGACGGCGGTGACGGACGGCCGCCACGTGGTGGCGATGTTCGCCAATGGTGAGATCGCCGGGGTCGGCATCGACGGTGAACCGCTGTGGGCCCGCCACCTCGGCGCGCCCGACAACCCCTACGGCCATGCCACCTCGCTGGCGATGTGGCGCAACCTGGTGATCGTCGTCTACGACCGCGGCAGCGCCGGTGACGGCAAGTCACGGATCCTCGCGCTCGATGTCGCCAGCGGCGAGACGCGCTGGTCGACCGATCGTCCGGTGTCGAGCTCGTGGGTCACCCCGCTGGTGATCGAGCACGCCGGACAGCCCCAGGTGCTCACCGCCGCCGACCCCTGGATCATCGCCTACGACCCGGCCGACGGCGCCGAGTTGTGGAAGCTCGAGGCGATGTCGGGCGACGTCGCGCCCTCGCCGGCCTACCACGACGGCGTCGCCTGGTTCGCGAGCGACGGCTCGTGCCTCATCGCGGTGGACGTCGCCGCCCGCGGCGGGGTCGCCGACCACCGGGTCCGGTGGCGGCGCGACGAGGATGACTACCCGGATGTCTGCAGCCTGCTTGGCGATGGCCAGCGGGTCTACACCCTCGTCTTCGGCCGGCTGTTCGCCTATGACGCCGCGACCGGCAAGGCCCTTTGGGAACACGACCTCGAGGACGACTTCCAGGCTTCGCCCAGTCTGGTCAACGGCCGGCTGTGGCTGCTCACGAGGGAGGGTGAGATGATTGTCGGCGAGGCCGGTGGCGACGGCTTCCGCGAGCTGGCCAGGCACCCGCTGGGCGAGGAGATCGGCGCCTCGCCGGCCTTCGGCCCGGGGCGGGTCTACCTGCGGGGACGGGAACACCTCTACGCGATGGGAAGCGATGGCGACTGAACTCCAGCCGGCCCCGGAGGTCGATCTGACCCATGTCGACGAGGTGGTCGCGCGGCTCGGTGGCGACGGCGACCAGGCCCTGCCCATCCTGCAGCAACTGCAGGAGCACTACCGTTACCTGCCCGAGCCCGCGCTCGAGCGGGTCTGCCAGCTGACCGGGATCGAGCCGGCGACGCTGGCCGGGGTCGCCACCTTTTACGCGCAGTTCCGTCACCGGCCGATGGGCCGCCACCACATCCGCGTGTGCAACGGCACGGCCTGCCACATCCGTGGGGCCGAGGTCGTCCACGAGGCGCTTGCCGGTCAACTCGGCCTGGCGCCGGGCGAGGACACCGACGCGGCGCGCGAGTTCACGCTGGAAAAGGTCTTCTGCGTCGGCTGTTGCACGCTCGCCCCGGTGGTGCAGCTCGACGAGCGGACCCACGGCCAGCTGAACCGCGAGCGGGCCGCCCGCTTGATCGATGACTTCCGTCGCGAGGAGGCGGGCATCCGCAAGCGGGCCCGCAAGCCGGCGCGGCCGCCCGGGGTTCCGGCCCACCCCGCCGGCGAGGTCCGCCTGTGTCTCGACTCGTGTTGCATCGCCCGCGGCTGCGGCGCAACCCACGACGCGCTGCGCGAGACCATCCGCCGGCGCCGGCTGCCGGTGGCGGTGAGGCGGGTCGGCTGCGTCGTCATGTGCGACCGCACGCCGATGATCGAGATCGCCCGGCCGGGGATGCCCGCCGTGCAGCTCTCCGGACTCGCCGCCGGCCAGGTCGAGCCGACCTTGCTGCGCTACTTCCGCCCGCCCGGGTGGTGGCCGCGGATCCGCCACGGCGCGGCGCGAGTCCTCGGGCAGCTCGCCGGGGCGACGGTGGAGGCGGCCACGGAGGAGCTCGAACCGCCGCCGCCGGTGGCCGCCTTCTTCGGTCGCCAGACGCACATCGCCACCGAGCACTACGGCCGGCTCGACCCGCTCGACCTCGACGACTACCTCGCCCACGGCGGCTTCGCCGGCCTGCGCAAGTGCCTCGACGGCCTGTCGCCCGGGGAGGTCATCGACGAGGTCGAGCGCAGCGGCCTGCGTGGCCGGGGTGGGGCGGGGTTCCCGACCGGCCGCAAGTGGCGCGTGGTCGCGGGCACCGCGGCCGGGCGACGCGAGGTCATCTGCAACGGCGACGAGGGCGACCCCGGTGCCTTCATGGACCGCATGCTGATGGAGTCCTTCCCGTTCCGGGTGATCGAGGGAATGGCGATCGCCGCCTACGCGGTCGGCGCCGACCACGGCTACCTCTACGTCCGCGCCGAGTACCCGGCGGCGGTCGAGCGGCTGCGCGAGGCCCTGCGCATCTGCCGCGAGCGGGGCTTCCTCGGGCGCGATCTCCTCGGCTCGGGGATGTCCCTCGAGCTCGAGCTCTTCGAGGGGGCCGGGGCCTTTGTCTGCGGCGAGGAGACCGCGATGCTCGAGTCGATGGAAGGCCGGCGCGGCATCCCGCGCCTCAAGCCGCCGTTTCCCGCCGAGCGGGGCCTGCACGGTCGGCCCACCCTGATCAACAACGTCGAGACCTACGCCAACCTGCCGTGGATCCTGCGCCACGGCGCGGGTGCCTTCGCGGTCATCGGCACCGCGAAGAGCAAGGGGACCAAGGTCTTCGCGCTGGCGGGGAAGGTCGCCCGCGGCGGGCTGATCGAGGTGCCGATGGGGCTGAGCATCCGTGAGATCGTCGACGACATCGGCGGCGGCACGCCCGACGGGTCGCCCTTCAAGGCGGTGCTGATCGGCGGGCCCTCCGGCGGCTGCGTGCCGGCGGCGCTGGCCGACACGGCGGTCGACTACGAGTCACTCGCCGGCGTCGGCGCGATCATGGGTTCGGGCGGGCTGATCGTGCTCGACCGCCACGACTGCATGGTCTCGGTGGCTCGCTATTTCCTCGAGTTCTGCCAGTGCGAGTCCTGCGGCAAGTGCACCTTCTGCCGCATCGGCACCCGCCGCATGCTCGACATCCTCGACCGGTTGGTGGCGGGCAAGGCGAAGCGCAAGGACCTCGACGAACTCCTGGAACTCTCGGAGATGGTGAAGCGGGCCTCGCTCTGCGGCCTCGGCAAGACCGCGCCGAACCCGGTGCTCACCGCCATCGCGCACTTCCGAGGCGAGTTCGAGGCCCACCTCGACGGCCGCTGCCCGGCCGGCAAATGCCGCGAGCTCATCCGCTACTCGGTCACCCCCGGCTGCGTCGGCTGCACGCTGTGCGCCCAGGCCTGCCCGGCCGACGCGATCCCCGCCACTCCCTACCGTCGCCACGTCATCGACGACTCCCGCTGCACCCGCTGCAACGCCTGCCTGGAAGCGTGCCCCGAGGACGCGATCGAGGTGGCCAGCCCCTAGACGAACGCCACCCGGAACCTGCAAGACCGACTTCCGCCCGCCATGAACCACATCACCATCGACGGCCGCACCGTCCCCGCCGGGGAGGGGGCCACCATCCTGCAGGCGGCGCGGGCGGCCGGGATCGAGATCCCGACCCTCTGCCACCTCGAGGGCTTCGAGGCCGGCGCCTCGTGCATGGTCTGCGCGGTGAAGCTGAAGCACAGCGGCCAGTTCATCCCGTCCTGCGCCTCGCGGGTGGTCGACGGGATGGAGGTCGAGTCGGCGAGCGAAGAAGTCCGGGCCGCGCGGCGGATGGCGCTTGAGTTGTTGTTCAGCGACCACCTCGGCGACTGCCTGTCGCCCTGCCAGCGGATCTGCCCGGCCCAGTTGACGATCCCCGCGGTGCTCGAGCACCTGCGCCACGGACGGACCGGCGAGGCCGCCGGGGTCATCCGCCGCGACCTCGCCCTGCCCGGCGTCCTGTGCCGGGTGTGCCACCGGCCTTGCGAGTCGGGCTGCCGGCGCGGCACCCGCGACGAGCCGGTCGCGATCGCCGGGCTGGTGCTTCACGCCATCGACACCGAGCGCGCCGCCGGACCACCCCGCACGCCCCCGGCGGCCCCCGCCCGCGGCGGTCGCGTCGCCATCGTCGGCAGCGGCTTCACCGGCTTGTCGGCGGCCTGGTTCCTCGCCCGGCAGGGTCACCGCGCGGTGGTCTTCGAGTCCGCCGACCGGCCGGGCGGAAGCATCCGCCGCGACCACCCGGACGTCGCCGCCGAGGTGCTCGATGCCGAGATCGACCGGATCGGGAGCGCCGGCGTCGAGTTCCGCTGCGGCGAGCCGGTCGACGCCCCCCCGGAGTTGCTCGACGGCTTCGACGCCGTGCTGGTGGCGACCGGGCCGGGCGGGGTACCGCCGGAGGTCGGCAAGGAGAGCATGATGCTCGCCGGCGCACCCGGCGTGTTCGCCGCCGGTCGCGTGCTGCGGCCGAAGGGCAAGCCGGTGCAGTCGGTGGCCGATGGCAAGGCGGTGGCCAGCTGCATCGACCAGCACCTCCGTGGCCGGCCGGTGCGGCGTCCGCCGAAGCCCTTCTCGGTCTTCATGGGCCGGCTGCTCGAGGGCGAGATGGACGAGTTCCTGCTCGAGTCGTCACGCGCCCCCCGCGGGGAGCCGGCCGATATCGACCACGCCATCGCCGAGTCGAGGCGCTGCGTGCTGTGCCACTGCGCCAAGGCGGATTCCTGCAGGCTGCGCCAGCTCGCGGTCGACCACGGCGTCAACCCGAACCGCTTCAGCAGCGGCGAGCGCCTGCGCTACTCGCGCAACATCGAGCACCCGCTGGTCCGCTTCGAGCCCGCCAAGTGCATCCGCTGCGGCAACTGCATCCGGGTCGCCGGCGACCACGCGGAGACCCTCGGGCTCACCTTCATCGGCCGCGGCTTCGACGTCCATCTCGGCGTGCCCTTCCACGGCAGGCTGTCCGATGCGCTGCGCGTCGCCGCCGGGGAGGCTGTCGCCGCCTGCCCGACCGGCGCCCTGACGCTGCGCGAGCCGGAGGAGTCGTAAATCGCCGGTCGTCGGCGATACCGGCGGCCCGGGCGCTGATGGAGGTCAGCGCCGACTTGGAGCTGGTGCGCCCAGGCGATAACCTCCCCGGCGTCTCGGGACTGGCCCTGAGTGGTGGCAAATCGGCTGCGAAGGGGCCGAATCTCCGGGAAGGATGACCCCCAATGGGTTTGCAATCGAGGCGGATCGGTGGGAAAGCCGCTGGCCACAGCCGGTCCCGCTCCCGGATCGGGCGGTCCAGACTTGCCATGATTCTCTCCTCCCAGCTCCGCCGGATCGCCGTCCTCGCCGCCACCCTTGGCCTCTGCCTGACCAGTCCGAGCTGCAACCTGCTGGGGACCGCCGCGAGCGCGGGGCTGCTTAAGCTGCAGTTCGGCTGCCTGGCGGAGGGCAGTCTCATCGACACCCCGGCCGGCCCGGTGGCGGTGGAGGATTTGTCCACCGGGGACCTCGTCACCGGCTATCGCGGCGAGGTCGTGGTGGTCCGCCAGGTTCACCAGTACCACGAGGAGCCGTCACGCCCCGGGCACCTCCGGCTTGGCTTTGAAAACGGAGCCACCCTGGTGCTCTCCCGCCGCCACCGCGTCGATGGTGTCCCGGCGGAGGATCTTGCGGCCGGCGATGAGGTCGCCGGCAACCGTCTCCTCTCGGTCGAGGCCGTCCGCGGCATCTCCCGCAGCTTCGACCTGCTCACCGACGACGCGGGCTACCGCATCGGCGGCATCCCGGTGAACAGCATGATCGAGGAGATGGCGGCGGCGCGCTGAGCGGGGCACGGCCAGGTAAATGCGTGGCATCCGGTCGGCCCCGATTCGGGGCCATCACAAGGATGGCATCCGGATCTGAAAGATGTTTCAACCTGCCGGTGTTCACCCGGGAGTGGCGTGTCGTCCGGGGACCCGGGCCATTCTCGCGGACAGGTGGATGAAATGAAGGTCAATCGAAGCAACGAGAGCCGGGGAAAGGGTGTTGCAGCCGCGATGAGCGCGGCGCTCTTCGTTGCCGTCCTCGTTCCGCGGGCGATGGGCGGCGAAGCGGGTCCGGCGGACTCCGCCACGGACAAGGGGTCGAAAGCCACCCGCCTGAGTGCCGCCGAGCGGCATTATTTCTCCCAGCTGAACCCCACCATGACGGCCGAGCAGTATCTTCGCCACCGTGCCGAGGCCCGGCGCGGCAAGGACGGGCCGCGCGACTTCGGCAAGGCGTCTGTCCCCGGCAACGTGGTTGAGGGCGCCCCCGAAGTGACGCGCGACAGCCGGGACGGCGGGGTGCAGCTGGGCGAGGCCTACGACGAGGCCGAGATCCTGCCGAAGATCCGCGTGGACGAGCCCTTTCCGATGGCGCCGCTGCCGATCGAGTCCGCCGCGAAGGCCTTCGAGACCGTGCTGGCCGAGGTGGGCGCCACGCTGCCCGCCCGCGACGGCCATGACCGGCGCTACGTCCGGATGACCCGCAGCGGCTCGGTCACCCTGCCGGAGACCCAGGGATTTCTGCGCAGCATCGACCAGGTCGGCGGCTTCTCGGAGTACGAGGAATACCGTGTCGACCCGTGGCCGGACGCCGACGCGGACGGCATGCCGGACGACTGGGAGCGCCGGCACGGGCTGGACCCCGACGACGCCTCGGACGCCGCCGGTGACCTCAACGGCGACGGCTACACCAACATCGAGAAGTACATCCACCACATCGACCCGACCCGCCGGGTCGACTGGACGAATCTCGACAACAACCGCGACACGCTGAGTGGGCGTCAACCCGGTCGTTCGCCGGGAGTGGTGCTTCCCCGCAGGTAAGCAGGTTGAAGCGGGGCAGGCGGCCGTTTCCGGATCCCGTCAGACCGTCCGCGACACATTGCGCGCCTCGATTTCCAGCGGCGCGTCGAGGTAGCCGTGGTGGAGGCACTCGAAAATGTAGCATCGCATGAAGGGCAGGTGGCCGCCGAGGCGCTGGTACTGCGCGACGTGAACCAGCTCGTGCCGCAGGGTGGCGGGGGCGGGATCGACCACGGCGATGCCGCGCCCGAGGGCCATGCCGGCGGGCCGAAACACGGGCAAGCCCAGCCGTCCGGCGAGCGTGACCAGCGGGTCGGGGCAGGGCAGCGGGATGCGGGGGGTGATCTGCAGGCGGAGGCCCGCGGGGTCGCTGATGCCGAGGTCCCGGGCGAAGTCCCGAAGGGTCGGGTCGAGCGGGGTTCCCGCGACGAGGATCGCCGTCTCCCGGGTCGCGCTCCAGCGCGCCAGCGAGGGCGCGAGACCGTCGGCGAGCACGTGGGCGAGGGAGGCGGGAAGCTGCATGGATGGCGGGATGGTGGGATCGGAGCGCCGCCATCATCATTGCCGGCATCGGACGGCACAACCCGGATGCGCCAGTGTCCACACAACCTGGGACCGGGATCCGGCCGGGCGATCCGTTCCTAGGCCGATTGGACCTGGTTCATGAGGTCCCCCAGGTCCTTCCTGCCGAGGCCGGCCCAGCCGGCCGCGGTTTGCAGGGTCTTGAGTTCGCTGCGGTCGATGCGGCCGTCGGCGAGCGAGTAGCGGATCAGGGCCTCGAGCTTCTCCCTGCCGCTGCCATGGGTCGGTTCCCGCTCGGCGCGGTGGGTCAGCGCGGCGACCTTCTCGGGGCTCCAGCCGTTGCGGCGGGTCCATCGCTCGAGGCAGCGTTGATCCTCGGCTGAGATGGCACCGTCGCGGGCGGCGAGCTGGCGGAGCTGGATGTAATCCAACTCGCCGAGTTCGGACTCCGAGGGGGCATGACCGAGGGTGCCGGCGAGGTCCTGCTGGATTCGCCGACGCTTGCGGCGGGCGTTCTTCGCCAGCAGCACCAAGCCGGCGATGAGGACGAGGGCGATGACCGCGAGCACGATGGGCATGCTGGTCAGGTAGGCAATGACGAGCGTGACGAGGCCCAGCAGGAAGCCGACGAGTTCCGGTGCAAATTCGGGGAGCTCCTGCTCCTCCACTCGTTTCTGGAAGTTGGATTCCGGAACCTCACCAAAGGGCTCTTCTTCGGTTGTTTCGGTGGTTCTTCAGTCGTCATCAGGCCAGAAGAGCGACCTGACTTTTCCTTGTCCGATGAGCGTCCGGTGCTTGCGGTAGTCTCCCGCTTCCCGGCGCAGGCGCCCGGCGATGATGGATTCGTGGATGCCGAGCTGCCGGGCGGCGGCGCGAATCTCGGTCGCCAGCCTCAGTGATCCGAGCCGGTCCCACTGCGCCTCGGGAATGAAGGATTCGAGGGCGAATCGATCCGCCTGCCTTTCGGTCTCCTTTTCCGAAACCGAGTCGATATCGGTATCGATGAAGCTCTCGTCCGATTCAGGCCCGAGATGGAGCACTACGTGGCCCAACTCGTGGAAGAGCGTGAACCAAAAATTGTCGAGCCGGTTGTGGCGAAGTGTCAATGCGATCACGGGGAAGCCTTCCGGGTGCCACATCGCCGCTCCGTCCAAGTGGGTTCCGGTGAGATGCTTCTCCGCCACCACAGCGATGCCCACCCCATGCAGGAGCTCACAGATCTGAAGCGGCCCGTCCACCAGGCGGCTCACACCGGTGAGTCGGTGGATGAAGTCGTCGTTCAGCACCGAGGGATCGTAGCCGGGAAGAGCCAGGGAACCTGCACGGTCGAGAACGTGGCAACGCCATGCGTGAACCGCGTCGACATCAACCTTCGACTTCTTGCTCGTGGTCTGTCGGTTGAAGGCGCACATCGGCCCGGCTTCCCGGCCTCCGAAGAATTCGTGCAGCATTTCCTCCGCGCGGTCTTTTGCCCGCGCCCAGTCGCCGCCGAAAGCAGCGGCGAAGTAGCCGCGCAGGAACATCTCCTTCACCGGATAGCGTTCGGTTTCGATCCGTGGAGGCAGTTCGACCGGTTCGTTTCGAACCAGCGACTTCAGGGGAATGCCCAGGCCTTCGTGGAGGTTGCGGACCATCGCCAAGGTCAGGTCCCGCTTTCCGGCGAGAACCTCGGACACCCGCCCCTTGGAGCCGATGAACGGAACGAGGTCCTGCTGCTTCAGGCCGGACTGCTCCATGCGGAAACGGATCGCTTCGGCCGGAGTGGCGGCAGGGATATCGACCGTGCGCTTCTCGAAATCCTCGATGAGGAAGGCGAGGAGTTCGAGTTCGTCATCCTCCGGCGATCCGGGAGAGGGATCGGCGAGCATGAGTTCCTCCAGACGCTTGAGGGCGGCGCCGTGGTCTTTGGAGGTCTTGATCAGTTTCATGGGAGTGTTCGGGGTTCAGGTCAGCTTCCACTTCGAGTACTCGGCGTGGGTGCCGACCTTCTGGATGAGGAGCTTTCCGTTGCGATACATGACGAGAACGACGAGCCGGAAGTTGTTGCCGCCGATATTGAAGATCACCCGGTTGCCCGGCAGGAAGTCCGCCGAGCGGTAGCGGTCCTTGATGTCCTGAGGAGTCTTCCACTCGGCAAGTTCGGCATCGTCGAGCCAAGCCGCCAGCGGGGCCCTGGCGTTCGCGTGCTTCCGCACGAATTTCTCGATCAATGTCCGCCCAGCGATGGTCACTTGATGAGCGAAGATAAGTTCACAAGCTGTTCACAAAAAGGAAAAAGTTTCCATTTTTGGGAACTTTTGGCTTGTTCGATTCGGGGGATCTGGGATATTTAAGGCATCCAAAGGAAAGGACGGATGCTCACGACACCCGCCCCTTCTTCCCGATACAGCTCCAGCTTCGAAGGGAGCCTTCCGGGGATTCGTCATTGGAGACGGGTTCTTGTGGCCTCGGGGGTCAGGGAGGTCAAGGACGGAGCCGGACACACAATCAGCCATATGGCCAGAAAATGCGGGAGCAATGATGCTCCGAAAATGTCGGGTTGCCGCAGTCGAAATGACGGCAACGGCCGGATGAGGGGAAAACGTTCGGACACGCACGTTGGAACCATCGAAAAGCAGTATGGTGTCGATCTTGGCGCGCGCAGCGATATGCACCTCGGAACGCTCTTGAAGCGGGAAGGGGCGGCTTCGCTGAGCGACCTGCTCGACAAGTCCTGAGGCAATAGAGCTAGGCGTCATCTGCTGTCCCGGTGGATGACGCCTTTCTCCTTTTTCGCTGAGCGCCCTTCTCATTCGGTTTTCTTGTGGCGGCGGTTTCGCGTTCCCTGCGAATGCGCTCCATCAGGACGGAGGTGGGTTCGTCGGTGGGGTCCTGGGGGACGAGGTGGCCGGTGAAGGCCTTCTTGAGGATGGACTGGCTCAGGGATTCGCTGCGTTTCAGCGCGGCGTCGATCTCCCGCTCGTTCTGCGCGATCACCTCGAGTTGCTTGTCGGGCAATCGCACGATCTCCTGTTGCTCGGGGAGTGGAGGCACCGGTATTGTGAGGGCGCTGTAAACACCGACATTGAGGTGCTTTTGAGCGAGAGGTTCGCCGGTGCTTTGGACCCACTTGAGTTCGGCAGCGGCGTAGTCGGCGGTCTGGTCCTCGGTGACGGTGATGTTCTGGCCGAGGGTTTCCTTCTTGGCCTCGATGACGCCGACGGGCTTGCCGGGGCCGAGGAATAGGACGTAGTCGGCGGGACCGGTGTCGGTCTGATATTCCCGGATGGCTTGGCCTTCCCCGGCATTAAAATCAATGGCGGTCTTATCCTGAACGACCCAGCCGGAGGCTCGGAGTTGCGCGTCGATCTTGTCGCGTGCGATTTGCTCGGGGGGTTGGTTCGGTATTCGGGAGGAAGAAAGCTGTTAGCTACGGAGATAGTCCGCCACAGGAAGCAAGGGAGTGAAAGCCAAATGCCGACGTAGTTGACTGCTGGGGATGAGCGAGGACAGCCCTGAATGGCACGTAGTTGGGGCCGATTTCGATGGAAAGTGAGAGACGAAAAGCGGGCCCGGGTACGGTTGAGAAGTGTGAAGAAACAACCCCTCCTGACCCGCTTTCCGTCCACCGTTCTTGCCACCTCCAAGCGCCGCCTGCAAGCCGCCCTTGCTGCTTCGCGCAGAAGCCTCATCGGGCGCTCGATCTGCGCCTACGCCGTTCTCTTCGGCACCGTGCTTGCTCCGGAGTTCCTCACCCGCATCGATCCCACCAAACGCCAGCGCAGCTTCGGACACCTTCCGGTCTTTCTGGGCATGGCTCGCCCAGGTTCTTGAAGCCAACGCCTCCTGCGCCAGATCGACAGCGAGATCACCTCCGCCATGAGCCGCGCCATCATCCCGGAGAACCTCTGGCACGGCCTGACGCTCAAGGTCATCGACGGCAGCTCCGTCCAGCTCATGGACACCGAAGCCAACCAGGAGGCCTATCCCCAGCCGGGCAGCCGGAAGCCCGGCTGCGGTTGGGGAAGGCTCAGAGCTTGCGGCTGACCACCCTGAGGTCGGGGTCGTCCTCGTGGACGCGGACCTTGAAGCCGAGACGCCGGGCGAGGCCGAGCATCGAGGAATTCGCGGCGAGGACCTCGCCGTACATCTCGCGCAGGCCGCGCGCCCTGGCCTCGGCCATCAGGGCCTTCATGAGCCGTGAGCCGAGGCCGCGGTCGTGCCACTCGTCGGCGACCACGATGGCGAACTCGCAGGAGCGGCCGTCGGCCTCGATGCCGTAGCGCGCCACCCCGACCTCGACCTCGCCGGCATCCCCGCCGTCCGCGGCATCGTCCTCGACGGTGGCGATGAAGGCCATCTCGCGGTCGTAGTCGATCTGGGTGAAGCGCACGAGCATCTGCGGGGTGAGCCGCTTGAGAACCTCCATGAAACGGAAGTACTTCGACTCGGGTGACAGCGCGTTCACGAAGGTCTCCTCGATGCGCGCGTCCTCCGGGCGGATCGGGCGGATGACGACCTGCTCGCCACCGCGCAGCGTGAGCTCGCGGACGAGGTCCTGCGGGTAGGGGTGGATCGCCATGTGGGCGTACTTGCGCCGCGTCCGGGGCACGGGGTGCACCGTGAAGCGGGCATCGACCGCGATGACGCCGTTCTCGTCGGCGACCAGCGGGTTGATGTCCATCTCGGTGACCTGAGGAAGCTCGCAGACCATCTCCGAGATCCGCAGCAGGACCTCGACCAGGGCGTGGGTGTCGACCGGCGGCAGATGGCGGAAGGAACCGATCAGCCGGGCCACGCGGGTCTTCGAGATCATGTCGTCGATCAGCACTTCGTTGAGCGGCGGCAGGGCGATGGCGCGGTCCTGGTAGACTTCCACGGCCACCCCGCCGGCGCCGAAGCTGATGACCGGACCGAAGACCTTGTCGTTGAGCACGCCGACCATCAGCTCGCGGCCGCCACGGGCCTCGTACATCGGCTCCACCGTGATGCCGTGGATGGTGGCATCGGGGGCGCGCTTGCGGACGCGGCGGCGCAGGGCGTGGTAGGCGCCCTCGACCTGGTAGGCGTCGCGCAGGTTCAGCTCGACCCCGCCGACGTCCGACTTGTGCGGCAGGTCGGGGGAGCTGATCTTCAGGACGATCGGGTAGCCGAGCTTCTCGGCGGCGGCCACCGCGGCGGGGGCGGACTTCGCCTCGATGGTCGGGTTGACCGGCACATGGAAGGCCTCGAGGATGCCCTTGGACTCGCTGAGCGTGAGCTGGGTGCGTCCCTGGGCGCAGGCCTTGTCGATGATCCGCCGCGCCCTGGCGAGGTCCGGTGCGGTGCGGCTGGTGAGCGGGCCGGGGACCTGCAGCAGGAGTTGCTGGTTGCGGTGGTGGTTGGCGAGGTGGGAAAAGGCGGCGACCGCGCTCTCGGGCGTCGGGAAGTCGGGGACGCCGCGCTCGGCGAACAGCTCGCGGGCCGCGTCGACCGCCGCCTCGCCCATCCACGAGGCGACCACCGGCTTGGTCGAGCGGCTGCGCGCCTCGACCACGGCGCGCGCCGCCTCGACCGGCTCGGTCATCGCCTGGGGCGTGAGGATGGCGAGGACCGCGTCGGCCGCGTCGTCCGCCAGGCAGGCGTCGATGGCGGCCTCGTAGCGCCGCGTGTCGGCGTCGCCGAGGATGTCGACCGGATTGCGCCGCGACCAGTGCGCCGGGAGCTGCGGGTCGAGGCGTTCGATGGTTTCCCGCGACAACTCGGCGAGCTCGACCTGGTGCTCGCTGGCGCTGTCGGCGGCGATGACCCCGGGGCCGCCGGCATTGCTGACGATGGCGAGCCGCCGGCCGCCGACGCGCTGCTCGCTCGAGAGCATGCGCGCGGCGGCGAAGAGCTCCTCGATGGTCGGCACGCGCACCACGCCGGCGCGGGCGAGGGCGGCGTCGAAGACGTCGTCGGCGCCGACCAGCGCGCCGGTGTGTGAGACCGCCGCGGTGGAACCGGCCTCGAAGCGGCCCGCCTTCATCACGATGGTCGGCTTGAGGCGTGCCGCGACCCGCAGTCCGCTGAGCAGCGAGCGGGCGTCCTGCACGCCCTCGACGTAGAGCAGGATGCTGCGCGTCAGTCGGTCGAGGGCGAGGAAGTCGAGCAGTTCGCCGAAGTCGATGTCGGCGGCGTCGCCCAGCGAGACGACGGTCGAGAAGCCGATCCCCTGGGATTCTGCCCAGTCGAGGATGGCGGTGCACAGCGCGCCGGATTGCGAGACGAGGGCGAGGTCACCCGGGCGCGCCTGGTTCCTGCCGAAGGTGGCATTGAGGGCGAACTCGGGGCGCATCAGGCCGAGGCAGTTCGGTCCGAGGATGCGCACCCCGCCGCGTCTGGCGGCGGCGAGGGCCTTCTTCTGCAGGCGTTTTCCGGCGCTGCCGGTCTCGCTGAAGCCGGCCGACATGACGATGGCGGCGGGAACGCCCGCCTGGCCGCACTCCTCGAGGATCGACGGCACGGTGTCGGCAGGTGTGGCGATGACGGCGAGGTCGGGGCGCTGCCTGCTTGCGGCGAGGCTCGGGTGACACTTGCGCCGGCGGATGGTCTTTCGCTTCGGGTTGATCGGGACGATGGGACCCTTGAATCCGCCGTTGATGAGGTTCTCGAAAACCCGTCCACCGACCGATCCGGCGCGGGGGCTGGCACCGAAGACAGCGATGCCGGCGGGCTCGAAGAGCGGGGAAAGGTAGTGCTGAGCCACGGTCCGAGACTATCGCTTCGGGGCCGCACAGTAAATCTCATGTGGATCGGAAAGGGGTGCCTTTCCACTCATGGGCCGGGTGACGGGACACGGTCGTCTTGCACCCGGGGCCCGGGTGGCCTTGAGTGCGGGTGGGCCCCCACGCGCGAGCCATGATGGCCCGCCCACCCCGCCCATGATGGCCCGCCCACCCCGCCCATGATGGCCCGCCCACCCCGCCCATGGACACCGCTTTCCTGACCCATCCCGCCTGCGACCGCCACCTCGCCGGGCAGGACCACGCGGAGCGGCCGGAGCGGCTGGCGGTCATCGAGGACGCCCTGATCGCCGAGGGGGTCTTCGATTTCCTTCAGCTCGTCGAGGCACCGGAGGCGACCCGGGCCCAGTTGGAGCGCATCCATTCCACGGCGCACCTCGACGAGTTCCTCGGCAGGAAGCCGTCGAAGGTGCAGCGCATCGATGCCGACACGCTGATGGATGCAGCCACCATTCCGGCTGCGCTGCGTGCCGCCGGTGCCGTCATCCGCGCCACGGAAATGGTGGTCACCGGGGAGGCCGGCAACGCCTTCTGCTGCGTGCGTCCGCCGGGTCATCACGCCACCCGCGACTCCGCGATGGGCTTCTGTTTCTTCAACAACGTGGCTGCCGGCGTGGCGCAGGCGCTGGAGGTCCACGGGCTCGAGCGGGTCGCGGTCATCGACTTCGATGCCCACGCCAGCAACGGCACCGAGGACATCTTCCACGGCGACCCGCGGGTCCTGCTGTGCTCGGTGTCCCAGGCCGACCTGTTCACGGCGGCGCAGACGGCGGCCCAGACCGCGGCCTCGAGCGAGGCGGCGGTCGGCGTGGCGGGTGGCGTGGTGAATGTCCACCTCTCGCGGGAAGCGGGCGGCGCGGAATTCCGCGAGGGAGTCGAGTGCCGCTGGATGCCGGCGCTCGACGCCTTTCGGCCGCGGATGGTCTTCGTGTCGGCCGGCTTCGACGCCCACGTCGCCGATCCCATGAGCGACCTCCGACTGGGCGACGACGACTTCGCCTGGGTCAGCGGAAAGGTGGTCGACCTGGCGGCGCGCCACGCCGAAGGCCGGCTGGTGTCGGTCCTCGAGGGCGGCTACGAACTCGCCTCGCTGGCGCGTTGTGCGACGCGGCACGTGAGGATCTTGCTGGGAATCTGAGTGCCGGAGCGCGAAACCCCGGCCGGAACCGGAGGGGATCTCAATCCACCAACCGGAGGCGGAGGTACTGCTGCAGGGGCCGCGGGGTGATCGTCTGGGTGTCGGCGCGGAGTTCGCCGGGAGTCCTGCCGAACCTGAGGGCCGTGTCGCTCCAGGGGTCCGTGATGCCGAGGTCGTTCGAGAACTCGGGGATGATCCGGACGTAGTGGAAGGCATCCGGATTGGGCGTCCAGTAGAGCTCGAGCCGCCGCTGGGAATCGTTCCAGATGACCTCGTAGGCGGCGCCGGTGGCGTCGGCGACGTTGGGATCGATGTCGAAGGCGAACTCCTGCAGCGCGCTGAAGGGGTCGCCGTCGAGGTTGGATTCCGGGGACAGCGAGGTCGCCGAGGCGGGCGAGGTGTGGGCGAGCTCGAAGCTGTCGGGCAGGCCGTCGCCGTCGCTGTCGGGCAGCGCGTATTCAAGGGCCCCGAGGTCGACGCTGTGGCCGGAGATGCGCGGGTTGCCGTCGAGGTCGGTGGGCGATCCGGTCTCGGCGTTGTCGCCGACCGACATGACGGGGGAGTCGAACATCAGGTGGAAGTCCCCCAGCAGGCTCGGGGCGATCCCGCCACCGATGCCGCTGACGAAGTCCGGGTCGTTGGCGAGGTCGGTGCCGTCGAGGTTGCCGTTGTTGGCGAAGCCCGCGGCACCGGAGTCCCAGCCCTCGACCAGGCTGTGGTGGAACTGGGCGAGGCTGCCGCCGCCCTGGGCGAAGTAGTCCTCGTCGTTGCTCCAGAAGATCGAGTTCCAGACATTCAGCGAGCTCGATACCCCGCTCTTGGAAACCGGGCGTCGCTCGTTCCCGGCGATGGTGCAGCCGCGCATCGTGAGCACCCCGAAGAGGTCGATCGCGTGGCCGCGGTTGCCGCTGAGCAGGCAGTTGACGAAGGTGCTTGAGGTGCTGGCCTCGAGGAGGACGGCGCCGTTCACGCCTTGGTTCTCGGTGCCCCGGATGCGGCACGCATCGAGCACGAGCTCGCCCCCGGGGGCACGGTGGGCCAGCGCGCCGCCGTTGCGGCCCTCGTTCAGGTTGAAGTCGCCGTTGCGGACGACGGTCCGGCCACCGATGACGCTCAGGGCGCCGCCGAAGAAGGTGGCCTCGTTTCCGGTGAACGTGCAGTCCTCGAAGACCGGCCCGTCCCCCTCGAGTTGCCCGGCCGGGGCGTTGCTGACATGGACCGCGCCGCCCGACTCGTAGGCCTGGTTGCCGGAGAAGAGACAGTTGCGGAAGACCGGGCGGTCACTGATGAAGTGAACGCCGCCGCCCTCGGTGCTCGGGTCGCCGGCGAAGGCGGGCACCTCCGGGACGGCGCGCCCGGCGGTGATGACCAGGCCGTCGATGATGTTGAGCGGCGTCAGGTTGACCCCGGGAGCCGTGGTCACCACGGTGCTGGCGTTGGTCCCGACCAGCTGGGTCGTCTGCTCGGCGATGAAGTTGCCGTCGAGGTTGTTGTCGTCGTTGCCGACGTCCCCGCTGAGGATGGAGAAGTGCGTGTCCGGGTCCCGGGTTCCGCCACCGTCGGGATAGCCGCCGAGGATCTCGACATCGGCCGGAATCTCGAACGAGTCGTTGGCGCTCGCCGGCGTGTAGACGCCCTCGGCGATGAGGATGCGGTCACCCGGCAGGGCTCCGGCAAGCGCCGGCTGAAGCGTGGTGAAGGCGTTCGACCAGGAGCTCCCGTCGCCCGCGCCGCCGGCGGTGTCGTCGACGTGGAGATCGAAGGGCAGTGCCTCGAAGGCGCCGAGGTCGATGGCGGGCCCGGCGACCCGCGGGTTGCCGTCGTAGTCGGTCGAACTGCCGTTGGCCGGGGAGGTCCCGGCATTGATCGCCGGCGAGCCGCGCGAGGGGCGGTGGTTCCCGGCCGTGTCGGGGGCGTTGGCCGGGTCGAAGCCGTTGACGAAGTCGGGGTCGGCCCCTCCCGCGTTCTCGACGATCGAGCTTTCCGAGGCGCTCACGCTGCCGCCGCTCAACTCGTTGAAGGAGGCACCGGAGGCGCCGCGCGACCCGGGATCGCCCGCCAGGTTCCACCAGACGATCGAGTCGGTCACCGCCACGCTGCTCGAGTGCGCCTGGATGGCGCCGCCGTTGATCGTGGCGTGGTTGCCGGAAAGCGTGCAGTTCAGCAAGGTTCCGTCGGAGTCGTTGAAGTTGAGGGCCCCGCCGCGCTTCGACTCGTTGCCGCGAACCAGGCAGTTGGTGAATTCGGCGTCGCTGCCGTTGAGCGTGCCGACCGCGCCGCCGCGCTCCACCGAGTGGTTCCCGGCGAAGTCGCAGTTCACCGCCTCGAGCCGGCAGTTGTCGAGGTGGAGCGCCCCGCCGCGGCCGCCGCCCCGGTTGCCGCGCAGCCGGCAGTTGTCGAGCGTCAGGCGGCTGTCGATCGCGAGCAGCCCGCCGCCGTGGTTGGACGGCGCGCCGTCCGCGTTTCCCGCCGTGATCACCAGCCCCTGCAGGACGACGCCATCGCTGCTGCCGGACACGGTCACCACGTGATGGCTGTTGGCCCCCACCTGGTCGTCGGCGGAGGCGATGATGAAGTTGCCGTTCGGGTCGGTGTCGTCCTTGCCGAGGTCACCGCTGAGGATGGTCGGGTGATCGTCCGGATCCGCCCCGCCGTCGGTCGCGCCTGGCTTGAAGCCGCCGATCACCGTGACGAAGTTCGGAATCACGAAGCTGGCGGTCGGGTCGGCGGGGCTGCCGCCCGACGATTGGTTCGGTAGGTAGACCCCGCCCGCGACGCGGATCTCGTCCTTGGCCTGGGCCACGGCCAGCGCGTCCTGGAGGTGCTGGAAGGCCTGCCCCGGTGAGGATCCGTCGCCGCCGGGGCCGGCGGTCGAGTCGACATGGATGACGCCGGCGGAGGCGATGGAGGGGAGCAGGAAAATCGTGGGGCATCTCATGTCATGTGGCGGGTCCATCGACCGAAGCACCTCCGCAGCGCCTTCGCCAGCTCCCAATTCCGACAAACCCGCCCCGCCAACCGGCGGGCGCGGGAGCACCGGACTCCCGCGAGTCAGGCCGTGCGGAGGAGCGCTTATGGGTTTTGCGCGGCAAAACCCGGAAGGGTTTCCGGATGGCTTGGCTTGCGAATGGCGGCGGTAATTGGATGGGGTTGCGACACGCCCAGCCAACCCGCCAACCGCCATTCAACTCACCGTTAAAACACTGCTCCGCCGCGTGCAAGACCTTGCCGGCGTCACGGCAATCGGCATCGACGAGCTTCACCACGGCCGAGGCAAGACCTCGTTGAACTTCCTCATGCTCGTCTATCAGATCGACCGCGGCTCGCGCCGCCTGCTCTGGATCGGGCGCAGCCGCTCCGAGGCCACCCTCCGCGCCGGGCTCGACGAGTTGGAAACATGGCACTCCGGTTTCGCCGGCGACCTGCGTGTCGTGTGCTCGGACATGTGGAAACCCTTCCTGAAGGTCGTGCGCGAGCGTTGCGGGCAGGCCCTCAACGTCCTTGATCCCTTTCACGTCGCCAAGCGCCAATACACCAACGCCATGGTCGAGGGAATGAACCACAAGGCCCGGGTCTCGCTTGCACGAAGCTTTGGCCACCGCTCCTTCGAGGTCCTCAAACTCGTTCTCTATCATAACCTTGGGGAACTCCCGGAGCCGCCTTGCTCACACAAATTCTGCTGACGAGGCGTAAAAAGTAGAAAGTGGGGGAGGTGCTCCGTGCGGCTCAAGCACCCGTCCGCGCCCTCGGTCCGGAGCGTCGAGGGGCCGGGCAATCCGCAAGCCCCTCGCGGGGCGCAGGAAGGTAGCCCGCGGTCCAGCCCGGGTGAAGGCAATGCGGGAGGATCCGGAAGCCCCTCGCGGGGCTACGAAGGCAGCGCTCGCCGCTGCAAGAAGCTCCAAACCCCGCATTTCGAAGGCGGTGCGTCCCCGCATTGGAAAGGCTGAGCCCCCGCCGTGCGAAGCGTGGAACTTCAGGCTTCAGTCAATCGGCACCAACCGCACGGGCCCGAGCAGGCCGGACGGCAGGGGCTTCCAGCCCGAGGCGTCGAAGGGCTTGTAGTCGATGTTGACGAAGTTGATCTCATGGAAGGCCTTCCACTCGACGCCGCGGCGGTCGAGCTCGGCGATGTGGTTGGCGGCGAGGTTGGTCACCTCGACCTCCAGGGTGTTGCTTCCTTCCTTGAGCCGGTCCCCGAGTTCGAAGCGGTGCGGCGGGAAGAATGAGCGGCCGAGCTCCTCGCCGTTGAGCGACACCCGGCAGGTCTCGCCGACCTCGCCGAGGTCGAGCAGGTAGCGCCCGGGTTCGGCCTCGAAGGTGGTGGTGTAGCGGGCGGTGCCGGAGAAGGCGGCGGCCTCCTTGCCGGCCTCGGTCCATGACACCAGTTCATCGAGCTGCTGGGGTGACGGGACCTCCGGCCCGCCGTCGAGGAACTCGACCTTCCACGGGCCGCCGATGGCGATCGCCTCGCCGGCCGGCTGCCGGTCGTCCCATTCCACCGCCTCGAACTCACCCTCGGCCAGGGTCCTGAGCAGGCGCGACTCGCCCGGCCCGAGGACCAGGTGGAGCTTGCCGTCGCGGAGCTCGGGGCGGCCGGAGCGGTCGTTGGCCGGGTCGGTGAACAGGGCCGCCGCGAAGGGCGTGGTCAGCCCGACCCAGGCATCGATCGGCTCGTCGCCGTGGTTGACGAGGAACCAGGCGTGGCCGTCGTCGGTGACCCGGCGGACGAAGCGGACGCCATGCCCGCTCATCGGCTCGGGCTCGATGTCGAGCGTGGCGAGGTGGGCGAGGAGGTCCGTTGCGACGGGAATCGAGTCGGGGAACTCGAGCGCCTCGCCCGGCATCCCCGGGGTGGTCGTCGGCGGGTCGCCGAGGAAGGCGACGGGCGCGCCGGCGGCGGCAAGCGCCTCGAGCTTCGCCGCGCTGGCCGCGGGCATGTGGCGGTGCGAGGGGACCACCAGCGAGCGGAACGCCAACTCGCCGACGCGCAGCTGGCCGTCCTTGAACTCGAGCTTCTCGAGCAGGCGGTCCGACAGGTGGTCGCAGGGGATCCCATTCTCCCACAAGCTCATCGCCGCGCGGTGGAAGGGGGTGCCGTGGAGCCACTCGGTCTGGTTGTGGATGGTGAACAGCGGCAGGTCTTCGGAGTGCTCCGACCACAGGTCGTGGATCGGGAAGTAGAGCAGCACGGCGGTGTCGGGGCGGCCGGACTGGAGGACCTGCTGGACCCGATGAATGTAGTCGTTGAAGGCGGGAAGGTCGCGCCACAGGCCGCCGTTCTCGCCCATGTGGGTCGAGGCGTAGAACAACCAGCCCGGCCAGCCGGCCTCCTCCGGGGTGTAGGGGATGCCGTGGAAGAAGATGTGGTTCACGCCGCCCAGCCAGAGGAAGTCGGCGGCCGCCTTCAGCGCGGCGGGCTTCACCTGGAAGTGCTCGCCGAGCCAGGTGAACGACTCCGCCGAGACCAGCGGGTGGCCACTGAGGTGGGCGGCGGAGGCGGCGAACTGCAGGGTCGGGATCTGGTTGTCCTCGACGTGGCGGAAGATCTCGGTCTCCGGGATGTCGGCGACGGCGTAGTGGTCGAGCAGGTTGCCCGGCGAGCCGTGGGCCTGGTTGCGGGTCAGCGAGCCGTGGGTGCGGGCCCAGCGGTTCCAGCGCGACAGGTAGGCGTGGTGGAGGAAGTCGAGGGTCTCGCGGTAGTCGTGGGCGACGCGGTCGACGGTCTCCTCGTCGCCCTCGCCGAAGAAGGCGGGCAGCTGGTCGCGCAGGTCGTAGCCCTGGCGCTCCTCGAAGACCTCAAGCAGCCGCGGGGTCCAGCTGGCGCCGTAGTACTCGAAGGAGTCGTGGAAGTGGGCCCGCGGCTGGGGCGCGCCGAGGCGCTTGAGGGGGGCGTCGAAGCGCTGCAGGTACTTCGTCAGCGAGAGCGGCGAGAAGGGGTCGAGGACGTTGCCGGCGCCGCCGGGCGCCGCGCGCTTGACCTTCTGGATCGGCGACTGCGAGAGGATCCCGCGGATCCGGTGGGGCCCGTCGGCCTGCCAGCTGATCTTGCCGTCGATGACCTGGCCGCTGAGGTCGACCGGGTCGCCCGACTCGGGGTAGGCGACCAGGCACTCGATCCGGCCCTTGGGCAGCTCGACGGTCACCTGGCCGGCATCGACGTCCTTGCGGAAGGGGATCATCCGGTGCGAGGCCATCTCGTCGCTCACCCAGGGCCCGCCGAAGGGCCAGCCGGTGCCGGTGGTCAGGTCGAGCCCGAGCCCGAGCCGTTCGCACTCGCGCGAGGTGTGGTCGAGCATGTCGGTCCACTGCGGCGAGAGGAAGGGCAGGTCGCGCTCCTCGTAGCCCTTGGCGCCGTAGATCGGGCAGATCTCGACCCCGCCGATGCCGGCCGCGGCGAAGGACTCGAGCTGGCGGGTCAGGTTCTCCTTGTCGACCCCGCTGCCGAGCCACCACCAGCGGGTCCACGGCTTGGAGGTGTCGGGGGCGGCGGAGAGTTGCGTCGCGAGGGCGAGGACCAGGATGAGCAGGCGCATGGTTGGGTCGGGTCGATTGGAAAGGTGGGAACCATGGCGGATCGCGGCCGCGGCGCCAGCCCCGAGGTCGTCTTACGTCGCCGGACGGGGGCGATTTCCATCGCGGCATCCCGCAAGTGGGTTACTTCGCCGGTTCCCCCCGGCTGCTGCTGACCGATTGGGGTATTGCGCCGACGAAAGACCTCGCTTGGTTGGGACGTGTTGTGGCCAATTGCGCCGAGGCGGCACCCGTGCCGCCCCGGCCTCCCCGACATCGCCCCGACACCGCCCCGATCCAGACGCCCATGAAACTTCCATCGCTGCTTGCCACCCTGGCCCTCGTGGTTCCCGCCCTCGCGGCCGGGGACGACCCCGGGAAATCGTATTTTTCGGACTGGCCCGACGGCGCCGACCCCAAGGCGGTCGGTAAGGGGGTGTCCGAGGAGTTCCTCACCCGCAAGTTCCGCCACGAGACGAACCCGCAGAAGGCCCACCTCGGGGTGATCTACCCGGAGGCCTGCGTCTGGTACGGCGCCCTGACCTTCGCCGACGTGGCCGGGGACGAGGCGCTCGAGAAGAAGCTCATCGCCAAGTTCGAGCCCTACCTGACCGATGAGCGCAAGGAGCACATCAACCACATGCGCCACGTCGACTACCGCATGGTCAGCGCCGTGCCCTTCGAGATCGCCATGCTCAATGGCGACAAGCGCGCGCTCGCCCTCGGCAAGGAGCTCGCCGACGGCCAGTGGGAGGAGACCACCGACGACGGCGTGACCGCCGAGGCGCGCTACTGGATCGACGACATGTACATGATCCCGATCGCCCAGACCCAGGCGTTCCGCGCGACGGGCGACGCGGTCTACCTCGACCGCGCGGCGCGGGCGATGGTGGCCTACCTCGACAAGCTGCAGAAGCCCAACGGCCTGTTCCACCACGGCGACGACTCGGCCTACTACTGGGGTCGCGGCAACGGCTGGGTGGCGGCCGGCATGGCCGAGCTGCTCAGCGAGCTTCCGCAGGATCACAAGGATCACGCGCGGATCCTCAAGGGCTACCGCGCCATGATGGCGGCGCTGAAGGAGACCCAGGACGACGACGGCATGTGGCGCCAGCTGCTCGACAATCCGGAGTCCTGGCCCGAGACCTCGTGCACCGGCATGTTCACCTTCGCCTTCGTGACCGGCGTCCGCAACGGCTGGCTCGACGCGAAGGAGTACGGCCCGGCGGCGCGCAAGGCGTGGATCGCCCTGACCGGCTACATCAACGACGAGGCCCTCGTCCGCGAGGTCTGCATCGGCACCGACAAGGGGCACAGCACCCAGTTCTACCTCGACCGCCCGCGGGCGACCGGCGACCTGCACGGCCAGGCGCCGATCCTGTGGTCGGCCACCGCCCTCCTCGAGAAATCCAAGGCAAACGAACCATGACCATCCGCACGATCCTGACCAGCACCCTCCTTCTCGGCGCCCTTCCGGCCCTTCCGGCCGCCGAGTTCAAGGCCAACGACTACGGCGCCAAGCCCGGCGACAAGGGCAACAACACCGAGGCGATCCAGAAGGCGATCGATGCCGCGGCCGAGGCCGGCGGCGGGACGGTCGTGTTCGACGAGGGCCTCTACCCGAGCGGTGCGATCTTCGTGAAGTCGGGCGTCGAGCTGCACCTCGACGAGGGCGTGACGATCCAGGCGATCCAGGACGACGACCTGTTCCCGGACCGGCCGACGCGGGTCGCCGGGATCGAGATGGAGTGGCCGGCCGCCCTGGTCAACATCTACGAGGAGTCCGGTGCCAAGATCACCGGCAAGGGCGCGATCGACGGCAACGGCAGCTACTGGTGGCACAAGTTCTGGGGCGAGGACGGCGAGAGCGGGATGCTCAAGGGCTACCGCGAGCGCGGCCTGCGCTGGGCGGTCGACTACGACTGCAAGCGCGTGCGCGCGCTGGCGGTCTATGACTCGAAGGACGTCGAGATCCGCGACGTCAGCGTGCTGCGCTCCGGGTTCTGGAGCGTGACGGTGACCTACAGCGAGAAGGTCGTCGTCGACGGCGTGAAGATCCGCGCCAACATCGGCGGCTTCGGCCCGAGCTCGGACGGGGTCGACATCGACTCGTCCAAGGACGTGCTGGTCCAGAACTGCGACATCGACTGCAACGACGACAACATCTGCCTCAAGGCGGGCCGCGACTCGGACGGCCTGCGGGTCAACCGCCCCTGCGAGAACATCACCATCCGCAACTGCATCACCCGCTCGGGTCACGGCATGCTGACGCTCGGCAGCGAGACCTCCGGGGTGATCCGCAACGTCACGGTGGAGAACCTCACCGCGCTGGGCACCAGCAACGGCGTGCGCATCAAGTCGGCGCGGGTCCGCGGCGGCGGCGCCGAGAACATCCGCATCAAGGGGCTCAAGATGATGGCGGTGAAGAACCCGATCCACTTCGAGCTCAACTGGTATCCGGCCTACAGCTATCCGACGCTGCCGGACGACGTCGATCCCGACGAGATCCCGCGCCACTGGAAGGTGATGACCACCCACGTCGAGCCGCCGGAGAAGGGGATCCCGCTGGTGCGTGACATCGTCATCGAGGACGTGGTCGCCACCGGGGCGGACCGCGCGATCCACGCCAATGCCTACCCGGAGAAGCCGATCCGCGGGATCGAGCTGAAGAACGTGACGATCGAGGCGAAGACCGCCGGCGAGATCGCCAACGCCGCGGACTGGAGCTTCGAGGACGTCACGCTGCGCACGGTCGACGGCAAGCCGGTCAAGCTGGACAACTGCGAGGGCGTCGAGCCGCCCGCGCCCGGCGAACTCTCCGCCGAGGCCTGGCAGAAGAGCGTCGACGAGGTCGACAAGGCCGATGCCGACGCGGTCCAGCTCGGCGTCGGGGTCGGTTCGGAGGACGACTGATCGCGGCAACCTTCGATGCAATCCCTCATGAAAGCACTCATCCCGTTCCTCAGCCTCGCCCTGGCGCTCGCCGCCTCCGGGCGCGAGACCCGCCCGCTCGACGCGGGCTGGAAGTTCCACCAGGGCGACGCCGACGGCGCCAGCGGCGCGGACTTCGACGACTCCGCCTGGGAGTCGGTCGACGTCCCGCATGACTGGAGCATCGCCGGCGAGTTCAAGAAGGACGCCCCGACCGGCGGCGCCGGCGGCTGGCTGCCCAGCGGCAGCTCCTGGTACCGCAGGACCTTCGAGGCCCCCGCGCACGACGGCCCGGCCTGGGTCGAGTTCGACGGCGTGATGGCCAACAGCACGGTCTGGCTCAACGGCGAGAAGGTCGGCGAGTGGCCCTACGGCTACTCGACCTTCCGCTGCGACCTCGCCGGCAAGCTGAAGGAGGGCGAGAACGTCCTGGTGGTCCGCAGCGACACCACGGCGCAGCCGGCCTCGCGCTGGTACACCGGCGCCGGCATCTACCGCCACGTCCGCCTGGTGCTGGCCGACGCCGCCAGCATCGTGCCCGACGGCGTCTTCGTGACCACCCCGGTGGTCAACGACGAGGAGGCGGTGGTGCGGGTTCAACTCGAGCGCCGCGACGCGGCGAAGGACCTGAGGTCGCGGGTCCGGGTCTTCGATCCGGATGGCAAGCAGCGGTTCGAGGTCTGGCGCGACGGCGACGACTTCACGGTGAAGGTCCCCGAGCCGAGGCTTTGGGGGGTCGACTCGCCCGAGCTCTACCGGATGGTGGTCGAGCTCCACGACGAGGGCGAGGTGGTCGACTCGGTTCCGGTCACCTTCGGCATCCGCAAGGCGGAGTTCCGCGCCGACACCGGCTTCTGGCTCAACGGCGAGAACCTCAAGCTCAAGGGCGTGTGCCTGCACCACGACGGCGGCGCGGTCGGCGCGGCGGTCCCGCTGGACGTGTGGAAGCGCCGCTTCACCCGGCTCCGCGAGCTCGGCGTGAACGCGATCCGCAGCGCCCACAACCCGCCCGACCCCGGCTTCCTCGACCTCTGCGACCGGATGGGCTTCCTGGTCATGGACGAGTCCTTCGACTGCTGGACCAAGGGCAAGAACCCGCACGACTATCACAAGTTCTTCAAGGACTGGTGGGAGCGCGACCTGCGGGCGATGGTGCGGCGCGACCGCAATCACCCGAGCGTGGTCCTCTACAGCGTCGGCAACGAGATCCGCGACACCCATGACGAGGAACTCGCCAAGGGGATCCTCGACGACCTGGTCCGCGTCTGCCACGAGGAGGACCCGAGCCGCCCGGTCACCCAGGCGCTGTTCCGGCCGAACGTCACCCACGACTACGACAACGGGCTCGCCGACAAGCTCGACGTGATCGGCACCAACTACCGCGACCTCGAGCTGCTGCAGGCGTGGAAGGACGACCCGAGCCGCAAGATCGTCGGCACCGAGCAGGGCCACGAGCGCAGCACCTGGTTCCACTGCCGCGACAACCCGCAGCACGCCGGCCAGTTCCTGTGGTGCGGCATCGACTACCTCGGCGAGGCCCGCAGCTGGCCGGTCACCAGCTTCAATGCCGGCCTGCTCGACCGCACCGGCTGGGTCCAGCCGCGCGGCTGGGAGCGCATGAGCTGGTGGAGCGAGAAGCCGATGGTGAAAATCTTCCGCCGCCTGGCGCCGACCGAGGCGACCCCGCCGGACCCGGGCTACGAGGTGGTCGAGTGGAAGCGCCGCCAGGTGCTCTTCCCCGACTGGACCCCCGAGAACGACGACGAGCAGAAGGTCGAGATCTACAGCAATGCCGACGAGGTCGAGTTGTTCCTCAACGGCGAGTCGCTCGGCACCAAGAAGGTCAAGAAGGACATCCAGCTGAACTGGAACGTCCCCTTCGAGAAGGGCACCCTGAAGGCCGTCGCGCGCCGCGGCGGCGAGGAGGTCGCCGTCGACGAGGTGGCCACCGCGGGCGAGCCCGCCAAGCTGGCGGTCGGCAGCGACGTCGGCTCCCTCACCGAGGACTTCGAACGCGTCGCCCACATCGAGGTGCGGGTCCAGGACGCCGCCGGCAACACCTGCCCGCGCTCGTCCAACGAGGTCCGCTTCGAGGTCGCGGGGCCGGGCGAGCTGGTCGCGGTCGACAACGGCTCGATCACCAGCCACGAGTCCTTCGTCGGCGACAAGCGCTCGGCCTTCCAGGGCCGCTGCCTGGCGATCGTCCGGGCGACGGGCGAGGGCACGATCGTGGTCACGGCCAGCTCGGAGGGCCTGGAGTCCGCCAAGGTCGAAATCGACGCGAAGTGATGAGGCCAGGCGTGATTTCCCTGCTCGGAGCCGGCCTGCTGCCGATGGTGGCCGGAGCTGCCGGCGCGGCCGATGGCGCCGATGCGGCCAAGGACGAGGTCTTCATCCTGTCGTACTTCCGCGGCAACGGGGAGACCGGCGTGTTCCTCGCCGCCAGCGACGACGGCTTCCACTTCGAGCCGCTCAACGACGACAAGCCGGTCTTCGCGCCGCCGAAGTGGCCCGACCAGTCGCTGACCCGCGACCCCTCGATCCTGTTCCACGACGGCACCTTCCACATGGTCTGGACCAGCAACTGGGAGGGCCGGGTGTTCGGCTACGCCAGCTCCGGCGACCTCGCGGACTGGTCCGAGCCGACCCAGGTGCGGCCCTTTCCCGCCGAGCTGCCGGAGGACGACCAGCCGCTCAACGTGTGGGCGCCGGAGATCCACCGCGACCCGGTGCGGGGCGACTTCTTCATCCTGTTCTCGTCGACCACCCCGCGCGAACTCGAGGATGGCGACAGCCCGATCGCCCACGACCTCGACCACCGCAGCTTCGTCGTCCGGACGAAGGACGGCGGGAAGTTCTCGCCCGCCCGCCTGTTCTACGACCCGGGCTACAGCGTGATCGACCCGGTCGTCCACCCCGACCCCGCCAACGAGCGCTGGGTGATGGTGGCGAAGAAGGAACTCTTCCGCGAGGACGGCGGCAAGAACCTGCGGCTCGCCTTCGCGCCCGCCAGCGAGGGGAAACCGCTGGAGTTTTCCGACCTCGGCGACCCCATCCTCGGGCCCGGCTCGTCGATCCGCCCCGGCGAGCAGGTCGAGGGACCCAGCCTGCTGCGCCACGACGGTCGCTGGCTGGTCTACGCCGACGCCTTCACCAGCAAGCACTACTCGTGCATCAGCTCGGAGGACCTCGAGGAGTGGAAGGACGAGACCGACCGCCTCGACATGCCGCCCAACCTGCGCCACGGCACCATCTTCAAGGCGCCCCGCGACGAGGTCGCCTGGCTGGCCGGGGAGGATTGATGCGGGGCATGATGAAGCGGGCCCTGGAGTGGGGAAACCGCAGATGAACGCAGATTGACGCAGATTTCAGAATCCAGCTGCGGCCCTCGAACGCGACCAGGAGAGTCGGGTTGATTCACGGATACGGGCTCATGCCCCGAACGGGGGATCGGTCGGGCTGCTGACAGCGATTAGGGTGAAGCATGGAATTGAATCGCCGATTCCCGGGGCTGGTGGCCCTGATGCTCGCGCTTGCGGCGCCGTCCGCGGCGCTCGGTGGCATCGTGCTCTCGGCCGACGGCGGCTACGATGTCGGTGGCGCGCTCTTCACCCTCGACCCCGAGGCCAACAGCCCCGGTGCGCGCGGCATCACCGATGCGCGGGAGCTGCGCCAGAGCTTCCAGCTCGCCGATTCCCTCGATGTCGAGGAGCTCGTCCTGTCGGTCGCCCTCAATGGCACCGCCGGTGACCTGGTCCTCCGCGTGTACCAGCTGGCCGACGTCACCGCCGGGACCTGGTCGGCCGGCACCCTCGTCCACAGCCTGACGGTGCCCACCGGCGGCACCAGCAGCGGCGCGAACCTGCGCCTGAGCCTGAGCGGAGCCGACGTCTTCTTCCTGCCGGCGCGGAATGCCGGGACCACGGGCTACGGCATCGAGTTGACCCAGTCCGCGGGCGGGGGAATCGGCTCGATCCGCCACTCCAACACCGGGTCCGACCTGTTCGCGCCCGGCAACTACTACACCGAGACCGGCAATGCCGGCAGCTCGGGTGGCTCGCCCAACACGACGCGCGACCTCGGGCTGTCGATCGCGGGCAGCACCGTCGATGGCGAAGGCGACCGCGACGAGGACGGCCTCGACGACCGCTGGGAGGACCGCCATTTCGGCGACGACGACGGCATCGCAACGGACGCCGAGCTGGAGCTCGAGGACGGCGCGGGGGACCCCGACGGCGACGGCTTCGACAACGAGGCGGAGGAGACGGCTGCGACCGACCCCAACGACGGCCTGGCCCATCCGGGCGGCGGCGCGGTGTTCTACGTCGCCCCCGACGGCGACGACGCCGCCCCGGGGAGCATCGACGAGCCCTTCGCGACGATCGGCCGCGCCCAGCAGGCCGCCGCGCCCGGCACCACCGTCTACTTCCGCGGCGGCACGCATGCGATCGACGTCGGCCAGGTCGACGAATACACCGGCATCTTCGCGCGGGTCTTCCTCATGAACAAGAGCGGCACCGCGGGCAACCCGATCCGCTACTGGGCCTATCCCGGCGAGGAGCCGGTGATCGACATGACCGCGGTCAACCCGGCGGGCTACCGCATCTACACCTTCTACGTCACCGCCGACTGGCTCCATTTCCGCGGCCTCACCGTGACCGGGGTGCAGGTCAACATCACCACCCACACCCAGTCGATCTGCTTCGACAACGAGGGCAGCCACAACCTCTACGAGCGGCTGGTCCTGCGCGACAACCAGGCGATCGGGATGTGGATCGGCAACGGCCGCGACAACCTGGTGCTCCACTGCGACGCCTACCGCAACTGGGACTACACCTCGGAGGGCGGGGTGGGCGGCAATGTCGACGGCTTCGGCTGCCATGCCAGCGCCGACGAGGGGAATGTCTTCCGCGGCTGCCGCGCCTGGCTCAACAGCGACGACGGCTTCGACCTGATCAACGTCGACCACGCCGTGCTCATCGAGGACTGCTGGGCGGCCTACAACGGCTACAGCGAGGAGAATGGCAGCCTGGTCAGCCGCGGCGACGGCACCGGCTTCAAGGCGGGCGGCTATGGCAAGCCGCCGAGCTCCGTACCCAGCCCGATCCCGCGCCACGTGGTGCGCGGCTGCCTGGCGGTGGGCAACAAGCAGAACGGCTTCTACGCCAACCACCACCCCGGCGGGCTCGACTTCATCGCCAACACCGCGCTGCGCAACCGGCGCAACTTCAACCTGCTGAACTACGACACCGACCCCCTGGTCGACGACGACGTCCCGGGCTTCGACCACGTCCTGCGCAACAACGTCGGCATCGACGCGACCCTCGAGGAGCTGGCCAATGCCGACCTGGCGTCCTGCGACAGCAGCCACAACGCCTGGGACCTGGCGGTGGCCGTCGACGCGGCGGACTTCGTCAGCCTCGACGAGTCCTTCCTGAGCGCGCCGCGCCAGCCCGACGGCAAGCTGCCGGTGGTGCCGCTGATGCGTCTGGTTCCGGGCAGCGACCTGGTCGATGCGGGAACCGACGTGGGCATTCCCTTCGCCGGCACCGCCCCGGACCTCGGCGGCTTCGAGCGGGATGCGATCGAGATCGGCAACTTCGACTTCTCGCTCCCCGTCGTCGGCGCCACCACGCCGCGGCCGGCCGGGATGGTGTGGGAATTCGAGCCCGGCGCCGGGGTGACTCCCCAGGGCGGCGGGCAGGTCGCCTCCCTCGGGGGCGCCGGCGCCATCGGGCAGGCCTGCGACGGCTTCGAGCCCGGCGAGACCTATCACCTCCGGGTGGTGGGCACGGCGACCAGCGCCGGCGCGGAGCTGGAGTTGTGGATCGACGGAGTCCCGCTGGGCACCCGGACATTGGGCCCGGCCGAGTCGGCGGTGGACGCCGCCTTCGTCGCGGACGGCAGCCGCCAGTCCCTCCGGCTGGCGGCGACGGGATCCGCGGGCGAGCTGCGGCTTTCTTCGGTCGAGATCACCCGGGTCGGCGCGACCTCCGATCGCGACGCCGACGGCCTGCCGGACGCCTGGGAGTTCGACTGGTTCGGTGACCTCGCCCAGCAGCCCTCGTCCGACCCCGACGGCGATGGATCGAGCAATGCCGTGGAGGAACGGCTCGCGCTGGACCCCACCTCGGGGAGCGAGGCCTTCCGGATCACCCAGGCCGGGACCGGCGGGTTCAGCTGGCCGGGCGCGGAGGGGATCGGGTTCCGGGTCGAGCGCTCGACCACCCTCGACGGCTGGAGCGAGATCGACACGGTACCCGGGCAGGCGCCGACGACCCACTACCAGGACCCCTCGCCGCCCGATGCGGGCGCCTTCTACCGCGTCGCCTTCGACCTGCCGTGACGGCCGGCCGGGGACGCGTGGTTGGCTGAAAGATCCCCAGGCTCGCCGAACGTTCGGTCAGGGGACTGCCGTGGGCTTGCATGAAACCCTTTCGGGTTGAATCCGACCACCGCCAAGCCCGAACCTGACCGCGACTGAGCCAAGCAACTCGAGCCTCGTTATCGCGATGAAAAGCCGTCGATTTCAGCAATTGCCGCAAACGGATTCTTGAATCCGCGCCAACCTGCGTAATCTGCGGTTTCCGCCTCGTTCATCCGTCACTGGATTCGACCGTTCCCCAGACCCCGCCTGAGCCATCCACCATGAAGATCCCAGCCACCCTGTTCCTCGCCGCGGCGTTCACTTCCCTCACCCCGTCCGGCACGGCCGCGCCGACCGTCGAGTCGGTCACCAGCCAGATGAAGCGGGTCGCCGACTGGCAGCTCGACCACCCGTCGAAGCATCCGATCACCGACTGGACCCAGGCACCGTTCTACCTCGGCCTCGTCAACCTCCACCAGGTCACCGGCGAGGCGAAGTACCTCGAGGCGGTTGACGGCTACGGCAAGCGCGCCGGCTACGGCCCGGGGAAGCTCGTCGTGCACCCCGACGACCACGCGGTGCTGCAGGCCTGGCTCGAGCTCTACCGGCGCGACCACGACCTCGCCAAGCTCAAGCCCAGCATCAAGCGCTTCGACGAGCTGATGGAGAAGCTCCAGGGCGAGCCGGCGGTCTCCGAGTGGGGTGGGACCTTCACCATGTCCTGGTGCGACACCCTGTTCATGTCGCCGCCGGTGTGGACCCACCTCAGCGAGCTGACCGGCGACGGCAAGTTCCTCGAGTGGGCCGACCGTGAGTGGTGGACCTGCGTCGACGTCCTCTACGACCCGCAGCACTGCCTGTTCTGGCGCGACCACCGCTTCTTCGACCGCAGGTCGGAGGCCGGCAACAAGATCTTCTGGTCGCGCGGCAACGGCTGGGTCGTCGGCGGCCTGGTCCACGTCCTCAACCACCTTCCCGCCGACCACCCGTCGCGCGGGCGCTACCTCGGGCTCTACCACGACATGATGCACGCGCTGGTCAAGCTGCAGCACGACGACGGTCTTTGGCGCACCAGCCTGCTCGATTCCGACGGCGACAACGGCGAGGCCAGCGGCACCGCCTTCTTCGTCTACGGCATCGCCTGGGGCCTCAACCGCGGGCTGCTGCCCGAGGAAACCTTCCGCCCCGCCGCCGAGAAGGGCTGGGCCGCGCTGGAGGGCTGCATCCAGCGCGACGGCATGCCCGGCCACATCCAGAAGATCGGCGACCGCCCCGGGGAGGCCGGGCCGGAGTCGACCGAGATCTACGGCGCGGGGGCGATCCTGCTCGCCGGCTCGGAGATCGTCCGCGGGCTCGACCCCGAAAAGCGCCGCCCCGCGCTGGCCAGCTTCGACGGCGTCGAGCTGCCGGACCGCTACCTGCGCGAGCAACCCGCCGTGCGGATCCGCTACGTCCCCGAGCGCGCCGACGACTTCGCCTTCGAGAACGACCTCGTCGCCTTCCGCGCCTACGGGCCGGCCTTGCGCGAGGGCGCCGAGGACGGCGGCTTCGACGCCTGGCCGAAGCGCGTGCCCTACCCGGTGATGGACAAGTGGTACGTCGAGGACCGCACCAAGCTCACCGTCTACCAGACCGCCGAGGCCCACGGGCAGCCGGAGTGGGCCGCCAAGTCCTATCACGAGGACCACGGCGAGGGCTACGACGTCTACAAGGTCGGCGACTCGCGCGGCTGCGGCGGCATCGCGCTGTGGCTCGACGGCCAGCCCGCCAACCTCGAGACCTACACGGCCTACCGGATCATCGAGGACACACCGCAGCGCGGCGTGTTCGAGCTCGACTACGAGGCGATGTTGCCCGGCGGCAGCATCGCCCGCGAGACCAAGCGGGTGACCATCGAGCTTGGTTCGCGCCTGGTCCGCTGCGAGTCGGCCTTCACCATCGATGGCGAGGCGAAGCCGCTGGAGGTCGTGATCGGCCTCAAGCACCAGACCGGCGATGCCACGTTCACCGCCTCGCCTCCGAGCGGGCGCTTCTCGCTGTGGGAGAATATCGACGGGCTCGGTTTCGGCAGCGGGGTGATTGTCGACCCGGAGCAGGTGGTGAAGACCCTGGAGCACGGCACGGGTGACGCCAAGCAGTCGCTGGTCCTCGTCCGCACCGACGAGGAGGGCAAGATCTCCTGGCACACCGGCTTCGGCTGGGAGGGCCAGGGCGGGATCACCACGGAGAAGGAGTGGGTCGACTACCTGAAGGGCTTCGCGATGCGGTGATATTCTGGCGGGCGCGGCTGCGACCCCTGCCGGGATCGAAGAGGGCGCGCGGGGTTCTCGGAATGGGATCCCGGCGGGATCCAAGCCATGAGCCGGGGCTTGAGCGGAGCGACACCCCCGGTTGGGAGTGATCCAGAAACCCGCATCCTGGAGGGATGCCAGCCGCGTCCGTCAACACGGGGCGCCTACTCGTCCGCCCACTCCAGCAGGTGCAGCGAGACGCCCTGGCGCGGCAGGTCGAAGGAAAACCCGACCGTCCCGTCGCTGACCTGGAACTCGGCGGGCGGGTCGATCTCGGCCAGCTTGCAGGCCTGCTCGAGCTCGGCGCGCTGGCCGGCGTCGGGCTCCTGCGGCGAGCCCATCGACTTCCACAGGGTGAAGGCGTTCGAGTGGTTCTCGTCGACGCGGAAGTGGCGGACGCTGTCCGGCGGGCCGGCCGGGGCGCCGCTGATCGCGATGTCGACCTTGGCGACCGGTCCCGGGATGTCGTCGTCGTGGTAGTGCCAGGTGAGTACGGCGAGGCGGTTGCCGTCGCGGCTGGCGAAGGTGGCGACGTCGGGCTTCCCGCGGACGCCCTTCTCCACCAGCTCGCCGAGCGGGATGGCGCCGTCGCTCTCCGCCGGCAGGCGCTCGCCGGACATCTTGGAGAACATCCGGAAGACGTTGAGCACCGGCTTGTCGATGCCGTTGGTGGCCAGCGAGCGGAAGCCGGCGAAGTACGGCGTGGGCTCGAACTGGAAGGCCCAGGTCAGCGCACCCTCGAGGTTGACGCCGTGCTTGGCGGCGAGGTCGAGCTTCCGCGGGAAGCTGGCCGCGGTGTAGGAGGAATACATCGAGCCGTTGCGGTAGGCCAGCGAGTCGCCCTGGCAGGCCGCGCAGCCCTCGGGGTCGGACTCGCCGATGACGATCGGCGTCTCGCTGAGCTGCGGGTAGCGGGCGATCACCCCGAAGGCGCGGTCGATGTCGCGCAGCTGGTTCGAGATGCCCATCTGGACGCGTCCGTCGACGGTCTGCGGCCAGCCCTTGGCGTGGAAGGAGAGGAAGTCGAGCGGGGTGCCCTTGCGGCCGGTGGCGGCATTCTCGCCGACCATGCAGTGGTCGATGAAATCCTCGAGGAAGTCGCCGCCCGGGCCGCCGGCGACGTCGGGCCCGCCGACCTTGGCGCCGGGGATCGCGCGGCGGACGGCGTGGATGGCGTGGTCGTGGAGGCGGAAGAACTCCTCCCGGCTGCCGCGCCAGTACCCGATGTTCGGCTCGTTCCAGGTCTGCCAGTACCACTGCAGGACCTCCTCCTCGCCGTAGCGTTCGGCACAGTGCTTGGCCCACTGGTAGACGAGCTCCTCCCACTTGTCCCAGTCCTTCGGCGGGTAGGCCCAGCCGGTGTAGATCTCGTCGTACTTCGCCTTGGGCGTCCAGTGGTGGCGGTAGGGGTGGGACTTGACCGAGAGCGCCTCGGGCATGAAGCCGATCTGGACGTAGGGACGCACGTCGTTCTCGAGGTAGGCGTCGAAGATGCCGTCGACGATCTCCCAGTCATAGATCGGCCGGCCGCGGCCGTCCTCGCCGTACATCCCGGTCGAGCCCCACTTCAGCGCGGCGCTGCCGTCGCCGCTGGTCATCAGGTTGTGGGCGCGGAAAAAGACCTGGTCGGGCTTCATCTCGCCGAGGTGGCCGAGCAGCTCGCGGCCGTAGGTCATCGTCGCGTAGTTCGGCTCGTCGGCGCCAAAGAAGCGCCAGATCGGCTTGAGCGGGCCGGTGGGCTTGGCGGCGTCGATGCGGACGCCGACGTCGAACTCGTCGGCCGCGGCAAGCGGGGCGAGGGGGGCGAGGCAAAGCGGCACCAGGGGCAGGGCGATGGTCAGGGTTTTCATGGTGACATGTCGGGGCAAGGACGGGGATCGCGGAACCGCAATCCCCGTCATGCAGGGAGTGGCCTCCCCGCGGCGCTCAGCGGCCGAGTTCCTTGGCGGTCCACATCGTGGTCCGGCCGGCCTCGGCGCTGCGGGCCTTGGCGACCTCGTCGGCGCTGACGGGCGGGGCGTCGTTGGTCCAGCTCTGGCGGACGTAGGTGAGGACGTCGGCGACCTCCTGGTCCGAGAGCACCGGGCCGAGCGGGGCCATCGCGCTGTTGTAGGTCTCGCCGTTGACCTCGACCGGGCCCATCATGCCGTGGAGGATGATGCGGATCGGCACCGAGGCCGCGCCGGTGACCCAGTCGGAGCCGTCGAGCGGCGGAAAGGCCTGCGGCACGCCCTTGCCGTCGGCGCCGTGGCAGGCGATGCAGGTGCGGTTGAAGACCTCGCGGCCGCGCGAGTGGACCTCGGGGTCCGGCTTGTGGCGGCGGGTGATGGCGACCGGCTCGGGCTCGCTGCGGAAGGACTTCAGCGCCAGCAGCTCGCCCTGGAGTCGACCGGACGGCTCGGTGTCGCCGGCCGCGGCGAGCTCGCCGTCGGCCTGGCGCCGCGCGGCGATCCTCCAGGCGTCGGCGATGACGGGGTCGTCGAGGATGGCGCGCCGCGACTCGGCGGTGCGGAAGATCAGCCCGCCGATCGCCGGGTCGGCGGCACTCGAGGAGAGCGCCACCAGAGTGTCGGCCAGCTCGCGGCCGTCGGCCTCGAGGATCGGGTTCTCGCCGAAGGCCGCCTTGAGCGCGGCCGGGCTGGCCACGGCGAGCGCGGCGCGGCGCAGCGGCGCGAGGCTCGAGGTGAGCGCGGCGGTGGCGAGCTCATCGTCGAGGCCGCCGAGGGCGTGGAGGGCATGCAGCGCGTGCGGGCTGCCGGCGCTGCCGGTCTTCGCCACCCGGGCCAGCTCGGGGACCAGGCGGGGGTCGGCGTTGTCGAGGATCATCTGCTGGGCGTGGAGGCGCCACAACAGGTTCGGGTGGTCGAGGGCGGTGAACCAGCTCGCCGGCTTGTCCGGATCGAGGCCGGGGTTCGGGTCGTCGGGGCTGTCCTCCGGGAAGACGCGGTAGATCCGGCCGTGCTCCTTGTCGCGGTGGGGGGTCGAGTAGGCGTTGCCCTTGCCGCGCTCGGCGGAAATGCCGGCCGACTGCCGGTTCGGCGTCGGGTTGTGCTGGATGACCAGGTTGTACCAGTCGCAGATCCACACCGCGCCGTCGGGCCCGACCTCGGCGCACACCGGGGCGGTCCAGGCGTCGGCCGAGGCGAACAGGTTGTTGCGGCTCTGCACGGCCTTCCAGCCGGCGCCGTCGCGCTGCAGGTCGAAGTGGCCGACGAGCTTGCCGGTCGGCCCGCAGACGAAGGCGACGCGGTTCCAGTAGTCCTCGGGGAAGCGTCGCGCGGTGTAGACCGCATGGCCGGCGGCGGAGGTGTAGCGGCCGTGCTGGTCGACCTGGCGGATGTCCATCGACATCGGGTTGAACAGCGGGTTGTCGTCGGCGCGCGGGGTCCGCTCCTGCTTGAGCCGGGCGCTCTCATACTCCTTGCGGGGAAAGGTCAGGTACCAGCTCGGGTTGGCATTGGCCGTCGAGCCGACGACCTCGAACTCCTCGGTGAAGCCGAGGCCCCAGGTGTTGTTGGTGGTGTTCTGGAGGACCTCGAGCTTCGAGCCGTCCGGCAGGAAGCGGAACACCGCCTGGCCGAAGTCGTGCGACTCGCCGCCGACCTCGCCGCGGAAGCCGGAGTAGCCGACCGTGGCGTAGATCCAGCCGTCGATCCCGTAGCGCAGGTTCGAGGGGCCGGCGTGGGTGTCGCCCATGCCGAAGCCGTCGAGCACGACCTCGCGGACGTCGGCGCGGTCGTCGCCGTCGGTGTCCTTGAGGAAGAGGACCTCGCTGCCGTTGGTGCACAGCAGGCCGCCGTTGACGAAGACCAGCGAGGTCGGGATCGACAGTTTCTCGGCGAAGCGGGTGAACTTGTCGGCGCGGCCGTCGCCGTCGGTGTCCTCGCAGATGGTGATGCGGTCGTTGCCGGTGTTGCCCTGCTGGAGGTTGTTCGGGTAGTCGATGGTCTCGACCACGAAGGCGCGCCCGCGGTGGTCCCAGGCGACGTGGATCGGGTTGACGATGTCCGGCTCGCTGGCGAACAGCACGACCCGCATGCCGTGGGGGACCTGGATCAGCTTGATCGACTCCTCCGGCGGGAGCGGCTCCTGGGCCTCGGTGATGGCCTTGCGCTCGAGGTAGCCGGGGAGCTCGACCCGCTCGGTGCCGGGCTCGGGCAGGTCGAGGTTGCGCATCAGCTGGTACTTGTCCGGGCCGACGGCCCAGTAGATCGCGTTGCGCAACAGGTCGTGGAATTCCGGCAGGTCCCAGACGCGGTGGTCGTGGCCGGAGGCGGTGTAGAAGACCCGGCCCTCGCCCTCGGTGCGGGTCCAGGTCCACGGCTCGTCCTCGCGCTTCTGGAGGATCTCGCGGTCCTCGCCGTGGGAGTCGTGGACGTAGGTCTCGTCCCAGGCCTTGAAGCCGTCGAGGCCCTTGAGGATCGGGTGGTTCGGCTCGATGTCGCGTACCTGGAACACGCCGCTCTGGTGCGACTTGAAGCGGCCGCCGACCAGGCGGACGAACTCGGGCGACCCGCCGTAGCAGGCCGAGGCGCAGTGGATCGGCAGGAAGCCTCCGCCGCCGCGGACGTAGTCGAGCAGCGCCTTCAGCTGGCCGGCCGGCATCGGGTCGTGCATGTTCCAGTTGGCGTACATCAGCACGGCGTCGAACTTGCCCAGGGTCTCCGGCGTGAAGGCCTTGGCCGGCTCCTCGAGGTAGCTCAGGTTGATGCCCTCGGTGCCGAGCGCCTTCTTCAGCACCCGGTAGCGGGTCACCGGGTCGTGGCCGGGGCCGTTCTCGCGCGGGGCGCCGAAGAACAGCACCTCGAGGCGACGCTCGTCCGCGGTTGGCAACAGCAGCGGGGCGGCAAAGGCGGCACCCAGCAGGACGAGGGGCAGCAGGAGTCGGATCTTTTGGAACATGGAATGACCGGGTTGGTGGCGGGGGTTCTGGGATGGGCGCCACGGCACCCTACCCTTTCACGGAAGAAACGGGGCGATTCTGTCGTTTCCCGACAATTCGCGGCAATTTCCCCGCCCGGGGGGCGGCGCGCCAGCGGCCAGCCGCCTCGTCTTGCCCCGGATCGACCGCCATTTTCCGCGGCGGCCGGCTCACTCGCGGCGGATCCGCAGGACCTGCACCGCCATCGGCGGGACGAGGTGATCGAACTCCCCGGCCACCCGGATCGTGCGGGTCTCGGGCCGCACCCGGTCGGGGGCCTCGAGGGTGTTCAGCGCGTCGCGCTCGCCGCTCAGCTCGACCAGCTCGGCCTCCGGCTTGAGCTTCCCCGCGTGGTCCAGCCGGATTCGCGTGTCGATGCGCTGATCGGTCGGGTTGACGAGCTTGACGAGGATGTCGCCGGTCGCGCGGTCGAGGGTCGGCGAGACGCTGAGGCCGGGGTGGGGGATGTGGTGGTCGTGGACCAGCTCGCCGTTGAGCAGGCAGCGGATCCGCCCGGGGCCGAGCTCGACCCGCAGCTCGTGCCAGCGGTCCCGGCGCACCCGGCCGCGCTTCTCGGTGAGGACCTTGCGCTGGTTGCCCTCGGTGACCTGCAGGGCGTGGCGGGAGTTGCCCCAGCCGCCGACGTTCCACCAGTAGCGGCGCCCGTCGCCGCCGCCGAAGATGACCAGGAAGCCCTCCTCGCCCGTGGTCTTGCGGGCGCGCAGGGTGTAGGTCACCTCCTCGCCCGCATGCTTCGCCCGGCCGAGGCTCTCGGCCGGGGTCTCGGAGGGGTCGCGCTGGACGTAGCGGCCGTCCTCGACCGCGAAGTCGCCGGCGATCACCTCCCAGCCCGCCGGGTCGAGTTCTTGGCCGTTGACCTTCAGGTCCTCGACCTCGATCGCGGTCCTCCAGCTGCCGATGCCGACCCGGCCGGAGATCGTCTCCAGCCGGTCGCTCGCTGGACGCGTCACCCGGTTGGCGAGGTAGGCGTCCCCCTTGTGCGTCGCGAAGAGCTTCTGGACGTGGTAGTTCGGGGTGCGCACGACGCGGCGCTTGTCGAAGTAGATCAGGTCCGGGTTCCACTGCGCGTGGCGGACGTTGGCCAGCAGCGGGGCGTAGCAGGTCATGTCGACCAGGTCGCCGTTGCGCTCGACCCCGGTGAGGAAGGCCGCCTCGGCGACGGCATTGAAGAGGGTATTGCCGCGCGAGGCGTACTCGCCGACGAAGATCTTCGGACCGTCGCGGTCGAAGTCGTCGAAGCGGTTCTGGTTGGCGATGAACCACTCGGGGTCCTCGTAGTAGTGCTCGTCGGTGCTGTGGACGTCGAGCTCGGCCATCAGGTCGTAGAGCGGGGTGCCCGGGCCGAGGCCCGAGGTGCCGATGAGCCTGATCTCCGGGTGGGCCTCGCGGATCGCCCGGACGAAGTGCGGGAAGCGCTCGCGCATCTCGGCGCGGTCGTGCTCCTCGTTGCCGAGGCAGAGGTATTCGAGGCCGAAGGGCTCGGGGTGACCCATCGACGCCCGCAGGCCGCCCCATTCGCTGTCGGCCGGGCCGTTGGCGAACTCGATCAGGTCGAGGGCGTCGTCGATCCACTCGCCGAGCTCGTCCATCGGCACCACCTGGTAGGGCTCGTTGAAGCCGCAAGAGACGCCGACCGGGACCACCGGCAGCGGGGTGGCGCCGAGGTCCTCGCAGAGCAGGAAATACTCGTAGTAGCCGAGGCCGTAGGTCTGGTGGTAGCCCCAGCGGTTCCAGTTGGGCTTGCGCGCGGCGACCTCGCCCACGCTGTCCTTCCAGCGGTAGGCATTGTCGAGGCCGCTGCCGTGGACGATGCAGCCGCCCGGGAAGCGCAGGAACTTCGGGTTCAGCTCGGCCAGCGCGGCGACGAGGTCCGGCCGCAGCCCGTTGGGCCGGCCGCCGTGGGTGTCCTCGGGAAACAGCGAGACCACGTCGAGGTCGAGCCTTCCCGTGCCCGTCGTGGTGACCACCAGGCGCGCCTGCTCGCCCCCGCCGGTGGTTGCGGAGGACTCGAGGCGGCCCTCGAGCCGGGTCCATCCCTCGGCCGCCGGGCCGAGGGTGGTCTCGCCGCACACCCGGCCGTCCTCGAGCTCGAGGGCGACGCGCAGCTCGCGCTCGCCGGTCCACTCGCTGAAGCGGGCGTGGAGCGAGACGCGGTAGCCGGCGCCCTCGTCGAGGCGGATGCCGTCGTAGCCGCCGTTGGCGACGCCGGCCGCCCCGCCGGCCTCCTCGCCGGTCTGGAAGAACTGCAGCCGGAGGTAGTGGGGGTTGCTGGGGTTGAGGGGCGACTGGCCGGCGACCTTCATTTCGACCCGCGCCCGGCCCTCCTCGACCTTGGTCCAGGCATGGAGCGGGTGGTACTGGCGGCCGATCGGGTCGTTGCCCCGCACCGGGAAGTACTCGAACGAGCGGTTCTGGACGAGCTCGGCGTAGAGCCCGCCGTCGGCAGCGAAATTGATGTCCTCGAAGAACAAGCCGTAGAGGTGCGGGCTGAGCGGGGTGTCCGGCTTCGAGCAGTCGATGTCGATGCGGACCGGCGCCGCGGCGGCGAGGGCGGCGAGGAGGAGGGTCGCGAGCCCCGGGTGAAAGCGGCTGGTCATGGTGGTCGGAGGCAGGGAGCCGGCGTCAGCAGGTCGGCCCGGTTCGGCAGGCTAGCACCCTTCGGGTGGGATGTCGTCGGACGGATCGGTGCGGCATGGATACCGGAGGGACTCGCGGGGCTGGAAGCCAACCCGTGCGGCACCCGCCCCGGTTGCCTACGGCGCTTGTTGGCTCATCTTGCAGCGCTTCCCCGCGGCGACTCCCCAAGTAGGCATCCGTGCCCCGGGCGGCGCTTGCGAGCGCTCAGCTCGAGCCGCGGACCACCAGTTCGGTGTCGAACACCAGGCGGGTCGGCGGCTCCGGCGAGGTCTCGCGGATGCGTCGCTCGAGCAGGGCCGCGCACTCCCGCGACAGGCGGTTGAAAGGCTGGCGCAAGGTCGTGAGGCCGGGGACCATCAGGCAGGCCGCCTCGATGTCGTCGAATCCCGTCACCGCGACCTCGCCCGGCACCTCCATGCCGGCCTCGCGGCAGGCCTTGAGGACCCCGAGGGCCATCAGGTCGTTGCCGCAGACCAAGGCGCTCGGGCGCGGCTCGGCGGCGAGCATCTCCAGCGCCCGGCGGCCGGCATCCTCCGGCGTCGCCGACCCCCAGCTGGACCACTCTTCCCGCCGCTCGAGCCCGTGCTGCCCGAGTCCGCGGAGGAAGCCCTCGTGGCGGGCCTGGAAGGCCCCGTTGGTCGGCCGCCCGCCGATGAAGCCAAGCCGTTCATGGCCGCGCCCGACCAGGTGATCGACCATGCTCGCGATGCCCTCGGCATTTGCCACGTCGGCCTGGTCGAGCCCGTGATCCTCGGTGTTGCGGCCCAGCAGGATGACCGCGCGCTTCTCCTCGCGGAACTGGTCGAGCCGCTCGCTGGCAAGCTTCGGGAACTCGCCCTCGCTGCCATTGATCAGGATGCCGTCGACCCCGTAGCTGCGGAACAGGTCGAGGGCCGAGAGGATCTCCTCGGACTGGCCGAAGGAACAGGCCAGCAGGACCCGGAAACCGCGGTCACCCAGGGTGTCGTGGAAGGCCTGGATGATCTGGGTGTAGTAGGGGTTGTCGACGAAGGGGACCAGCAGGCCGATCAGGTGGGTTCGCTTCGAACGCAGGTTCGCCGCGCTGACGTTGCGCACGTAGCCAAGCTTGCGGGCCCACTCGAGCACCCGCTCATGGTGCTTCGAGCGCTTCGACTCACCCGCCAGGATCCGCGCCGCCGTCTTCGGCGACACTCCCGCTTTCTCAGCGATCTCATAAATGGTGGCCATGGTTTTCCAGGGACGCCACGGCAGCAGTCCGGGCTCGCTCCAAAGCGGAAATTCAAACAGCAAACTGCCGCTGTCTCACTCTGTTTCAATCAAAATTGACACCGATGTCATTTTTTTGCATCTCAACTTTAGCTCGAGCGACTACCGGCTTTCCGGCGGCGTCGGGCGATCCCTTCCGAATCCTTCAAACCCACCAAACCCAAGTTTCATGAGCACTGCCACCGAGCGCATCCACCGGGCCCTGGACCGATTTGAAATCGAGCTTCCCTCTTGGGGTTTCGCCGACACGGGGACCCGCTTCGGCAAGTTCCTCCAGGACGGCGCGGCGATCGACCTCGACGACAAGCTGGCCGACGCCGGCCACGTCAACCAACTGACCGGCTGCTGCCCGCAGGTGGCGGTTCACGTGTTGTGGGACTTCAAGCCGGACGAGGACCCCAAGGAGGTCGCGGCAAAGGCGGCGGCCAAGGGGGTGCGCATCGGGTCGATCAACCCGAACCTGTTCCAGGACCAGGAATACAAGCTCGGCAGCCTGTGCCACCCGGATGCCGAAGTGCGGGCGGCGGCGCGCAAGCATGTCGAGGAGTCGATCGTGCTCGGCCAACAGGTCGCCAGCCGGGTGGTCACCCTGTGGCTGGCCGACGGCACCAACTACCCGGGCCAGGACTCCATCCGCGCCCGCAAGCAGCGCCTCGAGGGCTGCCTGCGTGAGTTCCACAACAAGCTCTCCGCCGAGCAGGTTTTCCTGGTCGAGTACAAGCCCTTCGAGCCGGCCTTTTACCACACCGACCTCGCCGACTGGGGCATGTCGTACGTCCACTCGAAGAAGATGGGCCCGCAGGCCAAGGTGTTGGTCGACACCGGCCACCACTACCAGGGCCAGAACATCGAGCAGATCGTCGCCTACCTGCTCGACGAGGAGATGCTCGGTGGCTTCCACCTCAACGACCGGCGCTACGCCGACGACGACCTGACGCTGGCCTCGATCGACCCCTACCAGATCTTCCGGATCTTCTTCGAGATCCACAGCTACGCCCACGACAAGGGCGGCGACTACCCGGCGATCGAGTACATGGTCGACCAGTCGCACAACCTGAAGCCGAAGGTCGAGGCGATGATCCAGACGGTCACCCGCGCGCAGGAGCTGTGGGCCAAGGCCTCGCTGGTCGACTTCGACCGGCTCGCCAGGCACCGCGAGGCCGGCGAGATCGTTGACGCCGAGGCGCTGCTGCAGGAGGCCTTCCAGGCCGACGTCCGCGCCGCGATCGGCGAGTGGCGCGAGTCGAAGGGGCTCGCCGCCGACCCGCTGGCCGCCCACCGCGAGTCGGGCTACGCCGCCGCCGCCGCCGCCGACCGCGCCAAGCGCCGCAAGGAGCTGGGCCTCGACGGGGCCGCCAGCTACGCATGAGCCAGATCCGACCCAACCCACCCAATCCATCCGCGCCGCATCCACTGGCGACATCCATAAGCCCAAGCCATGAGCAACGACAACCCGGCCGAGCAGGTCGCCCAAGCCGGAGACGAGTTCGAGCGCCAGCCCGTGCCCGCCTCCGCCCTGAAGGGTCCCGGAAAATTCTGGGGCATGTATGCCGGCGAGCACACCGCGGGCACCGAGTTCATGATCGGCCCGCTGTTCCTCGCGGCCGGCGCGAGCATCCAGGACCTGATCCTCGGCCTGCTGCTCGGCAACATCCTCGCGACCCTCTCCTGGCGCTTCCTCGTGACGCCGATCGCGATGAGCAAGCGCTACACGCTCTACTACCAGCTCGAGCGCATCGCCGGCGGCGGCGCGGTCAAGCTCTACAACTTCGTCAACGGCCTGCTGTTCTGCTTCCTCGCCGGCGCGATGGTCACCGTCTCGGCCTCGGCCGTCGGCGTTCCCTTCGACGTGACTTTCGAGGTGCCGGAAAACTGGTATGAACTCAGCTCGCCGGCCTTCACCGCGATCGTGCTGGCCGTCGGCGCCGTCATCGCCGCGATCGCCTGCCGTGGTTATGAAATGGTCGCCCGTGTTGCGAACATCGCCGCGCCGTGGATGATCATCGTGTTCTGCGCCTGCGGCCTCGTTTCCTACGCCCAGATGGGCGCCGGCACGCCCTTTACCTGGGACGATGCCGTGAAGTTCGTGCAGGAGAAGGACGGCGCCGATGACTTCGGCTTCTGGAAGATCGTGATCTTCGGCTGGCTCTGCAACGGCGCGATGCACTTCGGCATGGCCGACCTGTCGATCTTCCGCTTCGCCCGCGACAAGTCCTCGGGCTGGGCGCCGGCGATCGGAATGTTCCTCGGTCATTACGTCGCCTGGATCTGCGCCGCGCTGCTGCTGGCCGCCCAGATCAAGCTCCACCAGGACACCTCCGCCAATCCCGGCATGCTCGCCTGGCGCTCGATCGGCTGGACCGGCATCGTCTGCGTGATCATCGCCGGCTGGACCACCGCCAACCCGACGATCTACCGCGCCGGGCTCGCCTTCCAGGGCATGTTCCCGGGGTCCAAGCGGGTCGCGATGACCCTCGTCGCCGGGATCATCGCGACCATTGCAGGAGCCTTCCCGACGCTCTCCGGCAAGCTGCTCGGTTTCGTCGGGACCTACGGAACGGTGCTCGGCCCGATGGGCGCGGTGATCTTCGTCGACTTCTGGCTGATGAAGAAGCTCGGCCTGCGCGACGAGTATGCCCACTCGACCCGCTCCGCCTTCAATCCCGCCGTGTTGCTTGCGTGGCTGCTTCCGGTGCTCGTCGGCCTCTATCTCATCTTCCGCAAGCCGATCCACGAGTTGATCGCCGGTCAGGAGCTGCCCGAGGTCGAGAGCGTCTTCGCCGCCTACCTCGTGATCCCCTGCTGGATCGCCTGCGGCGTGCTCTACATCATCCTCAGCAAACTCATCCAAAAGAACGCCTGACCCATGAATGCCATCTTCAAAATTGGCGGCCTCGTCGGTCTCCTGCTCACCGCCCTCGGTCCCATCCTCGTCTTCACCGGCGTCATCGACGTCGATCGCAACAAGCTCGTGATGCTTGCCGGTATGGTGATCTGGTTTCTGTTCGGCACTCCCTGGCTCTCCGCCCGGAAGCTCCAGCCGACCGATTCCCAGGTCGAGATATGACCCGGCGGCCCCGATCCCTCACCATGAAAACCGACGTTGTCCTGATCGGCTCGGGCATCATGTCCTCCACGCTGGGGGCGATGCTCAAGTCGCTGAAACCCGACCTCGAGATCCAGCTCTTCGAGGTCGCCGACGAACCCGCCCAGGAGGCCTCCAAGGGCTGGAACAACGCGGGCACCGGCCACGCCGGGATCTGCGAGCTGTCGTACACGCCCGAGATGGAGGCCGACGGCACGGTCGACGTGTCCAAGGCCATCTCGGTCTTCGAGGAGTTCGAGTACTCGCTGCAGTTCTGGGCGTGGGGCGCGCGCAACGGCCTGCTCAAGTCGACCCGCGACTACATCAATCCCGTCCCGCACATCTCGCTGGTCCACACCCGCGAGCAGATCCCCTACCTGCAGGCGCGCTTCGACGGGCTCAAGGCGCACCACTTCTTCGCGCCGATGGAGCACAGCACCGACCGCGACACGATCCGCTCGTGGGCGCCGCTGCTGGTCGAGGGGCGCGACGAGGACCAGCCGGTCGCGGCGACCCGCATGATGGGCGGCACCGACGTCAACTTCGGCGAGATCTCGCGCAACTACTGCGAGTGGCTCGACGCCCAGCCGGACTGCGCCACGCACTTCGGCACCCGGGTCGTCGACCTCAACCGCAGCGGCAAGGGCTGGCGGGTGACCGTGCGCGACGAGCAGAGCGGCGAGCGCCGCGACGTCGAGGCCGGCTTCGTCTTTATCGGCGCCGGCGGCGGCTCGCTGCCGCTGCTGCAGAAGTCGGGCATCCCCGAGGCCAGGGGCTACGGCGGCTTCCCGATCGGCGGCCAGTGGATGATCACCGACAACCCGGAGGTGGTCGAGAAGCACACCGCCAAGGTCTACGGCCAGGCCCTCGGCGCCGCGCCGACCATGGCCGTGCCGCACCTCGACACCCGGATCATCGACGGAAAGAAATACCTCCTCTTCGGCCCCTACGCGGCCTGGACCGGCAAGTTCCTCCACGTCGGCGGCAGCCACCTCGACCTGCCGACCTCGATCCGTCCCCACAACATCGCCTCGCTGATGCAGGTCGGCATCCACAACCTCGACCTGGTCAAGTACCTCGTCGAGCAGGGGCTGCAGTCGAAGGACAAGCGGATGAAGGAGCTCTACAATTTCTACCCCGCGGCGCGCGAGGAGGACTGGAAGGTGATCGATGCCGGCATCCGCGTGCAGGCGATCAAGAAGGTCCCCGGCGAGGCCCCCGGCATCGTCCACTACGGCACCGAGGTGCTGACCAGCGCCGACCGCACGATCTCGGCCCTGCTCGGCGCCTCGCCCGGCGCCTCGATCTCGACCAAGGTGATGCTCGAGTGCATCCAGCGCTGCCTGCCCGGCTTGCTCGAGTCGCCCGAGAGCCAGGCGCGGATGAAGGAGATGATCCCGAACTGGGACGAGGACCTCAAGGCGGCGGAGAACCGCGGGCGCTACGAGGAGTTGCACACCGCCGCCCAGTCGGCCCTGCAGCTGGTCTGACCCCCGAATGTTCCAAGCGCGACCGATGGATTCCGACACCAGCATCCACCTCGCCGTCGACCTCGGCGCCGGCAGCGGCCGGGTGATCGCCGGCATCAACGAGGGCGGTCGCCTCCGGCTCGAGGTGGTCAACCGTTTCCCGAACCCCGCGATCGAGGTCGACGGCGGGCTGCAGTGGGGGCTCGACGACCTGTGGAAGGAGATCCGCGCCGGCCTTGAGCAGGCGGCCGGGCAGTTCGGCAGCGAGCGGATCCGGTCGATCGGCGTCGACACCTGGGGGGTCGACTACGTGCTCCTCGACGCCAGGCACGAGCGCCTCGCCCCGGCGACCCACTACCGCGACCCGCGGACCGGGAACGCGATGGAGGAGGTCTTCGCCAAGGTGCCGAAGGAGGAGGTCTTCCGCCGCACCGGCATCCAGTTCCTGCCGCTCAACACCCTCTACCAGCTTCACGCCGAGCAGCGCGACCGGCCGGAGCTGCTCGCCCGCGCGTCGCGCTTCCTGCTGATGCCGGACTACCTCAACCTCCTGCTCAGCGGCGAGGCGGTGTGCGAGCGGACCAACGCGAGCACGACCCAGCTGTTGAGTCCGCGTGGCGACTGGGACCCCGCCCTTTTCGAGGCGATCGGGGTCGACCCGTCGATCGCGCCGCCGCTGGTCGACCCCGGCACGGTGCTGGGCACGCTGCTTCCCGCGGTGGCGGAGGAGACCGGCCTCGACCCGGCGACCAAGGTCATCGCGGTGGGCAGCCACGACACCGCCTCGGCGGTCGCCGCCGTCCCCGCCGAGCCGGGCACGCGCTTCGCCTACCTGAGCTCGGGCTCGTGGTCGCTGCTGGGCGCCGAACTGGCGGACCCGGTCGTCAACGACGAGGTGCTCGCGGCGAACTTCACCAACGAGGGCGGCGTGTTCGACACGATCCGCTTCCTCAAGAACATCAACGGGCTCTACCTGATCCAGGAGTGCCGGCGGATCTGGGCCGAGCAGGGCGACGAGTATTCCTTCGGCGAGATGGCGGAAATGTCCGCCGCCGCGAAACCCTTCACCGCCTTCATCGACCCCGACCACGCCGACTTCGGCGGCCGCGGCGACATGCCGGAACTCGTGCGTGGCTTCTGCTGGCGCAGCGGGCAGCCGGTGCCGCAGGACCCGGGAACGGTGCTGAGGATCATCTCCGACAGCCTCGCGCTGAAGTACCGCTGGGTCTTCGAGACCCTCCAGCGACTGGTCGACCGGGAGTTCGACCTGCTCCACGTCATCGGCGGGGGCGGGCAGAACGAGGCGCTCGACCAGGCCATCGCCGACAGCCTCGGCGTGCCGGTGGTGGTCGGGCCCTACGAGGCGACCGCCTACGGCAACGTGCTGCTGCAGATGATCGCCAGCGGCGGGCTCGAGTCGCTCGCCGCGGGCCGCGCGCTGCTGCGCGAATCCGAGCCGCTCAAGACCTTCGAGCCCGGGGAGCGGGCGCCGTGGGACGAGGCCTACTCGCGCTTCGTCAAGCTGCTCGACTGAAGCCGGCCGGGGAAAGGACATGCAGCTGGACATCCGCGAGTTTTCCGGCGGCGAACTGGAGCCGCACCTCGCCGCCCTGGGGGACCTGCGGATCCGCGTGTTCCGCGAGTTCCCCTACCTCTACGACGGCGACCCGGAGTACGAGCGCGACTACCTCGCGAGCTACTGCCGGGCGGAGGGTGGCTTCGCCTGCCTCGCCTTCTACGGCGCGCGTGCGGTGGGTGCGACCACCTGCCTGCCGCTGGTCGAGGCCGAGGAGGCCTTCCGGCGCCCCTTCGTCGGGCAGGGCCGGGACCCGGCCCGGATCTGCTACTTCGGCGAGAGCATCCTGCTGCCCGAATACCGCGGCCGGGGTGCCGGCCGGGAGTTCTTCCGCCGTCGCGAGGCCCACGCCGCGCGCCTCGGGCTCCCGGTCACCACCTTCTGTGCGGTCGACCGCCCGGCCGACCACCCGGAGCGCCCGGCCGGCTACCGCCCGCTCGACTCCTTCTGGCAGGGGCTCGGCTACGTCCGCCACCCGGAACTCCGCGCCACCTTCCCCTGGCGCGAGATCGGCGGCGGCGACGAGATGATGAACACCCTGACCTTCTGGGTGAAGGGGGAAGCCGGAGACTGAAGTCCGGAGTCCCGCAGGGATGCAGGCAAGGCCGTGATCATCCAGCGGCCGGCAGGCTCGTCGAGTACTCCCCCAAAAGGGGTATCCGCCGGCTGTGAAGACGGTATATCGGCTTGTTCGCGGTTTGGGCGCCATGTTCCCTTGGCCCAGCTCTGCAATCCATGACTCGGTCCATTTCGCTCTTCCTCGCCGGACTCCTGGTCGGCGCCCTGCTCGCCACCGGCGGCTTCGCGCTGGTCATGCGCCGCGGTCCCGCCGACGGCGGCGGCCAGCAGGCCAAGGTCCTCAAGCTCGCCCACGCCCTCGACCCGCAGCACCCGGTGCACCTCGGGATGGTCCACCTCAAGGAGCGCCTCGAGGAGATCTCCGGCGGCGCGATGACCGTCGAGATCTACCCCAGCGCCGTGCTTGGCGGCGAGACCGAGTGCATCGAGCAGCTGCAGAACGGCGTGCTGGCGATGACCAAGACCTCGACCGGGCCGATGGAGGCCTTCATCCCGGAGATGCAGCTCTTCGGCCTGCCCTACCTGTTCCGCGACTCCGACCACTTCTGGGCCTTCGCCGACAGCGAGACCGGCCGCGGCCTGCTCCACAAGGGCAAGGAGCGCAACATGTACGGCTTGTGCTACTACGATGCCGGTAGCCGCAACTTCTACACCAAGGACCGCCAGATCAAGACGCCCGACGACCTCCAGGGGCTCAAGATCCGCGTGATGAACAGCCCGATGGCGATCAAGATGGTCGAGATGATGGGCGGCTCGCCGACGCCGATCTCCTGGGGCGAGCTCTACTCGGCGCTGGCGCAGGGAATCGTCGACGGCGCCGAGAACAACCCGCCGAGCTTCTACTCCAACAAGCACTACGAGACCTGCAAGTACTTCAGCCTCGACGGCCACGTCGTCCTGCCGGACATGCTTCTGATCAGCGCGCCGATCTGGGACGAGCTCTCGCCCCGCGAGCAGGAGTGGCTGCAGCAGGCGGCGGACGAGTCCAGCGTGTTCCAGCGTGAACTGTGGGCGGAGAAGAGCACGGAGGCGCTCGAGGCGGTGAAGGAGCTCGGCGTCGAGGTCTACGAGCCCGACAAGCAGCCCTTCATGGACAAGGTGGCGCCGATGTACGACGAGCACGTGGGCACGCCGGTGGGCGACCTGGTCGAGAAGATCCGCGCGATCCGCTGAACCGCCATGGACCACGACGCCACCAGCACCGCCCGGAACCACCCGGTGATCGGACTCCTCGTGCGGCTGCTCGAGCTCGCCCTGATCGTCGCCATGGGCGCCCTCGTGATCGACGTCCTGTGGGGCGTGCTCTCGCGCATGCTCGCCAAGTGGGGGATGATCGACAACCCGAGCAGCTGGACCGAGGAGCTGGCCCGCTACCTGATGATCTGGGTCGGCCTGCTCGGCGCCTGCCTTGCCTTCGAGAAGAAGGCCCACCTCGGCGTCGACTACTTCGTCGGCAAGTTCGAGCCCGCCGGGCGCAAGGTCCTCCGGCTCACCGCGCTGGCCGTGGTCCTCGGGTTCGCCATCGCGGCGCTGATCATCGGTGGCTGGCAGCTGGTCAGCCGCACCCTCGAGCTCAAGCAGACGACCCCGACGCTGGGAATCCCCAAGGGCTGGATCTACCTCGCGGTTCCGGTCAGCGGCGTCTTCACCGTGATCTTCACCCTCGCGCAAATGTTGGACGTGATTCGAGAAAAGGACGACGCAGAGCCCATCGCCGAAGCCGAGGCCCCCGGTTCCGCCGGCGCCGCCGAGCTTCCCAAGGAAGGGGGTGAAGCGTGAGCCCGACGGTCTGGTTGCTGGTGATCAGCTTCGTGCTGATGCTGTTCGTCGACGTGCCGATCGCCGTGGCGATCGCCATCGCCACCTTCCTCTGCGTCTTCGCCACCGGCGGCGATGCCATCTATACGGTGGCGCTGAAGATGGCCAACGGCATCGACAGCTTCACGCTGCTGGCGATCCCCTTCTTCATCCTCTCCGGACTGCTGATGGGGCAGGGGGGGATCGCGCGCCGGCTGATCGACTTCGCCGCCGCCTGCGTCGGCCGCTTTCCCGGCGGGCTGACCTACGTCAACACGATGACCTGCATGCTGTTCGGGTCGATCTCCGGGTCGGCGGCGGCGGCGGTCTCGTCGGTCGGCGGCTTCATGATCCCCGAGATGAACCGCAAGGGCTACCCGCGCGACTTCAACGTCGCCCTGACGGTGACCTCCGCGACCACCGGCCTGATCATCCCGCCGAGCAACATCATGATCGTCTACGCGGTGGCGGCCGGCAGCGTGTCGATCATCGGACTGTTCCTCGCCGGCATCATCCCCGGGATCGTCATGGGGCTGTTCCTGATGGCGGTCTGCTTCCTGCGCGCCCGCGCCGACAAGTGGGAGAAGTCGCCGCCGGTCCCGCTGGCCGTGCTGGGCAACACCTTCGTCCGCGCCGTGCCCAGCCTGCTGCTGGTGATCATCGTGATCGGCGGCATCCTCGGCGGCATCTTCACCGCCACCGAGGCCGCGGCGATCGCAGTGCTCTACTCCTTCATCCTGGCGGTGATCTTCTACCGCGAGGTCCGCATCGCCGACCTGCCCGGCATCCTGCTCAAGGGGGCGATCACCACCGCGGTGGTGATGCTGCTGATCGGTGCCAGCTCGGGGATGTCCTGGCTGCTGACCACCGAGAACGTCCCGCAGCAGGTCAGCGCCTCGCTGCTGGCCCTGTCGGAGAACCCGATCGTGATCCTGCTGGCGATCAACCTCCTGCTGCTCGCCGTGGGTACCTTCATGGACATGACCCCGGCGGTGCTGATCTTCACCCCGATCTTCCTGCCGGTGGTCACCGAGCTGGGCATGAGCGAGCTGCAGTTCGGCATCGTCATGATCGCCAACCTCTGCATCGGCCTGTGCACGCCGCCGGTGGGCACCTGCCTGTTCCTTGGCTGCGGCGTCGGCAAGACGACGATCGCCAAGGTGACCCCGCCGCTGCTGCCGTTCTTCATCGCGATGATCCTGGCGCTGCTGGTGATCACCTACGTCCCGGCCCTCTCGCTGTGGCTTCCCGAGCTGTTCGGCAAGGACTGATGCGCCGGGACCGATTCCCACCCGATCTTCCATGAGCGCTCCCTTCATTCACGACGACTTCCTCCTCGAAACTCCGGCGGCCGTGCGGCTCTACCACGAGTCCGCCGAGGACGAGCCGATCCTCGACTACCACTGCCACCTGCCGCCGCAGGACGTCGCCTCGAACCGCCGCTTCCGCGACCTCTTCGAGATCTGGCTCGAGGGCGACCACTACAAGTGGCGCGCGATGCGCTCGAACGGGGTGGCGGAGGAGTTCTGCACCGGCGACGCCACGTCGAAGGAGAAGTTCCTCGCCTGGGCGCGGACGGTCCCGCACACGCTGCGCAACCCGCTCTACCACTGGACCCACCTCGAGCTGAAGCGCTACTTCGGCATCGAAGAGCTGCTCGACGAGTCGACCGCGGAGTCGATCTGGGAGCGGGCGAACGAGCAACTCGCCGGCGACGAGCTGACTGCCCACGGCATCCTCGACAAGTTCAAGGTCCGGGTGGTGGGCACGACCGACGACCCGGCCGACGACCTCGCCCACCACCGCGAGATCGCCAAGTCGGGCATCGCCACGCGGGTGATTCCGACCTACCGCCCCGACAAGGCGCTCAATGTCGACCAGCCGGAGGCCTGGAACGCGTGGATCGGCACGCTCGAGGCGGCCGCCGGCCAGTCGGCCGGCACGCTCGACGAGCTGCTCGACGCCCTCAAGGCGCGCCACGACTATTTCCACGAGCTGGGCGGGCGGGCCTCGGACCACGGCATTGAGCGCTGTTTCGCCGACTTTCCCAGCGAGGCGGAGGCGCGCGAGATCTTCAACAAGGCGCGCCGCGGCGAGGCCGCGACCCCGCGGGAAAAGGAGCAGTTCGCCAGCTTCATCATGCTGCACGTCGGGCGCTGGAATGCCGAGCGCGGTTGGGCGATGCAGCTCCACCTCGGCGCGCGGCGCAACAACAGCAGCCGGATGTTCCGCAAGCTCGGGGCGGACACCGGCTTCGACTCGATCGGCGACTGGCCGCAGGTCGACCGCCTGGCGATCTTCCTCGACCGCCTCGACGAGGAGAACGCGCTGCCCAAGACGGTGCTCTACAACCTCAACCCGGCCGACAACTACGCCTTCGCCACCATGCTCGGCAACTTCCAGGACGGCAGCGTCCCCGGGAAGATCCAGCTGGGATCCGGCTGGTGGTTCCTCGACCAGAAGGAGGCGATGGAGTGGCAGATGAACGCGCTGTCGAACCTCGGCCTGCTGTCGCGCTTCATCGGCATGCTCACCGACTCGCGCTCGTTCATGTCGTACCCGCGCCACGAGTACTTCCGCCGCGTGCTGTGCAACCTGCTCGGTCGGGACATGGAGTCGGGCTCGCTGCCGAAGGACTTCGAGCTCGTCGGCGGGATGGTCCGCAACATCTGCTACGCCAACGCACGGGACTACCTGGGCCTGGAGTGAGTCGACCGTAGCCCGCTCCCGGTCGACCCGTCGTTTTTTGGGACCAGGATGGATGGGATGGATGGGATGTTTTTTAGACCTTCGGTCAGCGAGTCATCGGAGCGCCGACTTCAGTCGGCTGAGAGGTGGGAAAGCGGGGCCAAAGGGTGCCTCGGGGCAGGCTGAAGCCTGCGTTCCGATCGACCCAGCCCATGCATCCGATCCATCCTGGTCCGAACCCCTCACCGCAGCTTAACCGGACGGTTTCAGGGGAAAGACGCGGACACCCACCGGGTCCGCCCACAGGACCGAGTCGGGCTCGCGGTCGCCCAGTTCGATGCCGTCCCAGCTCGCGGGCAGGATGCTCCACGACTCGCAGCGCCCCGGCCTCAGGCGGTAGGGTGCGTGGTGGACCCGGCCCTGGTGGATCCGCCCCGCCGGGTCGCTCGAGTAAAGCAGGTAGCGCTCGGCGAGGAAGAACTCGAGTGAGCCGGGCTCGGCCTCGCGTGCCCCGCCATCGGCGGTGTAGCGAAAGCGGGCGTCGGCGTCCTCGCCGCGGCGACGGCAGCGGTAGTCGATGAGCCCCTGGTCGCGGCGGCTCGACATCGCCGCGTGACAGTAGTTGAGGTGGAAGGCGCGGCGGGCGAACTCGACGGCGAGCGGCTGGTTGCAGTCGAGCGAGAAGAACCACACGCCCGGCGTGCCGGCGTCGTCGTGGACGTAGGTGCGGACGTTCAGCTCGAGGAACCACGACAGCCAGGGCAGCGGCAGCAGGCCGCGCGGGCGGATCCGCTGCATGCGGAAGGGGACGATGCCGAGCCAGGCCTCGCCGTCGTGGAGGTCGGGGTGGAGGCCGGCGGGGAGGCGCGGGCGGAGGCGTTCCGCGTCCACCCTCCAGTGCAGGAACAGGAGCTCCGCCCAGCGCTGCGACATCACCGCGCGGCCCGGTGGCGGGTCGCGCAGCTCGAGGCGTTGCTTGAGGGTCGGGGTCGGCACGGTGGAACAAAGGAGAGCACGCGCCCTCGGGCAAGTCGTGGGTTGCGGGTTGCGGATCCTCAGCGCCCACCCGCGGCCTTCTCCGCCCGTTCCACCCTTTGGCGGATGTCGCTCATCATCGCATTGTAGCCGGCCCTGCCGCCGAGGAAGGGCTGGCGGACGTTCTCGCCGTAGACCGTGCTCTGCTGGGTGATGAACACCTCGCAGCTCAGCCGGGTGCGGTCGCCGAGCGGCTGCAGGCGGACCTCGGGCCGGAAGTAGACCGGGTTGCCGTTCAGGTTGGTGCCCCAGGTGATCTGGGCCGAGCGGCTACCCTGCTTCGAGAAGCGCAGCACCGTGGCGGTGCCGCCGCTGTAGCTGAAGCCCTTCGCCGCGAACACGGCGCGGGTCTCGCGCTGGATCAGCGCCTGGTTGCGGCTGTTGATGGTGGTGCCGGCGTAGTCCCCACCGCCGCCGCCGTCGAGACCGACGGTGCCGCAGGAGGAAAGCAGGGCGCCGATGGCGGCGGCGGGGGCGAGGAGGAGCAGGCGGCGGTTCATGGGGACGGGCGACCATCCTGAGCCCGCGACCGCCGCGGGGCAAGCCGCAGCGTCGGGGATGGATCGATGCTGGCGTTTCGCGCCCGGGCGGAAACGATGGGCCGCGTGACGCAAGAGCAGGTTGAAAGCTTTGCCCGGCTGGCCCTGGACGGGATCGGCCGCGAGTTTCCCAACAAGCCGGGTCACCTGTTGACGGGGCCGGAGTCGCTCAGGACGCCGCGCGAGCTGCACCCGGTGTTCTTCGGCTGCTTCGACTGGCACTCGGCGGTCCACGGCCACTGGATGCTGGTCCGCCTGCTGCGCTGCCATCCCGGGGCGCCGGTGGCCGGGGAAATCCGCCGCGCGCTCGGCGAGCGATTCCGCGCCGAGGAGCTGCGGGCCGAGGCGGCCTACTTTGGGGAAAAGGAGAACCGCAGCTTCGAGCGCATGTACGGCTGGGCCTGGGCGCTGCGGCTCGCCACCGAGCTGCGCGGCTTCGATGACCCCGATGCCCGCCGCTGGGCGGAGCGCTGCCGGCCGCTCGAGCAGGCCATCGTCGGGCTGGCGAAGGACTACCTGCCCAGGCTCGATTGGCCGGTGCGATGCGGCTTCCACCCCGAGTCGGCCTTTCCGCTGGCGCAAATGATCGATCACGCACGCGCCACCGGCGACGCTGCGTTCGAAGGGCTCCTGCTGGAGAAGGCCCGGCAGTTCTACCGCGGCGACCGCGACTATCCCGTCCGCTACGAGCCCTCGGGGAACGACTTCTTCTCGGCCGGGCTCAACGAGGCCGACCTGATGCGCCGGGTGCTCGAGCCGGGGGAATTCCCGGATTGGTTGGACGGATTCCTCCCCGCGCTCGGGCGCGGCGAGTGCGGCAAGCTGCTGACTCCGGTCCGGGTGAGCGACCTGGGCGATGGCCAGCTGGTCCACCTGGCGGGGCTCAACCTGTCGCGGGCCTGGGCCATGCGCGGGATCGCCTCGGTCCTGGACGGGAAGGATCCACGACGTGCCGTCCTCGAGGAGTCCGCCGCGGCCCACTCCGAGGCCGGCCTGGCCCGGGTCGCGACGGGGCACTACGAGGGCGACCACTGGCTGGCTTCCTTCGCGGTCTACCTGCTCAGCGAGGTGGGGATCGCCTAGCAGCTTCCATGGCCCTCGCCGGTTCGGGCGGGTCCCGGACCGGATGGAAACACTCCGGCGGATCCCAATCGACGGCTGGACGGTGGCGCGATAGCACGCGGCCATGATTCTCGCGATCGTATGGACCATGGTGGGCTTCGGCCTGTTGTTCTGGGGCGCCGAGTGGCTGGTGAAGGGGGGCGCCGGGATCGCCGTGCGGCTCGGCCTGAGCTCGCTGGTGGTGGGCCTCACGGTCGTCGCCTACGGAACCTCCTCGCCGGAGTTGCTGGTCTCCCTGAAGGCGGCGTGGAGCGGCCAGCCGGGCATCGCGGTGGGCAACGTGGTGGGCTCCAACATCTTCAACCTCGCCGTGATCCTCGGGCTCGCGGCGGTGATCCGGCCGGTGCGGGCCGAGTCGGTCGCGATCCGCCGCGACGGGCCGGTGATGCTGCTGGTGACCGTGGCGGGCCTGGCCGTGTTGTGGGACGGCAGCGTGGCCCGCTGGGAGGGCGCGCTGCTGGCCGTGGCCAGCGCCGGCTACACCGCCTGGATCGTCCGCGAGGCCCGCCGCGAGCGCCGCCGGGACGAGGAGGTCTTCGGGGCGATGCCGACCGGCCGCGCGCTGGTCCACCTCGGCGTCGGCCTGGCGTTGCTGGCCCTCGGCTCGAACCTGCTGGTGGAGCACTCGGTGGCGATCGCCCGGGCACTGGGGGTTTCCGACGCGGTGATCGGGCTGACGATCATCGCCGCCGGAACCTCGATGCCGGAACTGGCGACCTCGGTGGTGGGGGCGCTGCGCGGCCAGCCGGACATCGCCCTGGGCAACGTGATCGGCTCGAACATCTTCAACCTGCTCTTCGTTCTCGGCCTCGCCGCGGTGATCCACCCGATCACCGGCGCCGAGGTGCGCGACGTCGACCGCATCTTCATGCTCGGAACCGCGGCGCTGCTGTGGCCGATGATGCGCAGTGGGCGCACCGTCGGCCGCCGGGAGGGCGCGGTCCTGCTGGCGATCTACGCCGTCTACCTCGCGTGGATGTGGCCGCGGGGATGAGCCCGATCCGGCTGCGACCCCGGCCGGGGTCGGATGAGGAGGGGAATCCGGGGATGTCGTCGCCCGCATCTGCGGGCTCCTCAACCCCCGGCTAAAGGCTATGATCCCGCTGGGATCGAGGAGAGGGCGGCGCGAGGTTCGCGCAATCGGATCCCGGCGGGATCCAAGCCATTGGCCGGGGGTCGAGCGGAGCGACACCCCCGGGATGAGGGTGGGGTGAAGGTCGGCATCCTGAAGGGATGCCAGCCGCTGGCTCTTTGACTCCCAACCGCCGTCCGCCAAATGGCGGCTGCAAGCCGCCGGTCCATGCCATGGCGCCTGCAAGGCGCCACTCCGCTGCCCTACTTCGCCTCGTCGAGGCGCGGGTGGTGGTTCTTCAGGTCGGCGCGGGTCAGGCCCTTGCCGCCGTTCATCTGGTCCATGTGGCGCAGGGTCGCGTCGAGGCCGTGGATCGCGCCGAGCACGTCGCCGGTGTGGCCGGTCTCCGAGATGGTGTGCATGTTGCGGATCGGGAAGCCCACCGAGGTCGCCGCGCTGTCAAAGCCGGCCAGGGCGGCGGCCATCGCGTCGGTGCCGGTGTCGCGGCCGGAGAAGTCGATCTGCACCGGGATGCCCGCCTTCCTGCAGGCGGTCTCGATCAGGCTGTTGACGTAGTTGCTGGTGATCGATCCGTTGGTCAGCGTGAAGCCCTTGCCCATCGACAGCGAGTTCATCCGCTGCGAGGCGAGCCCCGGGGCGGCGTCGTAGTCGTGGTTGACGTCCGCGGCGACGATGATGTCGGGCAGCAGCTCGCCGGCGATCGAGGCGGCGCCGAAGCGGCCGATCTCCTCGTGGGTGGCGATGGTGTGGAGGACGCGGATGTTCTTCAGCGGCTTCTTCGCCAGCAGGCGGGCCAGCTCGGCGACCATGAAGCAGCCGAGGCCGTTGTCGAGGTAGGCGCCGTAGAAGGTGTCGTCGGTGAAGCCGCGGCGGACCGGGCGGTTGAGGATGATCGGGTCGCCGGGGCGGATGCCCAGCTTCTCGGCCCGCTTCTTGGGGTCCTCGCCGTGCATCTGCAGCTCGAGGAAGAGCTGCTCGGGCTTGATGCCCTGCTCGCCGGTGCGCTGCTTCGGGTTGGAGAAGTGGATCGCGCCGAGGGCCTCGATGGTGCCGCCCTCGATGCGGCGAAACTGGCCCGGCTTCCCGGGGTCCTGCGAGAACAGGATCACCTCGTGGCCGATCAGGGTGCAGGGCAGGAAGGAGTCGCTGTTGACCCAGATCTTGCCGTCCTTGCCGATGCTGCGGACCTGCAGGCGGATCTTGTCGGCGTGGCCGATGACCATCACCGAGGGCATGTCATTCCCGTCCGGGTGGGTGTCGAGCACGATCCCGGCGTTGCCCTTGAACTGGTGGATCGCCCAGGACTTCGGCTTGATCCCGTCGAAGAAGGGCTTGAGCACGCCGTAGCTCATCGCGCCCTCGAGGCCCACCGGGCTGGGGGCGGCAAGGATTTCCCGCATGAAGTCGAACTGCCGCGCCGGCATCGGCGACTCCCAGGCGGACTTCGAGGACTTCTTGCCCTTCTTCTTGGCGTTCTTCGCGTTCTTGGCTGCCATGGCCCATGCCCATAGCGGCGGGCGGGCGGAATGCCAAAGGGAAAGGGCGGGGGAATGCGGATCCCCGGCCGCTACGGCGGGGTGACCAGCTCGAAGCGCCAGATGAGGTAGGGCTCGTCGGGGTTGAACTGGTAGTGGCGGGTGCCGTCGCTGCCCGGTGCGGAGGTGTCGATGATCGCGCGGACACCGCTGGCGGGATCGCCCGCGGGAATCCAGTGCTCGAAGTCGCGGGTGAGCTCGAGGGCCAGGTCGAAGCCCTGCTGCAGGGCGTCGCCGCGCAGCGGCAGCACCAGGCCCTCCGGATCGGCCTGGAACGCCGGATTGCGAACCTCCGGGTCGAGGCCGAAGAGGAACTCGAAGCCGGTGGCGTGGGGGTCGCGGTCGGGGTTGGCGGCGGGGTCGGCCTCGGTCCGCTTGGCGACGGCCCAGGCGGCGAAGGCATCGCCGCCGGCGGCGAGGCGGAAGTCGTCGAAGGCGATGTTGCCGCCCTGGTCGGTGACGGTCGAGCGGAGCTCGATCGCGAGCACGCCGGCGGCGCTCGCGCGCAGCGGCACCTCGGCCAGCGCGTAGCCGTCGTCCCAGTCCTGGTCGCTGGTGCGGACCAGCGAGGCCGCGACGTTTCCGTTGGCCAGCAGCTCGGCGGTCATCGGGTCGGAGCCCCAGGAAGTATGGCGGGCGTAGTGGAAGGAGAGGGTGTAGGTCCCCCCGGGCTCGAGGCCGGTGATCGTCTGGGCGATCGCGCCGTTGCCGTGGCCGTTGGTGTCGAGCACCCAGCCGCCGTCGGGCGGGCCGGCGGCGGAGCCGATCAGGTCGATGTTCTCGCGCGTCACCCGCCAGCCGGGCAGGGCGTCCCCGCTGATGTGCGGGTTCCAGGGCCCGCCGGAGACCTCCGGGCTGGCGGCGGGGTCGGCCACCGCCGCCTCGAAGCTGCCATTGACCAGGCGCCGGCCACCGCGCGCGTCGGTCATCACCTGCAGGTTCGACCAGGACTCGCTCGGCGGCGAGGGGAGGGGCCCGGGCTGGATGCGGAGGTCGTCGAGGATGAGTCCCGGTGAGGCGCTCAGCGACTCGATGCGCAGCAGCGGGGTGGCGCTTGCCGGGATGAAGGCAAACCCGGTCGGGTCGAGGAACTCGTCGGTCTGCTTGTTGTGGATCTCGCCGATGACCTGGCCGTCGACCCGGATCCGGGCGTGGCCGAGCAGCCAGTCCTGCGCCGAGTCCTCGCGGCGGTAGGCGAGACGCAGGTGGTGCAGCGACCCGGGCGTGCAGCCGGAGAGGGCCTGCTCGATGAAGCCGCCGCCGAGTGCGAGGCTGGAGCTCCCCTGGTGGACCGGGTCGGCCACCACCGCGACCCCGCCGTGGGTCCACCCGGACAGGCCGTCCTCGAAGCCGAGGTTGGTGCCGCCGGGCGCGGCAGGAAGCGGCGGACCGGCCAGCAGCGCGGGCAAGCTGAGGCTGAGGAAGCGGGGGGACATCATCCTTCGACCGGGAGGATAGCCGAAGACCCCCGCCGAGTCGATCCCGAGCGGGGTCGATTTCCGGCCGGGGACGGCGCCATTTGACATCCGGTGGCCGGGCGTCCCAGCCTCGCGGCGTGGAAATGCGCGAGGCAGCCGAGCGGGTGCTCTTCGGGGCGACGCTCGAGGAGAAGCTGGCGGTCGGCCCGCGGGTCGCCGGCGACGCCGCGCCGGGGCGGGCCGTGGCGGTGCCGTCGAGCCCGGTCCGTCCGGACGGGCTGGCGATCGGCGGGCGCGGGGTGCGGGTGCGCTTCCCCGGGCTCAACCGGCTCGACGACGACCGCGAGCGCGGCAGGCTGATGCACTTCCTGGCCAACCACGAGTTGCTCGCCGCCGAGCTGATGGCGCTGGTGCTGCTGCGCTTTCCCGACGCGCCCGGCGAATACCGCCGCGGCGTCTACGAGGCGATGCGCGAGGAGCAGGTCCACACCCGGCTCTACCTGCGGCGGATGCGCGAGTGCGGGATCGAGTTCGGCGAGCTGCCGCTCAACGACTACTTCTGGCGGCTGATCTCGGAAGTACGGTCTCCACTGGAGTTCGTCACCCGCCTGAACCTAACCTTCGAGCAGGCCAACCTCGACTTCTCGCGCCACTACGCGGGGAAGTTCCACGAGGTCGGCGACCACGCGACCGCCGCGGTGCTGGAGAAGATCTACCGCGACGAGATCGGCCACGTCGGCCACGGCGTGAAGTGGTTCCGGCGCTGGAAGCAGGGCGACCGCAGCGACTGGAAGGCGTTCTGCGACCTGCAGGCCTTCCCGCTCTCGCCGGTGCGGGCGAAGGGGCTCGCCCCGTTCAACGCCGAGGGTCGCCGGCTCGCCGGGCTCGACGAGGAGTTCATCCGCAAGCTCGAGTTCTTCGAGCAGTCGCGCGGGCGCACGCCGGTGGTCGCCTGGTTCAACCCGGACGCCGAGTCGCACGTCGCCGCGGCGGCGCGCGGCGGGAGCCATTCGCCCGGCCGCAAGGTGGCGGCGATGGAGCAGGACTTCGAGCTCGCCGCGCTGGCCTGGTGCCGGCGCGACGACGTCCTGCTGCTACGGCGTCCGCCGTCGATCGATCACCTGGCGCGGCTGCGTGACGCGGGGCTCGAGCTGCCCGAGATCGTCGCGCTCGACAAGATCGACGAGCTGCGCCGGCGCAAGCTGGGCGGGCTGGCGCCGTGGGCCTGGTCGCCCGACGCCGCCGACCTGTTCGACGGCATCGAGGTCGCCGGCAACTCGCTGTTTCCCAACCGGGGTGCCCTGCCGGCGGGATGGTTCTCGAAGGAACTCGGCCTGGAACTCGGCCGGCGCCTCGGCCGGGAGCCGGGCGGGAGGGGATTCGGGGATGCGCAGCGGGCGACGGCCGAGGTCGAGTCGCTCCTCGTGCGGGGGGAGGTGATCATCAAGGGCGCGCACGCCTGCGCCGGGCGCGCGCAGCGGATCGTCGGGCCCGCCGAGCGGGACGACCTTGCCTGGCGACGCTGGCTGGTCGACATCCTTGCGGTTCACGGCGTGGTGTTGGTCGAACCGCGGCTGCGGGTCGTCGTCGACTTCTCGGCGCTCTACGACCTCGACGGCGCGGGCGGTGCCCGGCTGGCCGGGATGAGCGTGATGGAGAACGATCGCGCCGGCCGCTACCGCGGCACGCGGGTCGGCCGGAAGTGGGGCAATCTCCTCGAGCCCGCGGTGTCCGAGCAGCTGTTCGCCCGGGAAGGCGTCATGGCGCTCTACGGCGAGCGGGTGCCGCGGGTGCTGGCGGAGCTCCTGCCCGGCTACCGCGGACCGGCCGGCGTCGATGCCCTGGTGCACCGCCGCGACGACGGAGGATTGGCGCTGCGCGCGGTGGTCGAGGTGAACGTCCGGATGACGATGGGACGGGTGGCGGTCGAGCTCGACCGCAAGCTCGGCGGCCGTGGCGGCCGGCTGCGGGTTCGGCGGGCCGGCGACCCGGTCGAGGGGCTTGCGCTGAGCGACCCCTCGATGGCGCACGCGTTGCGCCTCGAGTGGCAGGCCTCGGCCTGAATTCCGGCTTTCGCGCTTTCTAGGCCGGCACCCGGGGGAGTAGCCTGTTGGCCATGAACCTCCAGCTTCCCTCCCTTGTCGTCGCCTCGCTCGGGGTCCTCTTCCTGGCGGCCTGTGCGCCGAGCACCATGGACCTCGAGGTGCAGGGCACCGAGGGTGTCGACTACTCGCAGTACCAGACCTACGCCTGGGTCCCGCTCGACGCGGCGGCCCGCGAGGACTTCACCGCGGCGGACAAGCGGGTGCGGGCGGCCTTCGTCGGCGAGGTCGACGGCATCCTGGCGCGACGCGGTCTGCGCCAGGTCACCAGCGGCACCCCGGACCTCTACGTCTACGCCCGCGGCGCCCGTGCCCCCGGCTACCGCGAGGTCGGCAGGGCGCCGAGCTACGAGGCCCGCTACGTGCCGGGCGGCGACGGCAGCGCGTGGCTGGCGGGGCCGGGAACGGCGGGCGGCTCCGGCTACCAGGTTCCGGAAACCCAGTTGGGCGTGCGCTTCCTGATCACCGAGCCGGACAGCGACCGGGTGGTCTGGCGCGGCCGCGGCAGTGTCGGGGTGGACGAGCGCCGCAGCGAGGAAATGCTGCTGCAGGACGCCCGCAGCGTGGCCCGCAGGCTCCTCGAGGGCTTCCCGCCGCAGTCCTGAGGGGCCCGGGGTGGGGGTGCGGTGAGGCCGCTTGGTGGTGCGGACCGGCTGGAGAGCGAAAGCGCCGATTGGGTGACCCAGTGGCTGGGGAGAAGTGGCGGAGCGCAGGGAATAAGACCGATAGGACCTATGGGACCTATATGGCATGAGGCTGCGCCTCATCCTTGATTTTGGGACGGCTCCGGAAGGTGAGCTCCCGCCCCGCCCATCTTCGCAGCGCCAGGACCGACACTGCGGAGCCCAGGAGATGCTTCCATAGGTCCTATAGGACCCATAGGACCTATTCCCTGCGCTCCGCCTGCTCTCGCAGCCGCTCACCACCCAGCCAGCGCTTTCCAGCCGGTCCGCAGCGCCAGCCGGACCCCGCCAGTCCCGGCTCTTCCGCCCCGCCATTCCCAGAGACCCCCGAAGTACACCGAAAGACGAAAGCCTTCGCCGAATGGCCCCCAAATGCCCTGATTTTTTAAAATTGAGGCCCGAAATCACCCGAAATTTTCATGGATTTCGCGGAAAGTGCACCCGTAAACACCAGCTAACACCCTAGACAGTCAGCGACTTACGCGGAAAATTAATGTTTCTTTGATTTCCATTGACCGGATCGGTGTTTCTTGGTGTACTTCGCGGCACTTCAGCGAACTTTTCGCTTCGAACGATGTCCGTCAAAGTCCACGAGAGTCACACCGACAACAAGATGGACCCGAAGTATCGGGTTTCCATCCCGGTGGGCTGGCGTCCGGACGTCGAGGGCGAGCCGGTCCGGCTGCAGATGTCCGCCGAGCACAAGGTGCCGGTCATCAAGGTCTTCAGCCGGGCGCAGTTCGAGGACAAGTTCCGCCAGATCGAGCAGTCGCCGCTGGACCAGACCAAGAAGAACGCCCTGGTCGGTTCGCTGCGGATGAACTCGAAGGAGGCCCAGATCAGCGGGCAGGGCAAGCTGACCGTGCCCAAGGAGTGGGCCGAGCGCATCGGGCTGAAGGCCGAGGCGCTGGTCCGCCTCGCCGGCCGCGGCCCCTACTACATCCTCTGCACCGAGGAGAGCTTCGACAAGATCGCCGAGATCGAACTGATGATGGACGACGGCGGACTCGGGGTCCTCTGACCTGCAGGACACCCACCCAGACTTTCACCCAAGATTTCACCCTAGAACGACAACATGCTGTTCGCCCTTCCAACTCCGGTCCTTGAGGCCCACTGCCCTGCGGCACCCACCGCAGGTGTCAGCTCGGGGCCGGAGTTGGGCGTTATTTTCCGATCGATGCGCGCCTTCGGGACAGGGTTCGCGTCGATCATTCAGACGGCTGTCCGCACCGGTTTCCATGGCTGGTTTGCGGTGCGGCAGCCGTTGGTTTTCCAGGCTGGGCGGAAGGAGGCAATCGGGACAGCTCTCCTTTCGCTGCTTACTCCGCGTGTCCGCGCCGGTTTCCATGGCT
>JAUIJB010000095.1 GCA_030430455.1 Verrucomicrobiia bacterium | reverse complement strand
CGACGGCGGAGGTGATGACGGCGGCGTCGTTCTCGAAGTAGGCGTCGCGGCCCTGCCCCTTCTTGTCGAACTTGCCGAGGACCTTGGCCAGCGCGCGGCTGAGGTCGGTCATGACGGATGGTTTCTCGGCGATGATCAGCGTCTTGCCCATGGAATCGAGTCCGCCCTGCGGCGGTGGCGAGGGACTAGACGCCCGGCCGGGTGGCTGGCAAGGGGAAAGCTGGCGAGCGCGCCGGATCCCCGTAGGGGATGAAAAATTTTCCCCCGGCCCGGCGTGACCCGGGCCGGCGGGCCTTCAGCGGGTCAGCGCGGTGACCACCAGGGCGATCCCGGCGACCACGACGAGCCCGAGCACGGCCAGGGCGATGCGCAGCTCGCCCACGGCGGCGAGCCCGAGCGCGGCGAGGACCAGCCCCAGCCCGGCGAAGGTGAAGAGGCGGCTGGCGGACATGGTGCTGACTGCCGGAGGGCGCGCGGGGCCGGAATTTCCCGGCCGGCGCGGCCACTCAGATCATGCCGAGCTTCATCTTGCCCTCCTCGGAGATCATGTCCTGGTTCCACGGCGGATCCCACACCAGCTCGACGCTGGCGTCGTCGATGCCGTCGATCGACATGACCTTGGCCTGGGCGTCGGCGGCGATCACCGGGCCCATGCCGCAGCCGGGCGCGGTGAGGGTCATCTTGATGCCGACGGTCTGCTTGCCGTCCTGGTCCTCGATGCGGCAGTCGTAGACCAGTCCGAGGTTGACGATGTCGACCGGGATCTCCGGGTCGAAGACGCCCTTGAGCTGGGCCCAGACCTGGTCCTCGAGCGGGGCGTCCTTGAGGCGGTCCTGCTCGGCCTGCTTCTCCTTCTCCTCCTCGAGGTCGACGCCCAGGGCGTCGGCGTCCTGCGAGGAAATCCGGGCGAGGCCGGACGGGGTGGCCACCGTGAAGGTGCCACCGAGGCGCTGGGTGATGAAGACCTGGGTCCCGGAGGGCAGGTTGATGCGGTCGCCGCTGGGAATCTGGATGGCATCCACCTCGCGGCTGAGCGTGATCTCCTCGTGCATGCGCCGAGTGTAGGGCCGCGCGGCGCGGGTGCAAGTGGCTTGCGAGGCGGGCCGATCCGGGTGAGCTTCGCCGCGATGAGTCGACGCGCGAGACGGCGGAAGGCCGCCAGGGCCCCGAGGCGCAAGCCGGCTGGCGGGCGCTCGCGCAAGCCGGCGGGTCGCTCGTGGTGGCCGTGGATCGTCATCGGCCTGCTGGTCGTGGCGGTGGTGGTCATGACCGGCGGCTACTTCGCGCTGCGCGCCTGGCTGCACAGCGAGGACTTCCGCCGGATGCTCTCCGAACAGGCCGGCGAGGGCCTCGACGCCCACGCCGAGTTCGGCGCCTTCCACTGGGATGGCACCGCGGTGGAGACCGAGTCCTTCGCCGCGGACGGCGCGGGGGTCGTCGAGCGGATCGAGGCGGAGGGTCTCGGCATGGACATCGGCCTCGGCCGGGTGCGCCAGGGCATCGTCGAGATCCGCGACGCCAAGATTCGCCGGGTCGGGGTCCGCTTCCGGCTCGATGGCGCGGCGCAGAGCACGCCCGACCCGGGGGCCGCCGAGGGGGCGGTCGAAGCGCCGCAAGCACCTGCCTCGCCTGCCTGGTACGACCGCTTCCTGCCGAAGGAGGTGGTTCTCGGCGGGATCGAGCTGGGCGAGTCCACGGTGGTTCTCGGCCTGGCCGATGGCGACCTCGCGTTTTCCGGCACCCGCTGGGACATCGAGCCGGGCTCCGGCCGCGGCGCCTACCGCGCGCTCGGCAGCGGCGGCGTGGTTCGCTTTCCCTGGGAGAAACTGCCGCCGCTGGAGATGGGCGAGTCCCGGCTGCGCTACCGCGACGGGGTCGTGTTCCTGACCGACTCCGACTTCGGCGTCTACCGGCGCGGCCACCTCAACCTCACCGGCGAGGCCTCGGTCGAGGGCGGACCGGTCGCCTTCGACGGGCGCCTGCGCGGCGTGACCGGCGGCGACGTGCTGCCGGAGGACTGGAAGCGCCGGCTCGAGGGCGACATCGAGGCCGATTTCTCGCTGCGCGCCGGCGACCGCGACCTGCTGGTCGACGGCACCCTCCGCCTGCTCAACGGCCGCCTGACGGGCCTGCCGGTGCTCGACAAGCTCGGCGCCTACTCGGGGATCGAGCGCTTCCGCCGGCTCAATCTCAGCGAGCTCCGGACGGACTTCCGCTGGGAGGGTGGCGCGCTCGAGTTCAGCGACTTCGTGCTGGCGAGCGAGGGGCTGGTCCGGATGGAGGGACGGCTGCGGGTCGGTGCGGACGAGAGCCTCGACGGCCGCTTCCGGCTGGGCATGGTGCCCGGCACCCTGAGCCGGATTCCCGGCGCCGAAACGAAGGTGTTCCAGCCGGGGGAGAGGGGCCTGTTGTGGGCGCCGCTGCGCATCGGCGGCACGCTGGATGATCCCGAGGAGGACCTCAGCGGGCGCCTCATCGAGGCGGCCGGCTGGCGGATGTTCGAGATCCTGCCCGAGACCGGCGAGCGGGTGCTCAAGTTCACCCGCCAGGCGGTCGGCGATGAGGTCATCGGGATCCTCGGCCAGCCGGACGAGGTGATCCGCCGTGGCGGCGACGTGGTGCGCCAGGGCTCCGATGTCCTCGACCGGGGCCGCGAGGTGCTCGACGGCGAGTTCGACGGAGCCGCCGACGTGATCCGCCAGGGCGGCGAGGTCGTCGACGGCGTGCGCGGCCTCTTCGACGTGCTCGGCGGGGGCGGCGGCGAGGTGCCGGACGCCACCCAGTTCAAGCGGCGGACCTGGACCGCCAACCTGCTGCTGGCCAAGCAGACCTTCGTTGCCCTCCAGCGGCAGCCCGCCGAGCGTTTCGACGAGCTCGATGACCACGCCGACCTGCGCTACCACTCGGCCGATGGCGGCCGGCGCGACTGGATCTACCGCAGCGGCGGCCTCGGTTCGATCGCCGGTCGCCGGGTGCTGCTGGTCTCGCCCGAGGCGGTCGACGGCGAGCGCATCGTCCTGTTCGACAACGGCTCGGTGCAGGGGGTGGCGGAAGCCACCGTGCAGGGCCTTGCCGGCATGTCCGGCGAGCAATCGGACTGAGCCGCGCTCACTTGATCGCGAACTTGCGGCCGCGACCGGTCTCCCACGAGCTGCGCAGGCTGCCGTAGAGTTGCTGGAGGTCGGGCAGGTCGAGGATGCGATACTCGACGGTGCCGGCATGGGTCGTCGACGGGTAGGTCTTCTGGGCCATCTCGTGGAGGCTGGTGTTGGCGCGCTGGCCGGCCCGCTCGATCAGCTCGCGACCTCGCTCGACCACCCGGCTCACCCCGTTGGCCTGCATCGAGTCGGTCACCGGCTCGAGGTGGTAAAAGCGGCCGATCACCCGCCCGTTGGTGTTGACGGTCACCTCGGTGACGACCACGCCACCGTCGCTGAGCAGGTAGTCGTGGAGGCTGATCGAGGAGATCCGGTCGAGCGCGACCATGTAGTGTCCGCCCGGCAGGTTGGCCTGCCAGAAGCGCCGCGGTCCCTGGCTTTCCTCGGTGTTTCCGGTGCTTTCCTCGGCGTCCGGGGGAGCGGCTCCGTCATTTCCGGTCTGGGCGTGCAGGCTGAGCGGCAGGACGAGGAAAAGGGCGGCAAGGCAGGGGAATTTCATGGTTTCCCCGCCACTAGAGCCCCAAAAAGCCGGCAGATCCAGCGTTTCGGCCCATCATTTTGGATAACTTAAGCATTGAGATTTGCGTCCCGGGCCCGTTTCATCGGGGGGTGGCACGGTTTCGACCCAACGTGGCCGCCCTGCTGACCCGCGGGGATGGTCGGTTGCTGATTTGCGAGCGCTGGACGATTCCCGGTGCCTGGCAATTCCCGCAGGGAGGTGTCGACGAGGGGGAAAGCGCCGAGGATGCCCTGTTCCGCGAGGTCGAGGAGGAGGTCGGCCTGGTCGAGGGCGACTACGAGGTCCTCGAGAGCCGCAGCGGCTATCGCTACCTCTACCCGGAGAACGTGCGCCGCAAGAAGCTGCGCAAGCATGGCTGCGACGGCCAGGAGCAGGTCTACTTCCTCTGCCGGCTTCGCGAGGGCGCCCCCGAGCCGGACGTCAACCAGCGGCCGCGCGAATTCGCCACGCACCGCTGGATCGAGCCCGGCGAGTTCCGCCTCAAGTGGCTGCCGAAGTTCAAGCGCGAGGTCTACGGGCAGGTGATGATGGACTTCTTCGGCGTCGACCTCCGCGGCGCGAAGCGGTCGGAGAAGTGTCGCGCGGAGGGCGGATGAATTTCCAGCGGGTTGGGCAGGGACAGTGATGGAAAGCCACACGGATCATTCACAGAGCGTCATCAAGTGCAGGAACAGCCAGGGCATCGAGGTCCAGGCGAACCTGCTGAGGCTGCGGCGCTACTCGGTCGTCTTCGAGGTCTACAACCCCTACAGCATCCTGCAGCTGTCGGAGGTCCTCAATGACTTCCGCATCCTGACCAACAAGCGGCTGGTCTACCACGGGAAGGCGGTCGTCAGCAACCTGCTCAACACCGGGTTGGTGCTGGTCTGCGAGGCCACCCTCGAGGACGGCTGGCAAGAGGTCGATTTCCTCTCCGGGGTCTCCGGCGACGCCAACCTGCGCGCGCAGTTCGAGGGCTTCATGTCCGACTGGCGCAGCGCCAACAGCGTGCGCGATCCCTTCAAGGTCGTGGTCGCCGACATGTACAGCGCGCTGACCGGCGTGCAGCACTGGCTCAGCGGGATCGACGTCGGCATCCGCACCACCGCGACCCGCCGCCGCGACGACATGGAGCGCGAGATCTTCGGCGAGATCGAGGACCGCGTGGTCGACGAGGTGATCCCGACGATGGAGAGCTTCGAGGAGGTTGCCGCGGAGGTCGAGGAAGGCGACGTGCCGGCGCACAAGTCGTACATCCGCCGGCTGCTCCACCCGATCGTCCTCTGCTCGCCCTTCCTCTACCGCACCTTCACCAAGCCGCTCGGCTACGCCGGCGACTACGAGATGGTGAACATGATGCTGCGCGACCCCTACGAGGGGGCCTCGGCCTTCGCCAAGCTGCTGAACTTCGCGATGCTCAACACCGAGCCGGTGGTCGCCCACCGCAACCGCATCGAGTACCTCGTCGGCACGCTCGACCGCGAGGCCCAGTCGCGGGCCAGGCTGCGGGGCCGGACCAAGGTCTTCAACCTCGCCTGCGGCCCGGCGGAGGAGGTGCTGCGCTACATGGAGGACCACGAGTCGTCCGACCTGGTCGACATCGACCTGCTCGACTTCAATGCCGAGACGCTCGAGTACACCCGCGAGCGGCTCGACAAGGTCCGCCTCGCCTCGTCGCGCGAGACCCGCCTGCGCTACCTGCCGCGCTCGGTCCACCAGTTGCTCAAGACCGCCGCCTCCGGGGCGGGGGACGCCGAGCTCGAGACCTACGACGTGGTCTACTGCGCGGGGCTGTTCGACTACCTCTCGCAGCGCGTCGGCAAGCGCCTCGTCGACTTCTTCTGCTCGATCACCAAGCCGGGCGGGCTGGTGATCGTGACCAACGTCTCGGACACCAACCCGCGCAAGGCGTGGATGGAGTACCTGATGGAGTGGAACCTGATCTACCGGGGCAGGGAGGAGATGCTGGACCTGGTCCCGCCGCACGCCGAGGTCGCCGAGACCCGCGTGCGCGCCGACACGACCGGGGTGAACCTGTTCCTGGAGATCACGATGGGTGATGGCTGAGCACCCGTCAGACACCCTCGAGTTCGAGGAGGATCCGGCGCTCCTCGAGGAGTTCCGCCGCTACGAGAGCTCGGTGGCGCTCGACAATGCCCGGCGGGCCGCGGCGCTGGCTGCCCTCTTCATCCTCGCCGGGACCCTGATGGACTGGGTGGTCTTCCCCAAGCTCGCCTGGCACTTCCTGCTGATCCGCGCGGTCTGCACGCTCTCGCTCTGCGCCGTGTTCTGGGTGCTCGGCCTGCTCGAGAGGGAGAAGCCGCGGATGCTGGCGGCGCAGGGGATCCCGCTCTCGCCGATCATCGCCATCTGCTGGATGATCTACATGACCGGCGGTGGCAACTCCGAGTACTACGCCGGCCTGAACCTCGTGCTGGTCGGCCTCTCGCTGCTGCTGCGCTGGTCGTTCTGGAACTCGCTGGCGATGATCGTCGTCTGCTTCGCCTGCTACATCACCAGCATCAAGATGTCGCCCGAGCCGGCCCTGCCGCGCGACCTCTACAACAACTTCTTCTTCCTCATCGTCACCAGCTCGTTCGTGCTGGCCGGCAGCTACTTCTACGAGCGCCTGCGCTTCCGCGAGTTCGCCCTGCGGCGGCAGGTCGAGGGCTCGCGCGCGCTGCTCGAGGAGCAGAACCAGCAGCTCAGCGAGCTCGACGAGGCGAAGACCCGCTTCTTCGCCAACATCAGCCACGAGCTGCGCACCCCGCTCACGGTGATCATCGGCCTCAACGAGCGAATGAAGGAGCGCGTCGCCCGTGGCAGCGATGAGAAGGCGAACGAGATGGTCGGCATGATCGAGCACAACGGCCTGCGCCTGCTCAAGCTGATCGACGACCTGCTCGACCTCGTGCGCTTCGACACCGGGCACTCCGAGCTGAAGCTGCAGGCGACCAGCCTGGGCGGCATGCTCGACGGCCTGATGAACTCGATGCGCCACCTCGCCGACCAGGGCGGGGTGACGCTCGACTGGAGCGCCAACGCCTGCGACGCGGTCCTGATGCTCGACCGCGACAAGCTCGAGAAGGTGCTGCTCAATCTGACGGTCAACGCGATCAAGTTCACCCCCTCGGGCGGACGGATCGATGTCGACGCCGTGCTCGATGACGGCATGATGACCCTCACCGTCGCCGACACCGGGGTGGGCATCCCGTCGAATGTCCTGCCGCGCATCTTCGAGCGCTTCTGGCAGGTCGACTCGTCGTCGACACGCAAGTTCCAGGGCGCCGGCATCGGCCTGGCGCTGGTCAACTCGCTGATCGAGGCGATGGGCGGGGAGATCGACGCCAAGAGCGAGGTCGGCAAGGGGACCACATTCCTGATCCGCATCCCGGTGAGCCGGGCGGAGCACGGCGAGGTCGAGGAGGACGACAAGCCGACCAGCGAGGGCGGCGCGCACATCGAGGAGATGCACCGCCGCGCCGCGCTCTCGGTCGCCCGTCCGGCCGATCACCGCCAGCCGGCGGGAGGCCGCGGCGGCGGGATGCCCAGCGGGCTGCCCGCTGGCATGCCGACGGGCCTGCCGGCCGCGAGGTCTTCGGGCATGCCGAGCGGCCTGCCTCCCGGGATGGACCGCGGCGGCGGGAAGGCGTCGGCTCCGATCGAGGGCGGCGTGGCCCCCGATGGCGACCGCCCGCTGGTGCTCGTCGCCGACGACGAGCCGGACATGCGGCGCTTCCTCGTCATGCAGCTTGACGATGCCGAGGTCATCGAGGCGCGCGACGGCGCCGAGGCACTGGCCCTCGCCAAGCAGCGCCTCCCGGTGATGGCGCTGGTCGACCACATGATGCCGGAGATGGACGGCGTCGAGGTCTGCCGGGCGATCCGCGAGAACCACACCACCCGCGAGATGCCGGTGGTCATGCTAACGGCGCGGGCCGACGAGGACACCAAGCTCTCGGCGCTCGAGGCGGGGGCGAGCGACTTCCTCACGAAGCCCTTCTCGAGCACCGAACTGGTGCTGCGGCTGCGCAACCAGCTGGCGATGGCGAAGATCCGTCGCGAGCTCTCCGACCTCAATCGCGACCTCAAGCAGGCGCTCGAGCAGCTCAAGGAGCAGGAGGTGCTGCTGATCCGCAACGAGAAGCTCTCCGCCCTCGGCCGCATGAGCGCGGGGATCATCCACGAGATCAACAACCCGCTCAACTACTCGAGCGCCGCCATCCACGCCCTCGGCAGCTTCAAGAAGATCCTGCCGGAGGAGGAGCAGGAGGACTACATGGACGTGCTCGGCGACATCAAGGAGGGCGTCGAGCGGGTGTCGCAGATCGTCGCCGACCTGCGCCAGTTCACCCGCGACGACTCGCGCCCGGGTGGCCACGCCGACCTGGTCGACGTGGTCGAGCAGGCCCGCCGGATGGTCGGCCACCAGTTCAAGGACCACATCACCTTCGAGCTCGAGGCGCCCGAGACGGCGGAAATGTCGGCCAACGCAAGCCAGCTCGTCCAGGTCTTCGTCAACTTCATCCAGAACGCGGTCGACGCCATCAACCAGCGAATCGCCGAGGACGGCGGCGAAGCGGGTCGGATCCGCTGCGAGATCACCCCGGCGGCCGGTGGCTGGCAGGTCGTCACCGAGGACAACGGCTGCGGGATCGCGCCCGACATGCTGCAGAAGATCTACGACCCCTTCGTCACCACCAAGGACGTCGGCAAGGGGATGGGCCTCGGCCTGAGCATCACCCACCAGATCATCGAGCGCCACGACGGCGAGATCCAGGTCGAGAGCCAGCCCGGAAAATTCACCCGTTTCATCCTGTTCTTCCCGCCTCCGAAACCCGATGAAGAGGATGAGGATGCGGAGGAGGAGGAGTTCAGCACCCTAACCACGCCCACGCCATGAGCGACACCACCCAGGACACCCAGGACTACGACTACCAGCGCTACGCCGTCCTCTTCGTCGATGACGAGGAGAAGATCCGCAAGTACTTCCGGCGGCTCTACGGGGACATCTTCCGCATCTATGAGGCCTCCGACGGCGTCGAGGCCCTCAAGGTCTTCAACGAGCACGCCGAGGAGATCGGCGTGGTGGTGACCGACCAGCGGATGCCCAACGAAACCGGTGTCGAGTTCCTCGCCAAGATCGCCGACCGCCACCCGGATGTGATCAAGATCCTGTCGACGGCCTACTCCGACCTCGATGCCGCCATCGGCTCGGTCAACAAGGGCGGGATCTACCGCTACATCACGAAGCCCTGGGAGGTCTCCGAGTTCGAGGTGACGCTGCGCCGGGCGATGGAGTTCTACGTCGTCCGCCACGAGCGCAACCACCTGATGGCGGCCAAGATGGGAGCCCTGGGCAACGTTCTCTACGGCTCCCGCCTGGCGGCCTTCGTGCTGGTTCCGGTGGCCGCCGGAGTCGAGCTGAAGCGCGTCGCCGAGGGCGTCGCCGCGCTGGTCCGCATGGCGGTCTTCGACACCTCCGCCACCGGGGAGCGCGGACCGCTCGATGCCGACATCGCCTCCTGGCACAAGGTGCACGGACGCGAGGTCGAGCTGACCTCGAAGCTCGAGGAGAAGATCAAGGCCGGGCTTCCCGGCGGCAGCTTGGCCGAGCGGGCCAAGGCGCTCGGGGAGGCTCTCGGCGCCGCGGGCGCGGAGGGGGTCGAGGTCGCCGAGGACGGCGACGTGGTGAAGCTGACCGCGACCAGTGACCCGTTGCCCGACATCCTCGCCGAGATCCTCGGGTTTTCCGACTCCGACAAGGGTGCGGCCGCGGTCGGCGTGCTCGCCGCGGTGCTCGACGTCTACGACGGCGGCGGCGTGCTGACCCGCTCGCGTGGCAGCCGGGCGCTGGAGATCGACTGCCGCGAGGGCAAGGAGCGCAAGGAGGCCGCCCCGGGTGCCGAGGTTGCCCGCTGGCTCTTCGATGATGACTTGCTTATCTCCTCGGCCTTGGGTTTGCTTTGAGGAACGAGGAACATGAAGCGGCCCGAGCTACAGATCGTCTACCGCAATGGCCAAGTGATGGCCGTGCGTCCGCGCGAACTCGAGCCGGAGCCGCTTCGACCGCTGGCCCATGAGCTGGGCTTCCGGGTCAACCGCCTGAGCCTGGCCCTCGAGGTCTCCGAGCGTCAGCTGCACCGGATTTTCACCGACTCGCTGGGCATGAGCCCGAAGGACTGGATGCGCCGCGAGCGGATGGTCGAGGCGCGCCACCTGCTCTCCGAGGGCAGGGCGGTGAAGGAGGTCGCGATGGAGCTGGGCTTTGCCTCGGGCAAGGACTTCAGCCGCGAGTTCCAGAACATCTACGAGGTGACCCCGACCGAGTTCCAGCGCCGGCTCGACGCCGACAAGGAGCGCCGGCTGGGGTAGCGGGCTGGAAAGCGCGGGTCGGGTGGTGAGCGGCTGTGAGAGGTGGCGGAGCACAGGGCATAGGTCCCATGGGTCCGATGGGACCGATATGGCGTGAGGCTGCGCCTCACTCTTGAGATTGGGACGGCTCCGGAAGGTGAGGTCCCGCCCCACCCATCTTCGCAGCGCCAGGACCGACACTGCGGAGCCCAGGAGATGCTCCCATAGGTCCTATAGGACCCATCCGTCCCATTTCTCCCACTCCGCCACCTCGCCCCAGCCGCTTGCTCGCCTCGGCAGCGCTTTCCAGCCGGTCCAAACCGCCAACCGGCTCCGCCACGACCCGCTCCAGAGCCCCGCCTCCTCTTCCAACCGACCCCAAAACCACCCCCAACCCCGATTCTGTCCGATTTTGCGACCGCTTGGCGGAATCTGGGTCCTGGAAAGCCTTTGAAACCCGAAAATTTTAGATATTCTCATTTCCAGTTGATGGCGAAAGTCATCCGACACACACAATCGCTCGGGCCTCCGGCGCCCAGCCACTGAATCCGGGGGGAATCAGCGGCAACAGGCCGGACCGGGCGATGGGGGAATTTGAAACAGCTGCGGTCCGGGGGGACCGCAGCTGTTCTTTTTGGGGATTTTTCGGTGACATATTTAGATTTCCTAACTATTTAGGTCCGCGTAATGCTGAAGTGCGTCTACTGCGTTCGACGTCTCCCGTCGCTGAGTCCCGAGGAGTTCACCGACTACTGGCTGAACCGCCACGGTCCACTGGTGAAGAAGCACGCCCCGACGCTGGGGATGAAGCGCTACGTCCAGAGTCACACGGTGCCGAGTGAGGAGTTGAACGCCGCGGCCCAGGACCCGCGTGGGATCAAGGACCAGTACGACGGCATCACCGAGGTCTGGTGGGAATCGGTCGACAGCCTGGCGGGCGCCCTCGCGACGCCGGAAGGGCAGGAGGCCAACCGGATTCTCTCCGAGGACGAGGCGCGCTTCGTCGACTGCGCCAACTCGGCGATCTTCTTCTCCATCGAACACGAGATCTTTTCGTTCTGATCTCCCCCCAGGAACTTCATCCAAAAAACACCATGAGACGACTGCTGCTGACCGGATTGTCGCTCACCGGGTCGGTCCTCGGGAACGGCTTCTACATTCCCGTCCAGGACGCCGCCGCGACGGCTAAGGGCAACGCCTGGGTGGCGACCGCCGACAACCCGGCCGCCGTCTACTACAACGCCGCCGGGCTGACCCAGATCGAGGACCCGAGCGTTCGCATCGGCATCTATTCGATCCACCTCGGCCTCGAGGCCTTCACCGCGGCGGGCAAGACCGAGGCCGACAAGGCCTGGCAGTTCGTTCCGCAGATCTACGGCGCGATGCCGCTCGGCGAGCGCTTCGTCCTCGGCGCCGGGCTCAACAGCCCCTTCGGCTTGTCGACCGACTGGCCGGTCTCGAGCAGCTTCGCCACTAACGCGACCACCACCGAGCTGGTGGTCGCGACCGGCTGGCTGGTCGGCGCCTACAAGATCAACGAGTGCCTCTCGATCGGTGGCGGCCTGAGCTACTCGCAGGCCGACCTCAGCTCGCGCCGCGCCTTCCCGCTCGGTGCACCGAACGGCTTCCTCGACTTCGAGGGCAAGGATGAGGCGCTCAGCTACACGCTGTCGCTGCGCTGGGAGCCGACGCCGGAGCACGCCTTCGGCCTGGTTTACCGCGGCCAGAACGACTACGACCTCAAGGGCCGCTCCAGCATCACCCCGGCGGTGCCCTTCCAGCCCGCCAGCCTCGATCTGGTGACGCCGGAGACGGTCGCCTTCGGCTACGCCTGGCGCCCCTGCGAGGGCTGGTCGATCGAGGCCAACGTCGAGTGGGTCAACTGGGAGGAGCTCAACACCCTGCTGCTCAACCAGCCCTCGGGCGCGCTGCCATTTCCCTTCGAGTGGGACGCCAACTTCATCTACTCCCTCGGCGTTTCGCGCGACTTCGGCAACGGCTGGGTGCTCAATGCCGGCTACGAGTTCATCGAGAACAGCCAACCGGACCTCAACTTCAATCCGGCGGTGGCCGATGCCGACCGCCACTGGCTCGCCTGCGGCGTCGAGCGCCACTGGGAGAGCGTCTCGCTGGCGCTGGCCTACCAGTATGCCTTTTCGGACCGCACCGTGACCGGAAACCCGGCGAATCCCTTCGGCCAGACCTCCAACGGCAAGTACAAGAGCCGCTTCCACGGGCTCATGTTCAGCTCCGAGTGGCGCTTTTGAGGTATTGGCCGGGTTGATGTTCCAGGGCGGGTTTTCGATTTCCGCAATCCGGCCTTCCGCGGCGAGGATCGCGGCATGACCAGAGTCGATGAGCCGGGCCCGCGCAATCCACGGAAATTCGGCCAGCGGGTGGTGACCGTTGCTGTGGCGCTCCTGTCCGCGACGACGGGCTTGGCCGGTGGCGAGCTGCATGGCGGCCGGATCCCGTTCCGTTTCCTGGAGCGGCCGCCGAGTCCCTGGGTGCTGAGCCTCTCGACGAGGCGCGCCGACTGGTCGCGGCTGCAGGTCGTGGCGGCCCACTCCCGGGTGACCGGGGCGGTGCCGCGGGATGTCGTGGCGAGCTTGCAGCCCGGCGACGTGGTGGCCTTCCACATGAGCCACCGCGAGGCGTGGAAGCATCTTTCCCGTGGCCGCATCCAGAAGATCCCCTACGAGCTGTTCCGCTTCGGCCATCTCGCCCTCGTCGTGGAGAACCCCGCCAGGCCGGCCGGGTCGGGTGACCGGCGACTGCTGCAGGTCGCGATGAGGCAGGCGGTCGACGCCGGCGAGGGTCTCGCCGCGCTGGACGGGCGCTCGTGGATCGCCTTCCGCCCCGGCGGCGGCGAGGTCGACCGGGGGCGCTTGCACGAGTTCGCGCGGATCGCCGTGGAGCGCGCCTCGGACCGCCGCAAGGCGTATGACTACAGTGGGGCCCTCGGGGTGGTCAACGCGCCGTGGCGGCCGGAGAAGCCGGGGGGGATCGGTGACGAGTTCACCTGCGCGACGCTGGTGGTCGCCGCCCTGCACTACAGCGGCTTCGAGCTGGCCGCCGTCCATCGCGGCGGGCTGGTCGACATCGTCACCCCGCGGCAGGTCGTCGACAGCCGCGGACGCTGGCGCGAGTGAAAAGCATCTTGCCAATCGCCTCGATCCTCACAGCAAAGAAACTGCCACAATAGACTGATAGACTGCCAAGATAGACTGCCTGATAAACTGCCAGATAAACTGCCAGGCAAACAGTAGCTTGACGGCTTGGTGGGGGGTTGGTAGGAGAGTCGTAAGTCGATGAAGGTGAGTGGTGAGTGGGATCTGAAGGCGGTCGAGGTGGCCGGGTTGCCGACGGGGCTTTTTCCGGGCGGATTCCGGCGTGGAAAGGGATCGGGAAGGAGACGGATTCTCGGGCCAGAGTGGTGCTCGAATCACTACCATGTCATGAGCCGGACGGTCGGTGGCGAGATGCTCTTCGGGGCGGTCGAGAAGGAGGCCTTCTGTCGGATCATGCGCCGCCTCGAGCGCTTCGCCGGGGTGGAGATCCTCACCCACGCCGTCATGGGCAATCACTTCCATCTCCTGGTACGGGTGCCGGAGCCGCACAAGTTCCTGCGGCGCTTCGAGGGCGCGGCCGGTGAGGAGCGGCTGCTGGAGCACCTGAAGCTGCTCTACTCGAGCAGCTATCTCCGGGCGCTGCGGGCGGAGCTGGCGGATCTTCGCGACAAGGGCATGACGGCGGCGGGGGAGGAACTGCTGAACCGCTACCGCAAGCGCCTGTGCAACCTGGAGGTCTTCGTCAAGGAGCTGAAGGAGCGCTTCTCCCGCTGGTTCAACAAGCATCACGGCCGCCGCGGAACCCTGTGGATGGAGCGCTACAAGGCCGTGATCGTCGAGGACGGGGAGGCACTGCGGACGATCGCGGCCTACATCGACCTCAACCCGGTCCGCGCCGGGCTTAGTGGGGACCCCAAGGATTACCGCTGGTGCGGCTATGCCGAGGCGGTTGCCGGCAGCAAGCGGGCCCGGCGCGGGCTGTGCCGGGTGCTCGGCCGGCCGCTGGACTCGTGGAACGAACGTCCCGCGGCATCCAAGGCAAGGGGGAAGGAGAAGGTCAGCCTGACGGCGGCGGAATGGTATCGTTGCTGGCTGTTCGAGGACGGCATGGAAGCTCCTGAGGGCGCGGGGCGCACGAAGGGGCGCAAGGGGATCCGGGCGGAGGCAGTGAGGAAGGTGCGCGAGGGTGGAGGCAAGCTGACACGTGCGGAATTGCTGCGCTGCCGGGTGAGGTATTTCAGCGACGGCGTCGCGATCGGTCGTGGCGGCTTCGTCGAGGGTGTCTTCCGCGAGAGGCGGGATTGCTTCGGCACGAAACGCAAGGACGGTGCGCGCCGGATCCGCGAGTCCGAGGTGAAGCTCTTCTCGTTGAGGGAGCTTCGGGTGCAGGCGGTCGAGTAATACGAGTTCTGAGATTCAATCCGACCTTCTGAGGTTCCACGGAAGGGAGGCCGCGGATTACGCAGATTTCAGAACCCATCTGCGCTCATCTGCGCAATTTGCGGCCATCCCACCCGACCAGGAGAGTCAGGTTGTTTCACTGACACGGTATCAGGGGCGGCCGGCAAACCGGAGTCGTGGGCGGCCTCGGGACCGGGCCCGACGAGTTGTCGGATCGATTGAAGGGCGACGCCGGGTGGTCCCGCATGACTGCCGCATCCTGATCAACTCTCGGAAGGCCCGGAAGACCCTGGTCGATTCGCGAGGTGAATGAAGTCCCCGGGCTTCGTGCCGGGTCTTGTCTCCGGGGGCCACCGGAGTGGTCCACCGGCCCATCCATCTTCAGCTGTCAGTCTTGCTCCTCCTCGAGCATCTTGTCGATGGCCTCGATCCACTTCCACGGGCAGCGGCGGCGCTGGTACTTGCGCCACAGCACCTCGCGGAAGGTCTCCCAGAGCTCGCGCGGGACGGGGTCGATGCGCTCCCACTCGGGGTCCTTCTTCAGGGTGGTCTGGAACGACCACTGGCCGGCGTGGAGGGTCGCGCGCCAGAAGCGCACGCCATCGTCGGTCCGCTCGCGCCATTCGTGGGTCGTCACGGCCGCCATCGAGGGCCGCGCGGCGCCGCCTGCCAAGCGCCAAATCGGTGCCTGGGCCCCGTGGTTCGTGGGCCGCCGAGGCCCGAGATTGATTCTTGGCAGCCCCGGGGTGGCGCCTAGGCTCGGCGCGTGCCCCGCATCCTGCAGAGCGACGTCTTCAAGATATGCGCCTACCTGGTGGCGACCCTGGTGTTGGCGGCGGCGCTGGCCCCGGTGATCTATCAGCTCGGCATGGGGCTCGCCGAGATCACCGCGGGGAAGGAGACTAACGGGGCGGTCAGCTGGCTCGCCGACGCGGCGCGGCGTTCGCGCGACGACTTCCCGCGCTTCTTCGATCGCGCCCTGTTGTTCTCGGCCGTCGTGCTGATGTTCCCGCTGGTCAGCTGGCTGCGGCTCGGGCGCCGCTCCGGCCGCTTCCGCGACACGCCCTGGTCGCTGCGCCTGCCCGACTCGGTGGTCGACCTCGACACCGGCGAGCCGCTGGTGCGCAACCCGCAGGGCTGGATGCAGCTGGGCGCGGGATTCCTGATGGCGGCGGGGCTGCTGTTGCTATCGGGCTGGCTGATGGCCGAGGCGGGCTTCTTCATGTGGCGCGACGCCCAGGTCGCACCCTCGGGCTGGGTGAACCGCTTCGTCGAGGCGATCGACTGGGGCAAGGCGGTGCGCAAGGCGCTGCCGACCGCCGTGGTGGTGGCGGTGCTCGAGGAGTTGTTGTTCCGCGGGATCCTGCTGGGCATCTTCCTGCGCGCGATGCGCCCCGGGGCGGCGATCGCCTCGCTGTCGTTCCTGTTCGCTTTCGT
>JAUIJB010000094.1 GCA_030430455.1 Verrucomicrobiia bacterium | reverse complement strand
GCACTTCCTCGAGCCACCGGTCGGTGCCGGCGTGCCCGACCCCGAGGCGGCCGATGCCGGCTTCATCCTGCTCGGCCAGGTGTTCTCGCGCTTCGCCGATCCGCTGTCGATGGTCGGCCGCTTCCTGCTGCTCGCCAGCGTCGGGGTGGTGTTGGCGATCGCGCGCTGGCGCACCGCGTCGCTGTGGTTGCCGATCGGCCTGCATGCGGGCTGGGTGTTCGGCTACGCCCTGTTCAAGTCGGCGACCTACCCCGTGCCCGAGCTGCCGGCGATCGCCGGCTGGCTGGTCGGTGGCACGCTGATGGAGGGGATCCTGCCGCTGGCGATCGTGATCCTCACGGGAATGCTGGTCTACCTGATGACCCGGCCCGGCCATGAGGAGCTGGCGGATTGACCTGGCGGGCGGTCTGCGTCGCCTGCGCGACGCGGTCTATCCCGGCGTCTGTTCGCTGTGCGGCGAGGGCGCCGGCGGGGGAGCCTGCCTGTGCCGGGGGTGCGCGGACTCGCTGCCCGGGCTCGGCGAGCATCACTGCGCGACCTGCGGCGAGGTCTTCGACGGCGAGCCCGCACCGGGCTTCTCCTGTCCCAACTGCCGCGATCAGGACTTCGCCTTCGACTTTGCGCGTCCGGCACTGCGCCGATCCGACGGCGCCCTCGAGCTGGTCCACGCCCTGAAGTACGGCCGCCGGCTCGAGCTCGGTCGCGAGCTCGCCGCGCTGGCGCTGCGCGCCTTCGACGACCCGCGGCTTGACGCGGCACGGGACGGGTGCTGGCCGTTGGTGCCCGTTCCGCTGCACCGCAGCCGCCGGCGCTGGCGCCACTTCAACCAGGCCGAGGAGATCGCCCGTCCGCTCGCCCGCCTGACCGGCCTGCCGGTGTCGCTGGCGCTGCGCCGGGTCCGCCGCACCACCGCCCAGACCCGGCTGACCCGCCACGAGCGCCAGCGCAACCTGCGCGGGGCCTTCCGGGTGGTCCCCGGCCGCGAGCCGGCGGCCGGGGCGGTGCTGGTCGACGACGTCTTCACGACCGGCTCGACCGCCCACGAATGCGCCCGGGTGTTGCGCCGGGCAGGTGCCCAAAACGTGGTTGTCGTGACCGTCATGCGCGGCTAGCCTCCGTGAAACCTCGAGACCGCGGGCGGGGCCGCGGAATTTGACCATGGGAATCTTCAGCAAGCCGCCACTGCGCCGCATCAAGGGTCGGGATGACATGCCGGAGGGCCTGTGGACGAAGTGCCCGGACTGCGGCGCGATGCTCCACCAGCTCGAGCTCAAGCAGCACCACCAGACCTGCCACCACTGCGGCCACCACTTCCTCCTCGATGCCCACGACCGGATCCAGATGATCGCGGACCGGGAGACCTTCGAGGAGACCTCCGCGGGGATGATCTCGGCCAACCCGCTCGGCTTCGACAAGTACTCCGACAAACTGGCGATGATGCGCGAGAAGACGCGGATCGACGACGCCGTGGTGACCGGCCGGCTCCAGGTCGGCGGCCAGCCCGCGATGATCGCGGTGATGGACTTCAAGTTCTTCGCCGGCTCGATGGGGTCGGTGGTCGGCGAGAAGATCACCCTGGCGATCGAGGCCGCGATCAAGGAGAAGCGCGGCATGATCATCGTCTCCGCCTCGTCCGGCGCGCGGATGCAGGAGGGCATGCTCTCGCTGATGCAGATGGCCAAGACCTGCGGCGCACTTGCCAAGCTGGGCGAGGCCGGCCTGCCCTACATCTCGGTGCTGACCCACCCGACCACCGGCGGGGTCACCGCGAGCTTCGCCACCATCGGCGACGTCAACCTGGCCGAGCCGAAGTGCATGATTGGCTTCGCCGGCCCGCGGGTGGTCAAGGAGACGACCCACCAGAATCTGCCGCCCGGCTTCCAGACCGCCGAGTTCATGCTCGAGCACGGCCTGATCGACGCCATCGTGCCGCGCGGCAAGCTGCGCGACCAGCTGGCCCGCCTGCTCGGCTACATGATGCCGGCCTGATGCCGGCCGCGGATGTCGTCACCCGCATGACCTACCGCGAGTCCATCGACTGGCTGTTCTCGACCCAGCTGTTCGGGATCAAGCTGGGCCTCGACGGGCCGCGGCGCCTGCTCAAGGAGTTCCTCGCCCATCCGGCGCACGGGGTGAAGGTGCTTCACGTCGCCGGGACCAACGGCAAGGGGAGTACTTGCGCGCTTGCCGACTCGGTGGCGCGGGCCAGCGGGGTGCGTTGCGGGCTGTTCACCTCGCCGCACCTGGTCGACTTCCGCGAGCGCATCCGGGTGATGGGCGCGGAGATCCCCGAGGAGGACTGCGCGGCCCTGATCCGCGAGGTCCGCGGGGTCTGCGAGAGGCTCGACCCCCATCCGACCTTCTTCGAGATCACCCTGGCGGTTGCGATGCGCTGGTTCCGCGAGCGCGAGTGCGAGCTGATCGTGCTGGAGACCGGGATGGGCGGGCGGCTCGACGCCACCACCGCGGTGCCGGCGGACGTCTGCGGGATCAGCGCGATCGGAATGGACCACGCCCAGTGGCTGGGCGACACGCTCGAGGCGATCGCCCGCGAGAAGGCGGGCATCATGGTCGAGGGCAAGCCGGTGGTGTCGGTGCCGCAGGCGTCCGGGGTGGCGCGGGTCCTCGAGATGGAGGCCAACGAGCGGCGCTCGCCGCTGAGCTGGGTTGCCGGTCCGATGCAGGGCTATCCGCTCGGCCTGTTCGGCGAGCACCAGAAGTGGAACGCGGCGCTGGCGCTCGACTGCCTGCACCTCCTCGGGGTCCGGCTCGACTACGAGGTCGTCCGCCACGGTCTCGGCGAGGTCCGCTGGCCGGGACGCTTCGAGGTGGTCGAGCACGACGGCCGCACCCTCGTCCTCGACGGCGCGCACAACCCGCAGGGAGTCGAGGCGCTGGTGGCGGGTTGGCGGCAGCGCTTCGGCGGGCGCAAGGCCAGCCTGGTGTTCGCGGTGGCATCGACCAAGGAGATCGCCCCGATGGCCGCCGGCCTGGCGGAGGTCGCGAGTTCGGTCCACGTTGCGCCGATCGATTCCCCGCGCGCGGTTCCCGCCGCGGAGCTGGCCGCCGCGTTCGCCGGCGGGGCGCGGGTCCACGAGTCCGGGGTCGATGCCGTGACCGCCGCGCTGGAGGACTCGGAGCTGGTCCTCGTCGCGGGTTCGCTTTTCCTCGTCGGCGAGGTGAAGGCGTGGATGGCGGATGCCGATCGCCACCGCGGCGACCAGTAGCCCGATGGTGCCGGGGTGACCGCGCGGCGCGGACCCACGCCCGGTTTTTTGCTGACGATTTTCAGGCGCCTGCCACGCTCCGTCCTGGATCGTTCATGGACCTCCTCAACGAACACGGGCCGCTGGTCCTCTTCTTTGGCTTCGCGATCGCCCATGCGCTCGCCGACTTTCCGCTGCAGGGCGACTACCTCGCGCGAGAGAAGGTGCGCGCCGCGGCGCGTTCCGGCTCCACCTGGGTGATTGCCCTGACGGCCCACTCGCTGATCCATGCCGGCGCGGTTTGGGTGGTCTCCGGGCTGCCCCTGCTGGGGGCGGTCGAGCTGGTGCTCCACTGGGCGATCGACTGGGGCAAGGGCGAGAAACGCTTCGGGGCGGTGACCGACCAGCTGCTCCACCTCGCCTGCAAGGCCGGCTACGTGCTCGTCCTGTTGTCACCCATCGCGGACTCATGGCTGGCAAGCTGAACGCCGCCCGGGTGCTGGCGGGAGTGGTCCTCCTCGCGGCGATCACCGGGGGATTGGCGTGGTTTTTCGCGAAGCCGGATGCCGAACCCGCCGCCGACGGCCGCCGGAAGGAATCGCGGGAGGCCCGGGACGAAGGCGATGGGCCGGACGCGCGGTGGCGGGAGCAGGTTGCGGCCGTCGCGGCGGCGTCGTCGTCCGCCGAAGTCGACGAGGCCCTCGCAGGCCTGCGCGAGCTGGTCTTCGGACTGCCCGCGGAGGAGGCCGGCCGGCGCCTGGTCGAACTGCTCGCCGAGCCCGGCTTCGACCGCTCGACCGGTCGCGGCTTCACGGTGGCGGCCGACGGTGGCCTGGGCGAGGTCCCGAGCGTGCGGGTGGCGCTGCTCGACTGGCTCGGCCGTCTCGACCCCGCGCACGCCGCGGCGGTGGCCGACGAGGTTCTCGCCAGCCCGGGGAACCCCGACGAATGGGCCGTGTGCCTGCGCAACAAGGCGCTGGCGCAGCCGGACGAGCGGGACGTCCTCGTCGCCAAGACCCGCGAACTGCTGCGCCACGAGGAGTGGCGGGAAAGGCCGAGTGCCGGCTACCTCGAGGCCTTCGACGTGCTGGTTCACAGCGAGGCCGTCGAGGCGCTACCCGACCTCGCGGAGCTCATCGCCGATCGCTCGACCGCCGCGCGCGCGCCGGCCTATGCGGCCTACCTGACGCTCGATCGCCTGATGCTGGTCGCCCCGGTCGAGACGATGCGCCGGCTGCGCGGGCTCGACCTGTCCGGCCGGCCGGCGATGCGGGCGCAGGTGATGGCGCGGGCCGACGTGCGCGACCCACGGCAGCGGGCCGAGCTCGAGGCCTACCTCGTCGGTCCCGGCCGCAGCGAGGCCGAGCTGGACGCCTTCGCGCGGATCTTCCCGAACGCCAACTTCGCGCTCTCCAGCAACCTCCTCAGCGAGACCCGCGTGCCGGGTGCCGCGGAGCTCCGGGCCCGCGACCGGGCCGCGCTGCGGGTGCTCGATGAATGGCTCGGCGAGCCACGGATGGCGGGCCTGCAGCCGCAGCTGTCGGCGGCCCGGCGGCGTCTGGAGGCCCAGCTCGACGGGGGGGGCAGGGCTGGCGGGGGAGGCGGTTAGCCGGTCCGGCCGAGCAGCACCGAGACGACGAAGTAGCCGACCGAGGCGATCGTTCCGAAGAGGAAGATGTCGTAGCTCCAGCGGACCTGGCGGTACTTCACCCCGAGGCTCCTGCCGAGGTAGTAGATGTCCTGGATCATGCTCCGGAAGACGTAGTTGTCGTCCTTGAGCATCTCCCGCATGGCCCACTCGAACTCCTCGCGCTTCATGCGGTAGAAGTTCCCGAAGAAGAGCATGTTGCCCTGGCGGCTGAGGATGGCCTCGCGGCTGGTGATGCCCTTGCCGAGGATCGGGCGGATCGAGAGGATGCTGAAGCTCAGCGAGAGCAGGTTGACGATGAACATCAGGATCGTCGGGCCGATGAAGGCGGTCTGCTCGCCGAGGCGGGGGACCAGCACCGTGGTCAGCGCACCGATGATGATCGAGTTGGCGCAGATCATCACGTAGGCCTTGTTGTCGGCGATGAAGGTGAAGTCGACGTGGGTCGACACCACGTTGCGGAACATCACGTCGGCGATTCCCTCGACCTTCGGGTTGATCTCGAAGTCGGGATCGAGCCCCTCGGCATCCTTCGTGCTTGCAGTATCCTCCGTCATGCGCGCCTCGGCCCTCCTAGCTTGGGTCGAGCCAAGAAATGATGATTGTCGAAATGGCGTCAAGCAAGCGAGCCCTCGGGCGCCCCAAGGCCTTGGTGACGAAACGGTCACGAAGGCCGCATTTCCTTTGTCATCGGGGGGAAGGGCCGCAGCATCGGCGGGATATGGGGGCAAGGGCCATGGCACTGTGGGCGGTTTTCGCGGTGGCGGGGCATGCCCAGACGGCCGGGCAGGACCCGGCGGACCCAGCCACGACACCGGCCGGCGGCGGCGAGCTGGTAGTGGTGGAGAACATGGTCGACCGCAGCGCCGCGTCGGGCGGATGGATCAAGGCGGCACTGGGCGACGGCGTGCGCTGGCGCGAGCAGGTCCGCACCGGCGAGCTGAGCCGCGCGGCGATCGAACTCTCCAGCGGTGGGGTGCTGAGGGTCAGTGAGTTGACAAGCCTTCGGCTCGAGCCGCCGGCGCAGCCGGGCCCGGAGGCGCGCAGCCGGATCGACTTCGCCCGGGGGGCGGGCTATTTTTTCAGCCGCTCCGAGAAGGAGGCGGATATCGAGACGCCAACGGCGAGCCTCAACATCCGCGGCACCGAGTTCGTGATCGAGGTGGGCGCCGGCGGGCGGACGGTGGTGACGATGATCGACGGAGTCGTCGGCGTGTCCAACGAACTGGGCGCAATTGAACTCGGCAACGGCGAGCAGGGGGTGGTCGATCCCGGCCGCGCGCCGCGCAAGACCGCCGTGGTGGACGCCACGAAGAAGATTCAGTGGTTCCTCTATTATCCGGGCATCGTCGATCCGGCGGGTTTCCGCGGGCTGGCGGGCGGCCGCTTCGGGGCCTCGCTCGAGGCCTACGCGAGCGGCGACCTGCTGGCAGCCCTCGAGCGCCTGCCGGCGCCGCGGAACGCCGAGGAGCACCGCTTCGCCGCGGTGGTCAAGGTGGCGAGCGGGCGGCTGGAGCAGGTCGAGGCCGACCTCGAGCGGGCCGGCGACGACCCGGTGGTGGATTCGCTGCGCCTGCTGATGGACGTGGTGCGCCTGCCTGCCGAGGCGCTGGGTGAGGTCGCGGTGCCGGAGACCGCGACCGGCCAGGTCGCCCTGTCCTACGCCCTGCAGGCCCGGGGTGACCTCGACGGGGCGCTCGCCGCGGCGCGGCGGGCGGTCGCGCAGTCGCCCGACTTCGGCCTCGCCTGGGAGCGGGTCGCCGAGCTTGAGTTCGGCTTCGGCCGCAACGATCTCGCCATCGAGGCGGTCGAGCGCGCGCTGGAGCTGACTCCGCGAAATGCCCAGGCGCACGCACTGATGGGCTACCTCGACCTTTCGCGCAACCGGGTCGCGGCCGCGCTCCGGCATTTTGCCAACGCGATCGCGATCGACCCGGCGCTCGGCAATGCCTGGCTCGGCCAGGGACTCGCGCAGTACCAGAACTGCCGGCCCGACGCGGCGCTGCGCTCGATCACCATCGCCGCCGCCGTCGAGCCGAACCGCGCGTTCTTCCGCAGCTACCTCGGCAAGGCCTTCGCCGAGGCGGGAAAGGATGAACGGGCCTCGCACGAGCTCGATCTCGGCCGCCGCCTCGATCCCTACGATCCGACCGCTCCCTTCTACCAGGCGCTGCTGAATCAACGGCGGGCGCAGTACAACCGTGGCATCGCCCACCTCGAGGAAGCGGTCGAGCTGAATGACAACCGCGCGCTCTACCGCTCGGGCTTCCTGCTCGACCAGGACCGCGCGGTCCGCCAGGCCAACCTCGCCGCGCTCTACGAAAGCGCCGGCATGACCGAGACGAGCCTCGAGGAGGCGCGGCGTGCGGTCGTCAGCGACTACCTGAATCCCTCGGCGCACCTGTTCCTATCCAACAGCGTCGACGCGCTGCGCGACCCGCGGCGGGTCTCGCTGCGCCAGGAGACGCCCTGGTTCAACGAGTTGCTCATCGCCAACCTGCTCTCGCCGGCCGGCACCGCGCTGCTGCCGCAGAACATCTCGCAGCAGGAATACACCGCCCTGTTCCCGGTCAATCCCTACAGGTTCACCAACCGGACCCGCTACCGCGGCGATGGCGAGCTGCTGTCGACCGGCACGATCCTCGGCCGCGGCGAGCGCAGCAGCGTCTCGCTCGACTACGACCTGTTCACCGCCGACGGCTACCGTCCCAACCAGGACGTCGAGCGCTACACCGGCTACCTCCAGTTCAAGCACGCGCTCGGCGCGCGCGACAGCCTCTACTTCAACTTCAAGTTCCAGAAGTTCCGCGGCGGCGACCTGCGCCAGCTCTACGACCCGGCGACCTTTGATCCGGACTACCGCGTCGAGCAGGAGCAGGCGCCGGTGGCGATCGTCGGCTACCAGCACGAGTGGTCGCCGGGCAGCCGGACGCTGGCGCTGGGCGGGGTGCTGACCGACCGGCTGAAGATCGAGGACCGCTCGGCGACGACCTTCGCCATGCTGATCGACCCGCTCAACCCGATGATCTCGGCGCCGCTCGGCTTTCCCAGCGACGTCCGCCAGCTGCGTGAGACCGAGGTCTGTTTCGGCGAGCTGCAGCACATCTGGAGCAGCGAGACCGACACCCTGATCGTGGGCGGTCGGGTCGACTCGGGGCGCTTCGCGACCGAGAACGCCTTCGAGATGCAGGGCATCGCGGGGATCCTCCCGGGCGACCCCTTTTTCGTCAGCGCCGCGCCCGACTACCAGCGCTGGGTCGCCTACCTCTACTACTCGCGCGAGCTGGTCGACGGCCTGTGGGCGACCGCGGGGCTGGCCTACGACCACCAGGAGCTGCCGGTGAACACCAGCCTGCCGCCGGTTTCGTTGCGCCAGGTCGAGCGCTCCGAGTTGCTGCCCAAGGCCGGGCTCGTCTGGACCCCCTGCAACGAACTGACCTTCCGCCTCGGCTACGCCCGCTCGCTGGGCGGCGCGACCTTCGACGAGAGCGTGCGGCTCGAGCCGACCCAGGTCGCCGGCTTCACCCAGTCCTTCCGCACCCTGATCAACGAGTCGGAGGTCGGCGGGCTGCCGGCGCCCCTGTTCGACACGGCCGGATTGAGCGCCCTGTGGAAGCTGCCCTGCGACATCTACCTCGGCGGCGAGGCCTTCTGGCGCCGCGCCGAGGCCGAGCGCGGGGTGGGGGTGCTGGGCATCGACAGCGGCACCCTTGCCTACGACCGCTCGTTCCAGATCGGCGAGGAACTCGACTACGAGGAGCGCGGCGGCTCGCTCCACCTGACCAAGCTGCTCGGCGACGACTGGTCGGTCGGGGCCCGCTACACCTACACCGACGCCGAGCTGAATCGCGACTTCCCCGAGCTGAGCGCGGCGGGAGTGGCGGGCTTCACCTCGGCCGAGACCTCCGAACTCCACGACCTCGAGGCCTTTCTCATCTGGAACCACTCCAGCGGCTGGTTCGCGCGCCTCGGCGCCCGCCTGCTGTCGCAGGAGAACGACGGCTACGCCCCGGCCCGGCCGGGCGACTCGTGGACCCAATTCGACATTTCGGCGGGAAAACGATTTTACGACAACCGGGGTGCGGTGGAGGTTGGCGTTCTCAATCTGACCGATCAGGACTACCGCTTCAATCCACTGATCACCCTCCCTGATCAGCCGCGGGAGAGATCCCTCTATGCAGAAGTTCGTCTGGAACTCTGAGTATCCAAGCCCGCCGGAATGTCGTTCGCGATGCGATTACGCTCTTGGCGGAGTTGAGTAATTGCCGGCCCACCGCCAAAAATCTTCTACTCTCGACGATGAAAACCACGGCCATCCTGCTTGCTTGCCTTGCCTTATGCGGCCCCCTGGTCGCGCAGGTCCTGCTGATCAGCGACCAGCAGGGATTCCGGACCCTCGCCGGGGAGCTCCGGGCCGAGGGTTACGACGTCACCCTCCGCGAGGAGGAGTACGACAATGGCTACGCCAACCTGCTCGACTCGGGCTTCCTGAACGGCTTCGAGGTCGTCGTTTACTCCGAGACGGGTGACGCGTCCACCGGCTCGGTCATCCCGACCACCGTGGCCACCGCCCTCACCGACTACGTTGAGTCGGGCGGGCACCTCCTCCTGACCGGTATCGATGTGTTCGCCCATCCGGCCGATGGGGCCATGGCGACCCTGGCCGGGTCCACTTCGACGGCGGACTATTTCGTCAGCGTCGACACCTGGGTGGTCCCCGACATCGACCATCCCGTCCTCAATGGTCCCTATGGTGACTTTCGCGGCCAGACCTTCACGGGGATCAACTTCCGCGACTTCTCGGGAGACTACGACACCGCCGAGCCGGACACCGCTGCCGGCACGATCGAGCTGGCGGCACTCGGCGACCCGCGGGGGACCGGCAAGCTCCTCTTCACCGACTACCCGGCCCCGGGCGGCTCCACCGCCTTCTGGAACGGCGGAACCGCCGACCCCAATGTCGACCCACAGGATGAACTGCTCGCGGGCACGGAGACCGGCGGCATTTTCCGCAACTACCTCGCCGCGACCGATGGCCTTCCCGCAACCCTCGGAAGCCGGCTCCTCGTGACGGAGATCCTCGCCAATCCGAACCAGGGCGGGAACGCGGACGGGCAGTACATCGAGCTCTTCAACGCCGGACCGCTTTCGGTCGACCTCGACGGCTGGACGATCCGCAAGCTGAGCCCCTCATCGGCAAGTCACACGATTTCCGGCCCGCTGGTGGTGCCCCCCGGCAGTTTCGCCCTGCTGGGAACGTCGAGCGACCTGGGGGGTACCCTGCGTTCCGGCAAGACGGTCGACCATGTCTACACTTCGGTCGACTACATCTTCGGCGGAAACGGCCTGCAGGTGATGGATGACCAGAACGTCGAGGTGGACCGGGTCAACTTCGACTTCACGACCTTCTATGGCGTCGAGTCGAGCGACGGGGTGGCTGCGGTCTTCCCCGGCGGGGTCAACGACGACAATGCCGATGCCCCGGCCTGGACCCTGGCGACGGTCTCCGAGCCGAACTACGACAGCGGAGTGGTCGACTTCGGGTCGCCGGGCACGCGGGGAGTCGACCAGGGGACGGTCGTGGCCGTGCCGCCGAGCTACTACGTCACCTTCGACCTGGGCGAACTCGGCACCCTGACCGGTGGCGAGGTGATCCAGACGGTTCCGGCGGGGAGCTCCGCGGTGGCGCCGACCTTCGAGGTCGAACCCGGCTGGACCTTCACCGGGTGGAACCTCGATTTCTCGAGCGTGACCGGCCCCATTCAGGTCGCAGCGCTCTACGAAGTGGAAACTTACACGCTGACCTTCGACGTCGGTCTGCATGGCACCCGGACCGGAGGGGGGGCGCTGAGCCAGGTGGTCAGCGCGAGCAGCCCGGCCCAGGCCCCGCAGATCACCTCCGACCCCGGCTGGCGCTTCGTCGGCTGGGACACCGACTTCACGACCGTCCTGGGCGACCTCACGATCACGGCGCTTTACGAATTGGGTCCCTCGGCGGTGGCCGGCGGGGACGTGGAGATCATCGACGAGACCGGAGACGACCAGGTGATGGTCCGGCTCGATGGCGGCGGCTCACGGCCGGCCACCGGAGAAATCAGCTCGTGGGAGTGGACCTGGAGCGGGGGCAGCGCCAGCGGCGAGGTGGTCGACGTGGTGTTCCCGGCGACGAACCTGCCCGTCACGGTCACCCTGACGGTCACCGATGGTGCCGCCGAGATGGCCAGCGACACGCTGGACCTCACCGTCTTCACCCGGGAGAGCGGGCTCTACAAGGACTTCGCCGGCTTCGACACCGATCCCTTTGCCAGCTTCATCGACCGGGCGCTGCTGGCCGGTGACACCCTGCTCGTCGACGGGACCGATGCCGCCAACGAGAAGGTCTACCGCTTCACGGGTGGCAGCTGGGTGGAGAGCCCATTGCCGTCGAGTGGTCCCGACCACGCCCTGGTCGATGCCGACACCATCGTCAGCGGCGACTTCACGAATCTCACCGACTTCGCCCTGGTGAGCTGGAACGGCAGCAGCTGGTCGAGTTCGCCGATCACCGTGTCCGGAAGCTTGCCGGCGGTCGATGGCGAAGAGAAGACGCTGCGTTTCACCGCCGATACGGTGGTCATCGGAGATGGCAACAGCGATGCCACGGCCGCCGACGGCGGTCAGGTCTTCGTCTACGACTGGTCGGGCACCACCTGGACCAACACGGGCGAGCTGCTACCCCCGGGGGGTCTGGTGGCGGGCAACCGCTACGGCGATTTTCTCGCGATCGAGGGCGACCTGATCGTGGTGAGCCGCAAGTTCGACCTGTTCGGCGGAAGTTCCTACCCGCGGGCCCGACTGGACCTTTTTCGCCGATCCGGTGCGGTGTGGAGTTTCGACGAGTCGCTGCTCTACGACCCCGAGGTGCCGACCTCGGTGTCGGGCTTCGCCCTCGAGCCGATCGACCTCAAGGGCGGAGTGATCCTGTCGCGAAGCGTGGCGCCGAACACCTTCGTGTTGGTCGAGGAGGTGGCCTCCGCGTGGGAACAGACGGAATTCCCCTACGACATCGCCGAGTATGGCTTCGGGTTCGACGGGATCGGTGGCCAGCTCGACAGCGATGGAGGCGCGCTGCTTACTTGGAGCGGCAATGGCGTCTTCGAGCTTCACGTTCGCGACGAGGCGGCCACCGACTGGACCGGCTACAGCGGAACCGCGCGCCGACCCCTGGTCGACGACCTGAATTTCAACAGCCGCACGAAGGTGACGGACTTCGACTCGGGGCGCCTTGCGGTGGTGGATGGGGCTGCCGGCACGGTGAGGGTCTTCATGGAGGGCAGCACCGGACCGGAACCCTTCGCGATCGAAGCCACCGCGAATGCCGGCCCCGACATCGCGACCACCAGCTTCGACGGCCAGCCGGTGCGGGTCTTCCTCAACGGCGGGGCTTCCTTCCACCCGGACGGCGCCGAGAGCCTCAATGCCCGCTGGATCTGGGATGGCGGCAGCGTCAACGGGTTGCAGGCCTTTGCCGACATCGACCCCAGCGTGACCTCCGTCGAGCTCGTGCTGACCGACGGCCGCGGCGGGGTGGCCAAGGACACGGCCAACGTCTCGATCATCCAGCCCCCGGTGATCGACGCGGGGGCCGACGTCACGGTGGCGGACACCGATGGTGACGGGACGATCCGCCTGAAGGTCAGCGGTGCGGTCATCTCGCAGGACGCGGACATCGCCTCGTGGACCTGGCGCTGGACCGGCGGGGTCTTCAGCGGCCAGTCGGGGACGATCACCCTGACGGAGGCGGCGCGCAGCCAGCCGGTGACCCTCGAGGTGACCGACGAGAACGGGTTGACCCGGGTCACCTCGTTCGACTTCGACCTGCTCGATCCCAATCCCGTCCCGGACATCCTCGAGCCGACCGACGGGGCATCCGGGGACCAGTTCGGTGCGGCGGTGGCGATCGACGGGGGAGTGGCCCTGGTCGGGGCTTCCGAGAAGACCACCGAGGGGCTGGTCCTGGGTGCCTCGTACTTGCACGAGAACATCACCGACGAATGGCAGCAGATTCAGCTCCCGGCCACGGAGGTGAGGCAGGGACAGTCGGTGGAGGTCTCCGGCGACTGGGCCTTCGTTGGCGCCCCGCCCTACTTCACCAACCCTGGAAACTCCAGCGGCCTGGTCAAGGTCTACCGGCGGGTCAATGGCAACTGGACCGCCCACAGCACGCTCGTTCCGGTCGACCCGTCGACCGGCTTCCCGCGGAGCGGGTCGAACGACCGGGACGAGGGATTCGGAGCCTCGATGGCGGTCGACGGGGACACGCTGGTTGTCGGCTCACCCGAGTCGACCTTGGACCGGGGCCGGGTGTTCGTCTTCCAGTTGATCGACGGCGCCTGGGTCCAGGTCGGCGAGATCGATCCCCCGGCGGGCGACGATGTCAGCTACTTCGGATCCTCGGTCGCGGTGCATGGTTCGCGCGTCGCCATCGGCGCGGGAGGCTACTCCAACCTGAACTCCGGGGTGGCCTACGCCTACGAGGATGGTCCGTCCGGCTGGACCTTCCAGGCACGCTTCGAGAGCGACAACGTCAGCAACCCGGCGATCACCGGTTCCGACCGCTACGGCTATGCAGTGGCCATGAACGACAGCGAGATCCTGGTGGGTGCGAGCCTCGACGACGAGGACGACTTCACCGGTGCGGTGTATCGCTACTCCCTGAGCGGGGGAACCTGGAGCCGCACGGGCAAGCTGTCCGAGCCGGCCGGCGGCTTCGGCTCCAGTCTGGCCCTGCTGGGCGATACTCTTGCGGTCGCGGCCTCGGCTGACAACACCCCGGGATTCAACGGGACCCGAGGCAGCGTGACGACCTTCCATCTGCGGGACGGGGAGTGGGAGAAGTCGGGCTACCTGCCGATGAGCCGCATCGTGGACCCCACCATTCCGGAAACCCTCGTGCTCGGCTTTCTCGAGGCGACGCTCGATCATGACGGCACCGACCTGATCGTCGGTGGCTTCGACCAGAATCAAGTGATGGTGGGCAAGGCCTACATCTACCGCAATTTCGCCGGGCTCGCCGCCGAGGTGAACTTCGAGCCGCGGGCGGATGCCGGAGGCGAAATCAACGTGACCGACACCTTCGAGCGCGGCCCGGCCCCGGATTACCTCATCACGGAGCCGCTCGGTTCCGAGGAGGTCACCCTCGACGGGTCCGCCTCGTCCGATGAGGAGAGCGCGATCGTTTCCTACGAGTGGACCTGGAACGGCGGATCCGCCAGCGGGATGATGCCGACGGTGAGGTTCCCGGTGGGCGTCACCACGGCCACCCTCACGGTGACCGACGAGTTCGGGGTCGAGAACCGCGATACGGTCGACGTCACGGTGACCCTGCCGCAGACCCCGCCGGACCCGCTGCCCTCGACCACCGGCAACACGCTGACGGTGAACCTGCCGGTTCCCGACGCGCGCTGGCGCTTGTCCTCGGAGTTCCTCTGGCACGGCGACGGCGAGACCATCGGCGACATCGTGGCGGGCGAGAGCTACCAGCTGGAAATCATCGCCTACCCGGGGTCCGACGAGGTCCTCACCACGGTGGTCGAGCCGACCGGCGGCGCCTACGAGTTCACCTTCAACGGCGTGCTCGACCTGCCGGCCAGCGCGACGGGCGTGCTGCGTTTTCCCGAGACGGCGCAGGGCTTCAGCTGGCGGCTCAGCGGCGAGGAGGCTTGGCGAAACGTCACCGACAACGGCGACGAGGTTGAGGACCTGATCGACTTCACCCTGCCGGTCGGCGACTACCGCATCGAGTTCCGGCCGGTGGCCGGCTACGCCACGCCGCGCTCGCGGGTGGTGCCGGTGCGCCAGGGGATCATCCTCGGGCTGAACTGGGGCGACTACCTGCTGATCAGCAACTTCAACCCGGCCAGGACCTTCGACCTGGCCGGCTCGCCGGACCTCGAGGGCGACCCCTACCAGTACGTCGGCATGATCCGCAGTTCGCTGGGGCGGGGGACCGGCACGGTGGTCAGCGAGCGGGTGGTGCTGACCGCGGCGCACCTGTTCTTCGACTTCAACGGGCTGAGCTTCGCCGAGACGCAGTGGTTCGCGCGCCAGCAGCAGGGTGAGCGGCAGGCGCCGCCGATGACGCCGCGCGGGATCCTCTACCAGACGAGCTACGCCAAGCTGGTGGCGCCGGACTCGATCGACGGCAGCGTGCCGGACCTGCCGGAGGACCCGCAGGAGGTTGACTTCGCGGCGCTGTACTTCACCGATGCGGCGACCTGGACCGGCGGTTCGGCGAACTTCCTCGAGAGCAACGCCGACAAGAACTGGCTGACCGGGACGGAGAACAAGCACGCACTGGGCTACGCGCAGCGCAGCCAGGTCTGGCCGCAGCGCGGGATGATCTTCGAGAAGCTCTTCGCGGCGCCGCTGACGGCGATCGACGACAATGTGCCGGCCAAGCTCTACGAGACCAACCAGGTCTTCGGCGAGGGCGGTTGCAGCGGCGGCCCGCTGATGGTGGAGGTGCCGGGCTCGGGGCAGTGGTATCCGGCGGGGATCCTGTTGGCGGGCCAGAGCCGGGCGGTCTACCGCGTGATCGACGGCCCGGTGACGCGGATGATCAAGGACGCGCAGGACGCCTCGACGGGCAACGACGACGTGCTCGACAGCAGTTCGTCGCTGGTGAGCTTCGATTCGCTGGGGGCGTTCACCACCTTGTCGGTCTCGGTGGCCCCGAGCGAGACGCTGAGCGCGGCGCGCTGGTCGGTGACGCCGAATGCGGGGAGCGGGTATGCGAACGTGTCGTCGGGGCAGTCGGTGCCCTTCAACGCGCAGTGGGACAGCTTCACGCTGAACTTCGGGGCGGTGTCGGGCTACGCGACGCCGGAGCCGATCGTGGTGGACGCGGCGCTGGTGACGGCGGGCGCGGACAACAGCTTCGCGGTGACCTACGAGCCCTTGTCGGGATTCGACGACTGGAAGCTCCTGAACCTCGTTCCAAGCAGTGATGCCGACGATGATGCCGACGGGCTCATCGCCCTGGTGGAGTACGCGCTGGACCTCGACCCCGACCAGCCGGACTACCGCGCGGCGATCCGCGTCAAGGAGGACCCGAGCCAGTCGACGCATCTCGAGCTGGAGGTTTATGTGAGCGCGGTGGCGGACGCGATCCGCTACGAGGTCGAGCTGGCCGACACGCTGGCCGACTTCGTGACCGGGACCAACGTGCTGACGGCGGCGACCTTCACCAAGGCGGACGGCTCGTCGGACTACCGGGTGG
>JAUIJB010000138.1 GCA_030430455.1 Verrucomicrobiia bacterium | reverse complement strand
CTCGAGGTGACCTCGAAGAGCGGGTAGCCGCAGCTCTCGCGGTCGCAGCTGATCTCGGCCATGTGCCGGTCCCCGCTGAGGACCAGCACCGGAGGCACATCCGGCCGGGCGAGCAGTTCGAGCAGGCGCCTCCTCTCCGCCGGGAAATTCGCCCACTTCTCGAAGCGGTGCTCCTCCGGGAGGAGCTGGATCGACGAGACCAGCAGGTTGACCTGGGCGGAGCTCTCGACGAGCACCTTCTCGAGCCACTTCCACTGCGCCTCGCCCAGCATGGTGCCATCGGACCCGATCGGGTCGCGGTGGTAGCGCAGGTCGAGCAGGATCACCCGCAGCATCCGGCCCGGAACGCCGAGGTCCTCGACCGCGTAGACCCCCTCGCGCTTGCGCCGCACGCTGCCCTCCGGCTCGTCGAGGAAATCCAGGAAGACCTGCTGGGACTCGCGGCGCATCGGGTACTCGCTGCCGGCGTCGTTCAGGCCGTAGTCGTGATCGTCCCAGGTCCCGATGACCCGCGAGTTGGCGCGGATCCGCGCGTAAGCCGGGTGCTCGCGAACCACCCGGTACTTCGCCCGCAGCACCTCCATGTCCTCGGTGTCGCCATAGACGTTGTCACCCATCCAGATGAAGACATCCGGATCGAGGCTCGCGACCGCCTCCAGGCTCGGTGCCGGCAGCATCTCCTTGAAGCACGAGCCGAAGGCGACCTGGGAGACCGGCTCCGCGGCGGGAGTCCGGGCGGAAAGAAGGACGAAGAGGACGAGCAGGGCGAGGCGGGAGAGCAGGCAGGCGGTCACCCCGCTATCAACCGCCGTCCGCCGGGCACGGCAAGCAGATTCCCGTGACCGAGCGGCCGCTCACCCCGTGCGGCGGTTGATCTCGTCGACCTGCCCGTTGAGCGTCAGGTAGTCGTAGATGTAGCCGATCCCGAACAACCCGACCGTGAGAAGCCAGACCAGGCCGGTGCCGATCTTGCCCATGTAGAAGCGGTGGATGCCGAGGTAACCGAGGAAGGTCTGCAGCAACCAGGCGACCGAGTAGTCCACCGGCCCGGTCGCGTACCTGCGCGAGGCCGCACGCTCCATTCCCGGGATCAGGAAGAGGTCGATCAGCCAGCCGACCCCGAGCAGGCCGAGGGTGAAGAACCAGATCGTCCCGGTGATCGGCCGCCCGAAGTAGAAGCGGTGGGATCCGGTGAATCCGAAGATCCACAGCAGGTAGGCGATCGTCTTGCTGTGCGTTTGGGGAGCTTCCGTGGTCATGCCACCATCATGCCCGGGCCCTGCGCCGGCGCCATGGGAAATCCGCTCCGGGCTTGGAACGGGCGTCTCCGTCAACCGGCTTGGGGGCCGCTACCTCCTGCGGCGCTTCTTCGGCGGCGAGAAGTCGACCGCGCCGGGATCGAAGACCTCGGGGTCGAACCCCGGGTGGTCCCAGGCGATCTCCCCGTTCAGTGCCTGCATGTACTGGAAGGCTCCGCCGAAGTCCTCGGGTGGGCAAGCACGCTCGCCCCCGAGCATCACCGGCGCCTCGCCCTCGTCCTTCTTCTCGAAGACGAGCTCGTGGATCCACTCCTCGGCGAAGTCATAGCGGTAGAGGATCCGGACCGGCAGGCGCCGCCGACCGAGAAAATCGCTGATCGTCAGTTTCGCCTCGTCCTGGAAGTCACCGGGCGTCTGGTCCTCGAGGCCGACCGGGCCGATCACATCGACCAGCCGCTTGCCCTTGCCGTGGCGGAACTCATGCGGGTGCTTGTTCTCCCAGCCCATCGCGGCCTGGATCGCATCGTTCAGCTGGGCAAAGGTGAAGTCGGCCGGCACCGCCAGGCGGCGCCAGACCTGGGGGGTGATCTGGTAGAGGAAGATCTTGATGATGATGCGCGAGGCGTCGGACATGGGGCGATCGTAAGTCCGCCGGACATCGCCGTGCAACCCCGCCCTTCAACCGAGGCGACGGTGGATGCGGCCGGCGACGACCCAAAGCACGGCCGGAGCCCCGAGGGAGAAGACCAGCGCCCAGCCCGGGACACTTCGGCCGGCGGCGCCGATGGCGGCAAAAAGAAAACCCACCGGCACGCTGCCGCATGCGAGTGCGGCGACGAAGCGACCGAAGGGCATCCTCACCAGGCCGGCAGTGCAGGCCACCGCCTCAGGAAGGATCGGCAGACAGCGCGACAGCGCCACCATCCAGCCACCGCCGCGGGCGAAGAGCAGGCGGCCCTTCTCGAAGTCGAGGTCACCGAGGATGCGCCGCGCGATCCGCTCCCCGAGCAAGCGGCAGAGACCATAGGCGGCCAGGCCCGCGGCCATCGACCCGCCGGCCGCCACCAGCCCCCCGATCCAGGGACCATAGACGAGCCCAAGCGCGGACATGACCACCGTCCCGGGAATGGGGACCAACACATCCGCGACCAGCAGCCCCACCCCGGCGGCCCAGGCCCAGGGACCAGCCGCCTTGATCGCCGCGACCGAGCCCTCGAGGGAAAAGCGCTCTTCCCAGGCGCCACCCCAGACCAGCCAGGTGGCGAGGATCACCCCGGCGAGCGCCACGAACCACAACAGCAGCCTCATGCGCCGCCAGCATCCGCGTTGCGGCCGGTGCTGCAACTCCGGAAAACTCCGGAAGTCGACACCCCTCGTCCCCGCGGCGGCGGGAAAAGGGCGCGATCCGGGCAAAAAAAGAGCCCGGCACCGTCTTTCGACGATGCCGGGCATAGACCTGGCGGCGACCTACTCTCACAGGGCCTATCGCCCCACTACCATCGGCGCTGCAGCGTTTCACTTCCGGGTTCGGAATGGGACCGGGTGGTTCCACCGCGCTATGGCCACCAGAAGGCAATCACGAGACGATGCTCGAAACTGGGCTTCTGGGGACCGAAGCGGTCCAGCGAGCCTCAACCGCCCGCCTTCCGGCAAGCGATGGCCGCTCCCTGACATCCACATGGAGAATATAGTCTGTTCCTGGACGATCTGCTCCGGAACCTTGCAGTCCTTTGGAAAGTTGATTTCGAAAGGAATCAAGCCGGACGGATGATTAGTAGTGCTCGGCTAC